>JAAFHV010000024.1 GCA_013297655.1 Myxococcales bacterium | reverse complement strand
CCGGCGTACGCGAGCGCGACACGAAGCTCGAGCTCGGCGTTCGTGTTCTTTCCCTCTGCCATGTCGACGCGCGCTCGGATCTCGTGCCACCCCGAAAGGAACCACCGCGAAGGGCGGGGGAGGGCTGCCCGCGCGTCTTCGAGCTTCGCGCGCGCGTCGCCTTCGCGGTGGAGGAGGAGCGCGGCGTGGGCGGCGTGGAGCTGCGCGCTCGCGTGGCGCAGCCCGCCGGGGCAAGCGCGATCGCCGAGCGTGAGCGCGAGCTCTGCGTAGCCGAGCGCCTCCAGGGGCGCGTTCGGGGCCGCGCTCGAGGCGCCCCATTCGTATGCGCGCAGGGTCGCGATGGCGAGGTTCACGAGGCGCGTGGCGCGCGTGCACGGGCGGGTCTTCTCGCCGAACGTGCGCTCCGCGTCGAGAAGCACCTGCTTCGCCTCGGCGAGGCGACCGACGCGGAGCAAGACCAGGCCTTCGAGCTCGGTGGTGTCGACGAGCTCGCCGGCGAGGCCTTGGCGCGCGAGCCGATCTTTGGCCTCTGCGATTTGCGCGAGCGCCTGCCGTGTCTCGCCGGCCTGGTGCTCGACGATGGCGCGGTAATACGCCTGCTTGGCGCGCAGGTCGTCGGTTCGGTGGAGAATGTCGGCGGCGAGCACCGCGCGGGCCTCGTCGTAGCGTTTTTCGTGCGTCGCCAGCGTGTAGGCGAGGGCGAAACGATCGTCGGCCTCTTCGACGACGCGACCTTCGCCTTGGTGGAGCGTGACGGCGCGGGCGAGGAGGGAGGCCGCTTCGTGGGTGTCGCCCCGCGCCATCGCGAGGCGGCCCATGAGCCCGAGCGCGCGCGCGCCTTCGAGGCCGGGCGCGTTCACGTGGGGCTCCGCGGCCGCGCGTGCTTCGGCCGACTTCCCGGCGGCTCTCGCTGCGCGCGCGCGTTCGTACCACTCCGGCTTTTCGCTCCGAGAGAGCGGCACTTCGAAGAGGGCGGACCCGTCGCGCACACACAAGAACGCATCTCCCGCGCGGGGGGTCGCCGTGAGCGGCGAGGGCCCCTCTGCGAACGTGTCTGCCTCGCGGGTGCGGCAAGGGAGCCGCGACGACAGCACCGTGACGGGGGCCCGGCCGGGCTGCGTGACGAGCCGAACCGAGCTGCCCGCCGCGATCTCACACACGGGGCCGGTGCTCTCGCACCCCGCGACCGCGAAGCTTGCGTCGTGCTGCTCCGTGGCGGGGGCCGGCTCGGTTCGGCTCGCGCCGGACACGAGCCACGGAGCGAGCGCGATCACCGCGAGCGTACGAATCGTCGCGAGCCGCCCCATCCACGACGCATATACCGCGGGTCGCGCGCGGCGAGGCCAGCAAACGCGCCGGCCTCGCTGCGCACGGGAGGGTCACGGGTGGAACGTCCAGAGCTGGTTGCCCACGTTCGGGCGGATGCACGACCAGAGCTGGATGGGGGTGCGCTCGTAGCCGCCACCGATACCGGCTTCCCACGCGGCGTCGAGGCATTTGCCCGTGGGGCGGTGGACGATGAAGCCATCGGTGCCGACCGTGAACTGGGAGCTCGAGACGGGGTACATCGCGAGGCAGCGCGCGAGCACCGGTTGGCGGCCATCGGGCGATCCGGCGGGGGCGTCGAGGCACAGGCCAGAAGCGCGGTGAACGATGGCACCGGAGCTGTGGCGGATCCACTTCTGCTCGGCGGCGCCGCTGCACTCGGCGAGGCGCGTGGGCGTGCCCACCACGGCGGCGCCCGCGGGCTCGACACAGTAGCCGAGGTGGCCGACGAGGACGCCGGGCTCGATGTTGCGGCCGAACGAGATCGACTCGAGCGTGGCGCGCCCGGCAGACTGGACCCACGCGCCGCCCGCGGCTTCGCGGAACGCGTTGAGCGACACCTCGACGCGGAAGGTGCCCCGCGCGGCGGCGTCTTTGTCGAAGGAGCACGTGAGCGAGGTGGGCCCTGCGGTCGCGTCGCTGCGGTGCTCGCCGAGCGCGCCCTCGGTCTTCGCGAGGATGACCTCACGCCGACATCGCTCTCCGCCCGCGCTGTCGACCACGCGCATCGAGAGGGAGATCTCGCCCTTGGCGTAGCCGAAGAGGGCGCCGATGACCCGCACGAAGGCCGACTCGACGCGGGTGGTGGAGGTCACGGTGACACGCGACTCGGCGGGCGGGGCTTCGAAGAAGCTGAACACGGTCGACGAGGTGCGGTCGAAGCCGGCCGCGGCCTGCTCGCCGCTCGCCGAGATGAGGCCGCTCGTGTGCGCGCCGCGACCAGGGCCGGTGCCGTTCGTGCCCGAGAACGGTGCGCGCCGCGTGACGGTGCCGCCGGGGGACGTGTACGCACCGGGGCGGAAGGTATCGAGATCGACGTTGTCGTCGACGCCTTCGACGGCCGCGGGATCGCCGTCGGGGAGCGTGTCGGCGGCGCAGCCGGAGAGGGCGAGGGACGTGATCGAGAGCAAAGAAGCCGCAAAGAAGGCGCGTTTCATGGTGGGTATTCCTCGGTTGGATCGTTCGTTCGTTCCGCGGTCCCGATGCTCTTCGCGAGGGGCGCGCGCGATCTGACGAGGGCAGGTTCTTTTTTTTTCGTTTCGGTCCGCGCGGCGCGTGGAGCTCGCGGTGATGGAGCGGACGAGGCAATGGGAGACCCCGCTCGTTGGGGCGAAGGCGACCTCCGACGCCGAGGAGAGAGAGGAAGCCGAACATCACGAGCTCATGGCCGTCGCGACCCTCGCTCGGCGCGAGCGATCGAGCGGCGCCCGCCATCGGGCTGGTGCAAAAGCCGCCCAATGCAAGTCGTTGAGACCCTGCCTCCTCCGATACGAGCGTCTTCTGTGAGATCCTCGACGTGCACGTATCGTCCTACGACCGGGCGGCCCTCAGGCATGCGCGAGCACGGACGGGGCAGCCGCCGTCGAAGCGGCCAAGCTACTGGCCGCGCTCGACACCTTGACCCGAAAGGGCCCTCCCGACGCTTACGCGAAGCGATGGCTCGAAGCGGCGCCTGGCATCACGTCCGACCTCGTGGATCGCAGCGCGTGCGACGAGCAAGGAAGCGGGAGAGCGGCGGAGAGGAGCGCGACCGACGCTAGAAGACGCCGCCGACGACGAGGCGCGTCTCGGTGCCGCGTGCGGACGGAACCACCGACACGGTCGGAAGGAGCCCCTCGACGAACATGCGGTGGAAGTGCGCCGCGCGCCGCAGCCCGACCCAATCGATGGCCACGAGAAAGATTGCCTGGGCGCCAATCGCGACTCCGCTCCCCAACCATCGGTTCGGGTGGTCGACCCCGAGGCGAGAGGCCAGGATTGCGGCGGCGCCGACTCCGAGATACCCCGCCCCGAGACCGAGGTTCACGGCATGGCTCGTGGCCTCGCGGCGTTCGTCGAGCGCGGCGTGCACACGCGCACGCGCGAGCCCGCCAGGTTGCCGACGCGCCGCGGCCGCCGACGCCGAGCCCCACTCGGCCTCCTCGCCGGCGATTCCGCGGAGCGCGAGCAGCGCGACGACCGTATTGATCACGCCGAAGAGCGCCGTGTTTATCCCAGCAAAACGGAAGCCCTGATCCTCGGCGTCCGGGACCATGAGCGCGGCTCCTCCCGCAGTGCTGGTGAGTCCGGCCACGAGGACCGCATCCGACAACGCCCTTCGCGTCGCGATGGACTCGCGATGGGCGGTCTCGAGTGCGAGGACGTCGGCCTCGGGAACGGCTTGCGCGAACGCGGGAGGCGCCGCCACGAGCAGAATGAGACCAAAGAGAGATCCGAGCACGCGGCGCATGACCCAAAGCTAGCATGGTGTCGCGGAGCCGAATGGCGCACAGGAGAGCTGCCGTACGGCTCGGCTATCGGCAATCCCACGGGCCAAGAGTGACCGCGCGCCGTGGCCATGACCTCGAGCGCCCGCTGCTTGCCGGTGCTGAGCTGGTCGGCGACGTACACGGCGCCCATCGTGGGCCACGAGATTGGCCGAAATTGTCCGGTCTCCGTCCTTGGGTATGAGCCGTCGAGGACGCAGGCTCTTCGCATGAATAAGCCCTCTTTGTTCCAAATCTGGATGCTGGTTCTGGTCGGATGCGGAAACGGATCGTCCCTGGCTCAGGTGCCCGGAACCGGACCGGCGGTCGACGGCGGAGTCTCCGACGCGCGTCCGTCCCCCTTGCCCGCCCCTTTGCCCGCGCAGCGTCTGTCCGCGATCGTCGAGGAGCTGCGAGGCTCGTCTTCGGCTCCCGGCGCCATCCTCGGCGTCTCGCTGCGTGGACAGCATTGGTCGGGCGCATCGGGCATCGACCACGTGGCTCGCAGCTCGCCGATGCGACCCGACCTTCGCTTTCGAATCGGTAGCGTCACCAAGATCCTCACCGGGATTGTGCTGTTGCAGCTCGAGGAAGAGGGGCTCCTCCAAAGAAACGATCCCCTCTCGAAGTGGATTCCCGACTTCCCGCAGGCGAGCGCCACTACGATCGACATGCTGCTTTCGCACACGGGTGGCGTGACTGGGACTTGGTTCGAAGATGCGCAATTCATTTCCGAAGTCACCCGTGACCTTTCGCGCGTCTTCTCCCCGACCGAAGTGATTGCTCTCGTGAAACCTCTCGCGCCTGCCGGGCCACCAGGCGCGTCGATGCTGTATTCGAACGCCGGCTTCGTTTTGGCGGGCGAAGTGGCAGCTCGGGCGACCGGGTCGGATCTTTCCACCCTGATTCGCTCGCGCGTCGTCGACCGGGCTCGCCTTTCAGCTACCTCGTACACGTTCGACCCGCCCCCGGGACTCGCTCACGGCTACTTTTCCTATAGCGGACTCGAGCTAGATACGGCCGAGGTCGACCAGCGCGCCATCGTGAGCGCCGCGGGGGCGGCCGGGGCCGCGACGTCTACGGTGGACGACTTGACCCATCTTCTCGATGAGCTCTTCACCACGGAGCATCTCGTCCGCGCGAGCTCACGCAACCGAATGATGCTGGAGGGAAAACCGGGAGCGGGCTACGGCCGGGCGATGATGAGCTTTTGCCCGTGCAAAGGTGAGGGTAGCGCTCGGACCTATTCAGGATTCGGGCACGGAGGTTACCTGCCCGGCGCTTGGTCACTCGTGGTTTACTACCCAGAGAAGGAGCTCTCCGTGGCGATGATGATCAATCGCGACAACGTGGCTGGTGTTCCGGTCGGCCGCGGCGCTCTCGATCGAGCGGCCCAGGCCGTCTATGAGGCGATTCCGTGAAACCATGTGAGTCCGCGTCGGCTCCGAGAATCGTTGCGTTCTTCATCTTTCCAGGATTTCAATCGCTGGATCTCACAGGACCCCTGGAGGTGTTCGCATGTGCGACGTACATGGCTTCCGCGAAGGGCCGCACGGGTTATGCAACGACCGTCGTCGCGGAAACCGCGGGCCCGGTGCAGTCTGGGTCGGGTATCGCGATCGTCGCCGACGCCGGGATTCAAGACGACCTCGGAGAGGTCGACACGCTGGTCGTGGTGGGTGGCCCCGGAATCGTCGCGTGCGCGACCAATTCGCCATCGGTGCGTTTCGTGGCGACCCTTGCGGCGCGTGTTCGTCGCGTGGCGTCCGTCTGCACGGGAGCCTTCCTGTTGGGGGCTGCGGGGCTGCTCGACGGACGCCGAGCCGTCACGCACTGGCAATACGCCGAAGCGTTTTCCAATGCGTTCCCGTCGGCCATTCTCGACAGAGACGCCATCTACACCAAAGACGGGCCGGTCTACACCTCTGCCGGGGTAACCGCTGGGATGGACCTCGCGCTTGCCCTCGTGGAGAGCGATCTCGGTAGAACCACTTCGATGCAGGTCGCACGTTACCTCGTGATGTTCCTCCACCGCTCAGGTCGACAGTCGCAACTGAGCGTGCAGCTAAGTGGACAGTCCGCGAAGTCCGAGCCGCTCGACGCCACCCAGGCGTACGTGCTCGAACACTTGACGGCAGATCTATCGGTAGAGGCGCTTGCCGCGCGTGTCGGGATGAGCCCGCGAAACTTCGCGCGGGTTTTCCGCCAGAAGCTAGGGATGACCCCGGCCGTCTTCGTGGAGCGCGCGCGTCTCGATGCGTCTAGGCGATTGCTCGAGCAGACCACCTTGGGAATCGAAGAGATCGCGCGGGCCTCTGGATTCGCCCTCGCCGAGACGCTTCGCCGAGTCTTTGCGCGGAATCTCGCGACCAGCCCGACCGCGTACCGGCGAGCGTGTGCGCTGCGTGGCGCGTGAACGCGAGCGACGTGTCATCCGCCGACTCGAGGGAACGCGGTCGCGTGTCGCTCGTTTAGAGTCGGAAGCTGAGCGAAGTCGGCAGTAGACGGCAGCAGGGCGAGCGTCGTTTCAGGATGATCGACGCGCGCTACCGAAGACGCGAGCGGAATCTTGGTCAGGGACCGAGGAGTAGGCCAACGCGAGGCCTCGCTCGGCTCGCTCGAGGGCTTTCCTGAAGCGCGCGAAGGCCAAGGCGAAGGCTCGGGCGAGGCGCTCGCGTGGTTCGTTCCGGCCGATACGAGCCGCGCCACTTCGCGGGCGACAAAAGCGCTGATGATTCGTGCGGGCGGGTGCGCTCGGCCTCGACGATTTGCCCTACGGGCGGCCTGCCGCGCGGTGATACTGTCGCCGCGATGGCGACGCCTGCGAAGCTCCCCGGTGACGTCGATGGCCTCTATTTGCTCGTGGAGCCGCTCTTCGTTGCGTTGAACGAGAAGGGCGTCGACTACCCGGCACTGCGCGCGAAGTTTCCGCCGGCCACCCGCACGTCGACCCGCGTGCGTTCGCCGCGGGTGGAGGACGCGCTCGTGATTCGCGGCTCCGCGGTCGCCGACAAGGGCATCGCCCTCGACGAGGGAGCCGCCTTGTTCGTATTGGGCGACCTGCATGTCACCGGCGGCCTCTACTCGCCGCCCTTCGGATATTCCCTGCTCTTCGTTGGCGGCACGCTGCACGTGGACCGCCTGCACACGTCCGGTGACGTCCTCGCCTTCGGCGGCATTCACGCGAACCTGTTCTGGGGCAGCGCCAACGATCACTCGACCTACGCGCCGTTCCTGAACGCCGAAACCTACCTCGCCACGGACGATCGCGGCGACGTCGTCGGCAAGCTAAGCGCGACCACCAAGATCGTCGGCTTCGACATGAACGCGAAGCTCCGAAAGCGCTTTCCCGAGCTCGATGCGGAAGACGGCGACTCGATTCGCGCGTTCGCGGGGCTCGCTGCGCCGAAGCCGCGAAAGGCCGCTCGCTCCACGGCGGCGGAGAACGAAGCCATCCGCACCGAGATCCTCGCTGCGTGGGCCATCGGCGAGCGCAAATCCAAGGTGGCGGCGCTCCGCGCGGTATACGCGAAGATCAAGAAGCGAAAGCTTTCGGACTGCGGCGAGCTCTTGGTGGAGATGATCGCGACCAAGAGGGTGGTGGCCCCGGACAATTGGAGCATCCAGGACGAGCTCGAGCTCCTCGCCGCGCTGGGCCGCGCCGACTTGCTCGCAGCGCTGCCCGAAAAGTACGTCGAGGGCTACGAGGGGTGGATACCGGGGCTCCTCGAGAAGGCTCGTAAGGCCCGCGGCGGGTAGGTAGCTCCGTCGGAGAGGCCCTGAGCCAGCGCGCCGTGTGATGGGCGGCGATGGTGTCCTCGTGCTCGACCATGGGACGCGTCGCGCAAGAGGGAAACCACGAGTCGCTCGGTCGCCACGGATGGATCTACGAGAAGCTCGTCGAGGAACAGCTCGTCGGGGTTCGAGCGCTCTTGGAAGCTCGGAGCGGACCGTTCGCGCGTGGTCGCCCGAGGAGGGGCTCCCGCTGGGCGTTTGCATGGCGTAGCTTCGATCACGATGACCCCGATCGAGACCGTTCAATCCTTCTTGAAAGCACTCGAAGAGCTCAATTTCGAGGGCGCGCTCGAACTTTGTGGCGACGACATGGTTTACCAAAACGTCCCGTTGCCGGCGGCGAGGGGCAAGGTGGCCGTGGCCCGCACGCTGCGCAGCTTCGAGCGTGTGATGGACCGGTTCGAGGTACGCATGCACAACATCGCCGCGAACGGCCCTGTCGTCCTCACCGAGCGCACCGACGTGCTCGCGAAGGGCAAATACGAAATCGTGATTTGGGTTTGCGGTACCTTCGAAGTGCACGACGGAAAGATCACGCTTTGGCGCGACTATTTCGACCTCGCGGCGCTCACCGCGAGTGCCGTGCTCGCCGTTCCTCGTGGCCTCGTGCGCGCCTTTTCGGGCGGACGGTTTTAGTACTCGTTCTGCACCGGGACGCGTGAACCCCGAGCACTCGCGGCGAAGCTTCGACCTGGTCGCTCGCTCGCGTCTCTCCTGAAGTGTCGATCCGAAGCGCTTGTAGGCGCATTGGCTCACTGGGAAATCCGTCGACACAAGGGCCAAACGAGACCAAGCTCGAGGCCGGGAACGCGTCTGCCATGAAGCCGCATCGCCTCCAAGAGACCAAAAAGGCACGAGGGCTGTCGCTCGTGCGCATGCACCTCAAGGCGTCGCTCGGCTGGCTGGAGGGCTTTCCTTTGGCGCGCGAAGGCCAAAGCGGCGGCTCGAGCTCGGGCGAGGCGCTCGTGTGGTTCGTTCCGGGCGACACCAGCCGGGCTATTTCGCGGGTCGACAAAGCGCTGCTGATTCGCGCGGGGCGCACTGTGCGCGAGCTCGCGGGGGAGTTTCCCGAAGCTCTCGCGAGCGTGGTGGGGGACGTGCCGACCTTCGTCGCCGGGGTCACTCGCGTGGTCACGCGCGCGCGGCTCGCGCTGCGGGATGGGCTCGACCAGCCGTCTCCGTTCGAGGTCGACGAGGCGTTCGGCGCGGAGGCGAAGAAGACCGCCCGCGCTCTCTGCTCGCGTCTGCCCGTGCTCGCGCCCACGATCCGCGCGCTCGGGTTCCTCGGGCTCATGAAGCCGCGTGAAGCCGAGCGCTCCCTCGCGCGTCTCGCGCGGGATGCCGATCGCTACGCCGCGGCCACACGCTTGCTCGAACGAGAGGGCAAGCCCACTCGCGACCCACATCTTCCGAGCGCAGGCACCTACGCGTGCCGGGTGTGGGCCATGCTGGAGGTGGTGCGACGATCGCAGCCGGAGGCCACGGCGTTCCTCGAAGAGGCCCTGCTCGAGCCCGCGAGCTACGAGGTGCCGCTCTCCGGCGGTGCAAACGCGGCGCGTGCGCTCTCGGCTTCGCTCGGGCGCCTCGCGAAACGAAAGCCGGGGCCGGTGCCTAGCGTGAGCACTTCGCGCGACGCGATCTTGGCGCCCACCCTCGTGCACACCTTGGAAGAAGCGCTCGCCGACGAACCGACGAGCCGAAGGCACGTGCTCGAGCTCTTCGCGCTCCTCGAGCCGCTCGAAGCGGTGCGGGCCTGGAAGCCCTTCTACGATGAGCTCGAAGCGCTTGCGGCGCGCGCGCAGGCGCACGGCACCTCGGTGCACGCGGTGCGGCGCTCGACCCCAGGGAAAGATGCGGGCAGCGCGGAGACGAGCGGGATCGCGGCGGCCGTGATCAAGGTCGACACCTTGACCCGAAAGGCCCCTCCCGACGCTGACGCGAAGCGATGGCTCGAAGCGGCGCTCGCCCTCGGACGAAGCGAGCACCGCGAGATCGCGAGCGAGCTCGAGAGGCTGCTCGTGCTCGTTCCGACGCGACTCGACGGCGCTTGGTTGCGCGGGGGAATGGCGTTCGACGTGGCGGACCAGCTCGGCCTCTGCGACGACGAGACTGGACGCAAAACGGTGCGGGAGTTTCTGGAGGCCTTCCGCAGGGCGCTCGACGCGCGAGGCCGCAACGTGAATGCGTTACTCGCCCCGTTCGTGGAGAGCTACGCGAACCCGACGTGTTATTCGCACCTGACGAGCTCCCTCTTGAGCCACCTCGATCGACCCGGCAGCGCGAAGATCTTCTTCGCCGTGCTGCTCGAAAAGACCCAGCCTGGGCGCCCCGTGGTCGACAAGAAAGAGGCACTCTCCCTGGCCCGCGTCAGCGCCTTCGCTCCCGACGAAGCGTGCGCGACGATGTGGCTCGCGGAGATTGCACGGTGCGCGTCGGTTTATGTTTCGCCCGAGGTGCTGTCGTTCGCGGCCACCCTGGCCTCGGGTCGGCCGGAGTGCTTCGGGCCGCTCCTTGGCAAGCTCTCGGTGCTCGACCTCGACACGCGCGACACGGAGCGACTGCGACGCTGGCTCGGCGACGGCCGCGGCCACGTGGAGCTCGTGCGCGAGGCGCTTCTCGATGGCCACGGTGCGCTGCTCAATTCCGCGCTCGTGCGCTTGGAGGCGCTGGGTCATGCGGGACTCGATCCGATCGAGCCGGAGCCGCTCGTGGAGGGGGCGAGCCCCGGCGCGTTCCTCGATTTCCCGGAAGAGCTCCGCGCCGCCATGGCCCGCGTCGCGCAGCTCGCCTCGTCGCCCGCGAGCACGCTCGGAAAGCTGCTCGGGCCGGCGTTCCGCACCCGCGAAGACCTCGCGCAAGAGCTCGAAGCCCTAAAAAAGAAGCGCCTCGTGGTAGATACACCCGCGCTCGCGCGTCGTGAGGCCACTCTGATGCAGAGGATCACCGCGCCCCCGGAGCGCCACTCCCCGGAGAAGCTCGCGCGTCTCTCGGAGAAGCTCGAGCTCGCGGCCAAGCGGCAAAGGCTGGAGCGCTGGGTCTCCGCGCTCGACCAGCGTGTCGACGCGCGTGTGGTCGAGATGCTCGCCGTGCCCACGAACGATCCGCGACTTCGCAAGGAGTCTACGCGCGAGTGTCTGCTCGCCGTGTTCAAGCTCGAGGCGAAGACCCGCGCGCTCGCGAGGACCGTGCTCGCGCGTCGTTTTGGCGAGGGCCCTTGGGACTTCCGCGACCACCCGAAGAACGCGAGCTTCGTCGCTTCGCTGGAGAAGCGGGGCGCTCGCATGGGCCCGTGGCTCGACGGCATCGGCGCGCGCAAAGAGCGCCTCCCCGCTCATGGCGCTGGAAGCGAGCTCACCCTCGAGCTCGAGGCCGACCCCTTGGAAATTCTGGAGATGGGACGGCACTTCGGTACGTGCCTTTCGCCCGGAGCGTTCAACTACTTTTCGGTCTTCTCCAACCTGGTCGATATCAACAAACGTGTGCTCTATGCGCGCGACGGAGAGGGTCGGGTGAGCGGCCGATGTTTGCTCGGTCTCACCGCCGAGGGGGCCCTCGTGACGTTTCACGCGTATCGGCACGGGACGTTCGACTTCGGCGCGATGGTGGCCCGCTTCGCGACAGAGCTCGCCTCGCGCATGGGCGTGGTGGTGGTGGCGCGCGGGAGCGTGCCGCTCCTCGTGGCGAGCGACTGGTACGACGACGGCCCGGTGGATCTGGGCGGACGCCTGCCTTATTTGCTCGAGGGCTCGGCGCTGCGCAAAGGGCTCGCGGAGGTGCCGATCGAGGGGCTCGAGGCGCTGCTCGAGGTCCACCTCGCGCCGCTCGCGATGAACGAGCTCACCTTGCCCACGTTGCTGGATTTGCCCGAGCTCGACGCGCGCCCCGAGCTCGGCGTGGGCTTCGTCACGCTCGCCCGCACGCGTGGGCTCGATCGGCTCCCGGAGCACGTGGTGCTGCGCTTGGCGGAGCTTCTTCACGCGGCCGGTCGTCACGATCTGGTGGACGAGGGATGGGTGCTCGCGGCCGCGCGTCGCGCGAGCACGGGCGAACGTGGCTTACCGGATCGTGTGCTGCGCAAGCTCGGCGAGCTCTTCCCCTCGGGCACGCTCGCGCTCCTCCGAGAGACGCGACCCAAGGGTGTACGCACGCTCGCCGACGAGTACCAAGGCTCACGATTGCTCGCCGCCGCAGAAGCCATGCGAGCCCTCTCCCGCGAGCACCAAGCGTTAGGGCTTTATGCCCGTGCGTTGCGGGCGGGGCTTTGGGGGGAGGATAAGACGCGGTGTCGGACGCGAATGGCGAAGATGAAGCGAGGGCTTCGTGTGCGGAGAGGGGCGAGGTGAGGAGTGGCGATATGCCAACGGCGCATGACCCCAAGCTAGCGTGGTGTCGCCGAGCCCAATGGCGCACGGGAGAGCTGCCGTACGGCTCGCCATCGGCAATCCCACGAGCCAAGGGTGACGCCGCGGCCAAGCGGATGCGACATCCGTAGACCGAACCCCAGGTCGCGTGGGTCAGGGTGCGTGACGAACGCTGGGCCTCGGGCGCGAGCTTCGCGAGGATACTTGCCTGTCACTTGTCTCCTTCCAGCACGCACGGCGTGGGCGGCGTGGGCGGTGGCGAGGCGTCTTTCAGCGTGTCCTGTATGCCGAAGCGAAGAAGCTCGCAGTCGCGCGGGGTGAGCGCGCACATCTTGTCGGCGCTGTTGGGGTTCCCGTAGGGAAAGAAGCAATAGGCGCGCGAGAAGCCGCGGCAATAGAAGTAGAGGCCGAGGTCCTGGTCGGTCGCGGTCGGCGGCACGATGACCGCGCTCGCGACGTTCGCGCATTCGGTCGTCCTTGGCGCACAAGTCGAGCGGGGCTGTCGGTGCTGCGTGGCCGCCGTGCAGAAATAGCGGTCTCCGCGCGGGGGGAGCTCGGCGGCATACCCCGCGGGGATCGGCGCCGGCCACGCGGTCGCGAAGAAGGGTTTCGTCAACGGCGAGAGCTCTACCCGAATCGTGGAGTCGCACCCCTTCGGCGCCTCGTCCGCGAAGAGCGCATCGGGCGGCGGCACCGCGCAGCTCGGAAGTGAGCCCCCGCTCGTGGTCGCTCTCGTGGCGCTCGGCGTCGACGTCGACATCGACGCCTCGAACGCGCCGACCGTGAACGACGCGATGGCGTGGGTCGCGCCTTCGCACTCCTTCGCCTCGCGGAGCTCCTCCGGTGCAATGTCGTGCCACCGGGCGGGCGCGAACACGCCGCGGGTACGTGCTTCGATGGTGACCTTCTCCGCGGACTCCGGCGGGAGATCGCTCGCCCCCACCCCGGTGGCCGCGGCCGCGGGGCTGTCGTCGGTCCGCGAAAGCGTGACGCGCTCGACTTTCTGGGAGAAGCCCTTGAACGTATACGCGCTCCCGGAGACGTTGCAGCCAGGGAGCAGATGCAGTGTGCACCCATCGTAGCGCGCGAGCACGATGCCCTTCCGGCGGGCAGCGTCGAAGGCAGCTCGCTCCGAGTCGGTCCAGTCGACGACGTACGCTCGGCTCGGCGTCTCCATCAGCGCGCAATTGGGCGGTCTGGGCGACTCCGGTGTTCGTGCGGCCGGAGCGGGGCAGCCCGTGACGACGACGGCCGCGAGCGCGAGCGAGGCCAGGGTAGGGAATGGGGAGAAGGAACGCGTCGCCACGTTGCGACCGTAGCGCATCGTGGGGGGCGGGTCTGGTCGGCGCGAGAAGAGCGGAACACGGGAAATTGCCGCGTCCGAATGCACGTGGACCTCCGGAGAAGAAAAGCTCGCCTCCCCGGAAACGTTTTCCGTTGCGCCGCCGACAGAAGGAACCAACCCGGCCAGGCTCCCCTACTGTCTTGGCCCTCGAAAGCACGAGGACGTCCCATGCGCTCGCACCTTCTCTCGCTCTGTCTCGTCTTGCTCGCGTCGTGTGCTCAAGCACCTCGCGTCGCGGTCGAGCTCCCCGGTCGTCTTCCTTCTTCTCGTGCGGCCGCTCCGGCGCCGAGCGGCCCCGCGAAGCCAAGCGGTCCCACCGTCGCGATGCTCGCGGAGAGCGCGCCGTTCGATAGCCTGTTCTTGCCCGATGGTCGGCTGCTTGCGACTACCGGTACCGAAGGATACGTCGCCGATCCGCGCGCGTCGTCGCCTTGGGGCGGGCTTCGGCGCGTCCCGTTCGAAGGGATGATGCGGCCTTCGGCGGACCGCACTCGCTACTTCCGCGTCGGCCGCTCGGCGCTCGCCGAAGTCGACACGACCACCCTCGCCGACCTCCGAACCTTCGAGGTGCCGGGGATCATCATGTATGCCATTCCGAACAGCGATGGCTCGAGGGTAGTCGTTTCGCACATCGCGTCGGTTTCGAGTCCGTCGACGCTCACGGTCGTCGACACCAAGACATTCCAACCCCTCTTCTCGGTGGACTCGCTCTCGTCTGCTTTTGGCGGCTTCACCGACAACGGTCGCTACGTTTCGATCTCGCAGGATGGAACCGTGGTGCTCGACGCCGCGACCGGAAAGGAGCTCCGCCGGTCGCAGGAGCCGTTCGATGTCGTGGGCGATTATGCCGTAACGAGCCGAGGCGCGGCGCTCGTGCTCGAGCAAATCGTCACCCACGAGAAGCACACCCTGGCGCTGCCGTGCGCGGGCAGGGTCGTCTACTGGAATGGACACGCCGCCGTCCCCTGCGGGTCGAAGCTCGGCGTCGTTCGGGTTGCACCACACGAGCGCGCGAAGGTCGTCGACGCGAAGGCCCCGATTACCTACTTCGACGCCGATGTCTCGGGAGACGGTTTTCGCCTCGTGCTCGGCAACAGCCAACTGTTTTACTCGATCGCAACAGGCGCTCTCGTTGGGCAAGAGGCCGCGTGCGTAGCCGAGGATTGGAAAGGAAACGTGGTGGGCCGGGGCGCGAGGTTCTGCCAGGCTGCTGTTTCTCCGGATGGTAAGTGGCTAACTCAGCGTGGCATCAACCTCACGCGCGCGTCGGACGGGAAGTCGGTGTTCGACCTTCCGTGGCCCCGCGGCCCTGCCGATAGCTTCGTTTCCGTTCAGGGAAATCAGCTCGTGGTCATGCCCCGTGAGGACGGAGCCGAGCCCTTCTTCGTACCGTTCGACGACACGCGTCGTGCGCCCACGTACCTCGCGCGTCGCGCAGGGTCTGCCGTCGACGTCATCAAACTGGCGACGAAAGAGAAGGTCGCCACGCTCCACGTGGAGATGTCGAGCGCAGAGATCGTTGGTAGCGGCGACGAGGTGGTCGTCGCGGGAAGGCCGTTGATGGGCCCGCCGGTGGTGCGGTGCTCCCTCTCGAAGGGCACCTGTAGCCCGATTGAGAACGCAGACTGCACGACGGTCGCGGTTGGCGAAGGCCGAATGCTCTGCGCGTCGTCGTCGGGACAAGGTGGAACGCTTACCCAGCTCGTTCCCGGAGCACCGCCGCGAACCCTCACGCTCGCCCTCGGGCCCTCACCCGCGCTTGCCTACGCGACCAAAGACGGTTGGGTGCTGGAAACGCGGGGGCCACTCCCCGAGATGGTTCACCGTGCCATGTTCGTGCCCGCGGCCGGCTTTGGCTCGAGTACACCTGCTTGGAAGAAGATGCCCGGGGCGATCCTCGGCGCGAGCGGTACTTCGGTCGTTACCGAGCGAACGCCGTCCGCGCTCGACATCGTAGACCTGGTGACGAACGACACGACGCGGGTCGTGCTGACTTCCCGCAGCGCCGTGAAGATTTTCCCGAATGGTCGGGTGGCGTTCCTCGGCGACCGCGCCGAGGCCGAGGCACAGCTCCTTTGTGTTCAGGGCGACCGCGTGATGCCGTGGTCCGAGTGCCACGACCGCGAAGCTCGGTGGTGATCGGGAGGATGGGGGGTAGTGCTCCGTTCCGTCGAGGGGCGAGTGGACGTGCGAGCGGCGCGCGAAGCCTGCGGTGGACGTGGAAGTCGCGGATAGGGGCCGGCTTCCGACGTTTCGCCGATTCGAACCCGCGAATGTTGCTCGCGATTCGTGAGGCCGTGTGACACGCTCGATACCTCTCTTCGGAACTGAGGTTTTCTTATGAACGAGCTTCGTCGCTATCTGCCCATGGTCGTAGCCGGTGCTTCCTATTGAGCGTGGTGCCCCCGTTCATTCCAGGGACCACGATGGCGACCTCGTTCATCGTCGCTTCGGTGGCCGCTCCGTGCTTCGCGTTGGCGCTCGGTATCGTCGCGTTTCGTATCGCGAAGAAGATTCACGGTGGGCGTGTGGCCACGCTGATGCGAGGGAGCTCGCGGGCGGCGGTTACCGCGGACAGAGCGGGGTTTAGCGCGGCGGGGGTCGCCATGTTCGTGGTGGCCACTGTGGTTCACGTGACGTTCTTGGTGCTGTTCGAGATGCGGCACTGACGGCGTACCGCGGTGCGTGTGGACTTCACTTGGGGCCGCGCGCCGGCCTACTTGGCTCTCGCCCGTGCGGGACGAAGATTCCCATTTCCGTGGGCTCCATCGCCGGCGCGGGCTTCGCGGGTTTGCGCTTCGGCTTTTCTCCGGCGTCGTTCGCGATGCCGGCGTCGGCAGCGGCTTCCGTCGCGGCGTCGCGCACGGGGCCGGCGTCACTCGATTCGGTGGAGGACGAAGGCGCGGCAGGCGTGCTCGCGGAGGGGGCGACGGTGACGCTGGGGCTGGGCTCGGGCGGCGAAGGGGCGGCCGAGGTGGTGCACGCGGCGAGCCCGAACGCGAGCGCGGTGAGGATGGGGAGGCGGCGCTTCGGGTCGACGGCGGGCAGCACGTGGCCATCGGCGACGACGACCGCTCCGTCGCCCCGGGTGCGGAAGCGGCCGCAGATGCGCGCGGTGGAGCGGGCCAAGAGGGTCTCGACGTCGGCGCGTGTCATCGCCGAAATATCGTGCACCTCGTGCTCGCACGAAGCGCAATGCCGCGAGCGCCCAGAGGCCGACGCGGGCATCGCGTCCCAGTTTTCGGTGCACGGCTTGGCGATACGCAGGCGGTCGTGGAGAGAGCGCATACGTGGAGCATGAGCGCGGTGGGCCGGACGTCACGGGTTCGGCGAGACATGCCCGACAGCGTGGGAGCGCCACGTGCGCGAGGCCGATGGGAGGATACGAAACGTATGTCCTGAATATTTCAGCCGTACGATTCGGGCGATAGAGCGAGGAGGTCGGCGAGCACCGTGGTTCAGGTGACCTCTTGGTGCTGGAGATGGGGCGCTGACGCGAGAGCCGAACTTACTCCGCGGGCTCGCGGCTTGCCGGCATCAGGTCCATGGTCCGCCCGATCGCCAGCTCGCGGGCGCGAGAGTCGCGTTCCGCGCCGAAGCGAGCGGTGCCTCGACGAACGCTCGCACGGCGGCGACCGTATCCGCGAGGCTTCCGGCTTCTTGGATACCTGCCTTGCGCACGAAGCCGGACCACTGCGCCAGCTTCGAGGTGTCAGTCGTGAACGCGTCCGAGAGCGCGACCGGCGGCGTGGTCGGCAGTGCGGTCTCCCGTCTCGTGAACGTCGCACCGATCGCCGTCGCGAGGAGTGGGCCGTCGAAGTCGAAGCTCTTGGCGAGTACGGCGATGTCGTAGAAGTCTTTCATGCGGCTATTGGCCAATCCGAGCTTCACCATCGCTTCGAGCTTCTCGGCGACGACGGTCTCTCGCGGGTAGGCGCGAAGGCGAGGCGCGGGGAAGTCGAGCAACGCCGGGAATTCGACATTGGTTGCCTCGGGGGCCGAAGCCGATGTCGACCTGCAGGCGCACTTGCGCGTTCGTGATGTGCGCGACGAGCTCGATTCGCACGCCGCCGTACGTCTGGTTCCCGCGGATTGGTCCGACTACGAGACTCGCGAGGTCGAAGCGCACGCCGTCGTCGGGCGCGTCGAGAGAGCGCGCGCGGTGCTCGCCGGGATCTCCGAACCCGAGGAGGTCCGTTGCTTCTTCGCGAGGGCCATTAGGCCTGTACCGAAATCGGTTCAGTCGTCAAGGGGCATCCCGAACGACTGGCCGCGTTGCGGGGTACTTGCGCGTCGCGGATGAAGGAGAGGGCCCGGTCCGACTTCTGATTGCTGTCCACGGCTTCGGTCTAGCGCGCTTCGTTGGCCGGGGCTCGCGTTCGCGCAGCGATGCCCGACAGGGCCGCCAGGGCTACCCGTCAGAGCCGGCGGTGCTCCGAAGCGACACGCCGGGGCCGGTGGTGCCGCTGGCCACCAGCGACTCGCGAGAAGAGAGTCGCTGGTGGCGTGGCGACGACGCTCGGGGCAGGGCGCTCGCGGTTACCGAAACGGATCGAGGTCGCCTCCGGAGAGGATGGGCTCGCCGGTGCGGAGGCTGATGGCGTGATTGCTCTCGGTGTCGAGCACGTTGTTCGTGATTCTCGTCACGCGACCGAACTTGATGGTCGGATCGGCCTTGGCGAGGCGCGCCAGGGCTTCGGCTTCGCTGCGGACGACGAGCTTGCCTTCGGCGGGAATCATGGCGGGGCCATGCGCGAAGGCGCGCGAAGGAGGGCAGTACTTCCCCGGGCGCTGCGGGTCGACGAGGAAGGCCCATTCGCCGTCGGTCTGCGCGGCCCAATCGACCTTGTAGGCAATACCGAAGCGGAATTTTTGGCCGTTGAAGCTGGGGCCGATGATCGCGACGCGCTTTCGATGCGTCGCGATGTCCATGTGATTAAAGGCCGCCGACGCCGTGCGCCAAGCTTCCTCGTAGGCGGGCACGAGGAGCGAGCCGGCCTTGCCGATGTCGACCTTCGCGAGCTCGTGCGCGCGTTGCCATACGTCCGGAGAAATGCCCTCCGGTGGCTCCGAGAGGGGCTCGGGAGAAGACGCCGCCGCCGAAGGGATCGCCGGGCTCGCCGGGGCAGCGTCTGCGGTCTCGTGCGTGGCGGCGCGGGAGCACGCCGCCACCAGGAGAGATGCGATTAGAAGGAGCGCGGTTCGTCGAAGCATTGGGGCTTACCGTTCGAGTCGACGATGGCAGGAGAGGTGAGCGACTTCATCGTATTCCAGAAGCGTCGCAGCGCATCCGCCCCACGCCATGAGCGCCCACGCATGGGAGACGAGCGTCGCGTTGTGGCCACCGAGCACGAGGGCGACCTTCTTCATGACCCACCACCTTTCGAGCCCGTCCTATCGGCGGCGACGTCGAGGTGGTTGCGTGGGGAGGCGAGATTTTCTCGGAGGCGCATTTCGAGCCGTCAAATGCCTCCGTTGCGATCGAACCGGGTTTGCAGTCCGTGCGCGTCTTTTCCCACTCGGAGATGCGGCCGCCGCGGAGCATCGCGCGGGTGTCCTGCGACGTGGACCCGCCAGCGCCGTCGCTGCCGACCGGGCGTTGCCTGCGGCGGTGGTGCCGCTCGACGAGCGCGCTACTGAGGAATCCGTGGGGCGTTGGGGCGACGCCAACGGGAGGCCCGCGCCGGTTGCCCGCGAGGGAGGAGAAGGCACGCTGTGCGCGATGCGCAGGCTCGCCGTTCTTATCGGAGTGGGAGCCGTATGGGGCGCGCTGGTGTCGTGTCGCGGACCGCAGCACGGGAAGCGTGCGGTGGACGTGCAAGCCGTGGAAGGAGACCGCGAATCGGCGCTTCGAGGCCAGCCTCGCGAGCTACCCGCACCCGCAGGTGGACGCCGGACCCGAGCTACAGGCGCTCCTGCGCGCGACGGCCGACCGCGAGCGCCACGACCTCTTCTACGACGAGGAGGAAGATTGCTGTCTCTTCTGGACTTCGTTTCGCGGGGCGGAGCTGCCCGATGGCGGGACGGAGAATTGGGGCTGTTATCGGGGATGACGGGAGTGCTTGGCGGCGCGCGAAGCCTCCGGTGGACGTGGAAGCCGCGGATGGGGGCCGGCTTACGACGTTTCCCAGATCGAAGCCGCGAATCTTGCTCGCGATTCGTGAGGCCGTGTGACACGCTCGATACCTCTCTTCGGAACTGAGGTTTTCTTATGAACGAGCTTCGTCGCTATCTGCCCATGGTCGCTTGTCTCGTGGCGTGTGGTTCGGACCCTGCTCCGGCGCCGGTGGAGGCTGACGCGGGCACGCCCGAGCCCTCGGTCGATGCATCGTTGCCGCCGAAGCCGAAGGACGCGGGGCCGGATGCGCGCGTGTTGGGGCCGGCGGTGCCGGTGAGCCCGGACAAGCTGGGGTGCGACGGGAACATGCGAATCGATGGGCCGGCGATCGATGTGACGGGCCTTTTCTCGGTCGGCAGTAAGCCCGAGCGGGCGGTCGTGTCGTTCACCGACGGTACGTTCGCCGCCACCTCGTTGGAGTACGAAGTGACAGTGAAGCGGTTCGACGAGCGCTTCAACGTGCTGACGACCTACCCGATTGGACCGCTTGCGTTGCCTGGGTCGGGCATCGGCGGCGACCTGGCGCTGTTTCGGCACGGGAGCACCCTCGGCCTGTCGTTGGCGGGGAGAACCTCGGGCAGTCAATCGCGCGGGGTGGCGTCGATCTTCGGGTACGACCTCGAGACGCAGGCGACCAACGTGGAGCGCTACGACACGACGGTCGAGGGAAAGTCGGTGTCGTGGTTCGGCGTGACTGCGGGCGAGACCGAGACCTATCTCTGGGCGGAGCTCATCGAGGGCACGAACACATACGCCTGGCGAAGGACGATGCGCCCCGGCGCGATGTGGCAGCGCACTGGGCTCTTGTCCGCGCCGGTCTCGCAGTGGCAAGAGGGCGGCAAGGAGCATTTCCTCACCTCCGCCGGCGATACCGACACGGTGCTCGCCGCCGACGGCATGACCGAGAGCTCCACGCCGATCGCCAGGATTCCGAATACGACCGAGCCGTGCGCCTTCGGGAACGTGCGTCGCGCGGGCAGCACGCTGGTGACGGTGCGCGACATCGTGCGGCTACCGTGCGCGGACCCCGCGCGCAACACGGCGCTGTACGAGCTTTGGGTGCACCTTCCGGGCGACGCGGTGGGCCGCAAGCTAGGCGATTTCAAGCGCAACAACCCGTCGCCGCCCTTTGGCGAGCTGCAATTCGGCCCGAAGGTCGACGCGCTCGTGACGGTGGACCCTACCGACGGCTCCAAGTTCACGATGCGGCTCCAGCGCCTCAACGCGAGGATGCAGGACCTCGGCACGCCGTTGGAGGTTACGCAGCCGGGCAAGCACTTTAACGCGCCGCTCGTGCCTATTGCGGGCGGATACTTTTGGTTCGTGGAGAACGTGCCGGTGGGCACGAACAAGATTCTCACGAGCGCGTATCACGTGGTGTGTGTGCCTTGAGAGGGCGAAGGCACGCAGTGGGGCACGGTTCGCGCGATGCGTAGGGTCGTCGTTCTCTCCTCGGTGGCGGCCATCGTGAGCGCCGTGATTGCCTGTCGCGAGCCGCGGCATGCGAAGGAGGCGGTGGACGAGTGCAAGCCGTGGGAGGCCTTTGCCAAACGTCGTTTCGCGGACTCCCTCGCGCGCGAGGGGCCGGCTCCGGACGGCGAGCTCGTGCCGCCGGTGCTCGATCGCGCGGTGAGGGACCCTTCGCGCTACTCGTTCACGTACGACGACGTCGGGGATTGCTGCTTGTTCGAGGCCAACTTCATCGGCGCCGAGGTCGCGGACGGCGGAGTACTTGGTTGGGACGGTTCGATGTGCGGCGGCACCGAGTGCCTCGACAAGACGACCGGCGCGCTGGTGAGGAAGCGGCGCTACTGAGGAATGTGCGGGGCGTTGGGGCGACGCCGACGCAGGCTCGCGGCGGTTGCCCGTGAGGGGAGGAGAGGGCACGCTGTGCGCGATGCGCAGGCTCGCCGTTCTTGTCGGAGTGTGGGCCGTATGGGGCGCGCTGGTGTCGTGTCGCGGACCGCAGCACGGGAAGCGTGCGGTGGACGTGTGCAAGCCGTGGAAGGAGACGGCGAATCGGCACTTCGAGGCCAGCCTCGCGAGCCACCCGCCCCCGCAGGTGGACGGTGGACCCGAGCTACAGGCGCTCCTGCGCGCGACGGCCGACCGCGAGCGCCACGACCTCTTCTACGACGAGGAGGAAGATTGCTGTCTCTTCTGGACTTCGTTTCGTGGGGCGGAGCTGCCCGATGGCGGGACGGAGAATTGGGGCTGCTATCGGGGATGGCGGGAGTGCTTGGATAAGCGGACGGGGGTCGTGGTGAGGGAGGCGCGGTGAGATGCTGGTGCGGCGGGAAGACGAGGCTTCGGGCGAGATGGATCGCCAAGACGTGAACGTGTCGGCGGCCCTCGGGCTCGCGGCGTGGGTGATGGCTCGTCTGGCCCGCGCGGGTCGGGCGGTTCCTGCGACGCACATGGAGGTCGGGGCGCTGTGTTTCTATGGCTATGGCGCGCTGCTGGCCGAAGAGCTGGAGATGGAGACCGGGGTGATCGCGTTCGAGGCGTGGGCACATGGTCCCGTTTCTCCAGCGACCTTTGCTGCGTACGGAGAGCGCGACGCGGAGCCGATCCTCGAAGCGTTCGGGCCCGCGAGCGCGTTCTCGGAGCGGGCGCGAAGCTGCATCGATGACGTGCTGAATGTCTACGGGAGGCTGCTCGGCCGGGGCCTTCGTCAGGAGGCGCGGTTCGAGGCGCCGTGGGCTTCGACTGCCGAGCCTGCTCGTAGAGTGCCGATTCCGGCGTCGCGGCTGCGGGCCCATTTCAAGGCGCGGTTCGGGGCGGGGGAGCGGGTTGAGTTTCCCGACCGGTTGTTCGGGACGTCGAGCCTTCGGTTGGATCGCGGGGCAGTGCCGACGTTCGGATCGCTGCGGGAGATGTCGGCGGCGGTGACGCGGATTTTGGGACCTGCCGCAGATGCGTGACCGCTGATCGCGCTTGGCAGTGTCCGTGCGCTAATCCGAGCTCGCGTCTTCCGGCGCGACCGCGCTGCCCTCCGCCTCGTAGCGCTCGAGCTTCGCGATCTCCGCGCCTGCGGCAATCTCTGCTGTTCGGAGGTCGAACGAGACTTGGAGGTTCATCCAGAACTGTGCAGACGCGCCGAGCACGGCGCTGAGCCGGAGCGCGGTGTCGGCGGTGACATCGCGCTTTCCAGCGACAATCGTGGAGACGCGGTTCGCCGGCACTTGGAGGAGCGCCGCGAGACGGTTCGCCGATAGCCCGAGAGGCTCCATGAAGTCTGCCTTGAGCACCTCACCGGGGTGCACGGGCCGCATGCCATTCTTCAGCTCGTTCGACGCCATGTAGACCTTCCAGGGGCGAGGGTAACGGTGTTCACGACGCGCGGCCATCGACGAGCGTTCGCGTTCGACACGTCGCGTTCGCGCGCTAAACCAGAAGAGTCGGACCTTCGTGGTCCGCCTCCTTCACCTCGAGGAACCCGAGGCATGACAGCTCCTATCACTCGCGTTTTGTGCAGAGCGCACAGGGCACGGTGGCAGGGCGTTGGCTTGCTCCGAACGCGGGAAACCGCCCGGAGCGTACGGTCGGCCCGTACGCTTCCGCATCCTCGAGCCGAGAAGTGAGATTCCAGATGGAACGATTGTACACGACGGCGAGCGGGCACACCGTGACGCTCGACCCGGAGAGCGCGGACTGCGCCTTCCTCGACCGGCTCACGGAGCTCGCGGCGAGCGAGGCGACGACCGAGAACGACCTGATCTCGCTCGGGTATTCCCACGAGAACCCGTTCCTCGATTCCACGATTCATCCGACGCTCGGGTTCGTAACCGCGACCGTGCAAGCGAATCCTGCCTATCGCGCGATGTCGGATATCATCTGGCGCAAGGGCAAAACCGCGAGCGACTTGGCCCGCCTGGAGGCCCTGCATGTGCTCACCGTGGCCGACGCGGCGCGCTTCCTGGAGGTGGACGAGGCAGAGGTGCGGCTCGCGGTGAAGGCGGGAAAGCTTGCTTCGTGGGTGAGGGAAGGACGCCTGATGTTTCAACAGGCCGTTCTCGAGAGGTATCGAAACGTCCGGGCGCGTGCACCGCGCTCGCTCGCACGCGAGGCGCCGCCGCTTCGCGTACGGGTGGGAAGGAGCACGGCGGGAGCGTTCACGATCGCGGGCAACGAGCAGCTTCACGAGCGCGTCCGCGTGAGTGGCAACGTGGTGGAGGGCGAGGTACACGCGACGAAGTGGCTGGGAGTGCTTCACCGTTCGGCCGATGGGCACGAGCGTTTCTTCTTGGTAGAGGCCGACCGCACAGTGGGCGAGACCACCTTCGAGCGCGACGGCTTCTTCGTCGCGGGGAGGTTCACGCTTTGGACCGTGACCGCGGGAAAGGCGCGAGATCTATGGCGAGTGTGGCGGGAGGCGCACGGCCGCGAGCAACTGGGCGACGCGCTGCGAAAGCGATTCACCCTCGCCGTGGTCGCGGACAACGGGCGGCTGCGGACCATTCAGGAACCGCGCGTCCGCCTGCCCGCGATGACTCACTACACGCGGCATCGGGATACGCTCCGAGGCAGCGAGGAGAGGTATAGGGCGCTCTGCGGGGCGGAGATGAACGGGCCGGAGAGTGGGGACTACCTGGCGTGCGCGAAGGAGCATGATTGCGCAGCGTGTCGAGATGCGGTCCGGGTGATGGTGGAGGCGGCGCTGGTTCGGGAGATGTGACGAGCGCGGGTATCGCTGAAAGCGGTGGATTACGCGGCGAACGGTGGACGGACGCGATTGGGTTTTTCGGCCGCGGTCGCTCGTGTACCCTAGGAGGGATGCGCGTCGTTACGTGGAATATGGGGTGTGGTCCACGGCACTCTACGTATAGGAAGTCGCACGCGGAAGCGTGGGACTACCTGACGAACGAGCTACGCCCAGACGTGGCGCTCGTTCAGGAGGCGCTGCTCTCGAAAGTGGAGGCGGTGCGCGATACGTTCGCGGTGAAGGTGTGCGAGCTGGCGACTGGAGTCGACGCGGGGACGGCGGTGCTCGTGCGTGGGCGCGAGGTGACGGATGCGAAGGCGATCGCGGTGAGCGCGAGCTCGTATGCAGCCACGGTTGAGATGAAGACGGAGGCCGGGCCGCTCACGGTGGTGAGCGCGCACGTGTTTCCTGGGAAGGAGCAGCATGCGGACCTCGCGAGGCTCGTGGAGCTGCTCGCGGGAACGTTCGATGGGCCGGTGCTCGTGGGCGGGGATTTCAACTCCGCGCGGCGCTTCGACGAGGTGTACGGCGGGAAGAAACACGCCGGGTTCTTCGGGGCCATGGCCGCGGCGGGGTTCCAAGAGCCGCACTGGCGGATTCACGGGAAGGAGGTCCAGAGCTTCTGGGGACGCCAGGCGAAGGAGGCGTACCAGGATGACCACTTCTTCGTTTCGGAGAGCTGGGCGGGGCGGGTGAGGGAGTGCCGAGTCGTGGATGATGCGGTGGTGCGGCGGGTGAGTGATCACGGGCCGGTGGTGTTGGAGCTCGTGGCTGAAGGCCGATGAAAGCGCCCGTCTACATCTTCGAAGGGACCTGGTGGAGCAAGAAGGAGACGCCGTTGGTGCTCTCCTACTTTCAGGCGCTCGCCGCGAGCCACGGCGACATCGACCTTAGCCATCGCACCATTCGCTCCGTCGCAGATATCGAGTACTACGTGAAGCGCCTCAGCAAGGGAGAGCGCGCATTCGTCTACTTCGCGTGCCACGGCGAGCAGATGTACCTCAGGCCGGCCGACGCCCGGTCGCGTATCGCACCGGAACAGTTGTACGAAGCGCTGGCGACCGCGAAGGATGGTGCGATCGGGTACCTACACTTTGGCTGCTGCGAGATGGTGGAGTCTGCGCCCGGAAAGCGGCGCGCGAGTCTCGCGCGCCTGATGAACGCGTCCGGCGCCAGGTGGGTCTCGGGCTACACGAAGGAGATTGACTGGCTCCGCTCTACGCTGCTCGACCTCGCGCTCGTGTCCGAGTTCTATGCGGCGTTTCCTCGCGGGCGAAAGCGTGGAGGGCCTCGGGTGGACACGGTAGCAAGAGCGTTCCTCGCATCGTTCGACCAGCTCGCGCGAGGGCTCGGGTTTAGCGGGATGTCACGCGCGGCGAGCGGGAAGACCAGGCTGTTTCCGGCGCGGGTTCGATGAATGTCGTCGGCCGGTTCAACGTGTTTCGATCGGTCAAGGGGGCGGAATGGCGCAGAGTTTCTTTCGTAAGTTGATCGATGGCCTCGAGAAGACGATCTTCGGACCTGATACGGACGACGAGGAAAAGCCGAAGCGCCGCGCCAAGCGATCGTCAAAGAAGACGCCGACGGTCCGGTTGTCGTCAACAAATCCCATCGCGGACCGCATCATGGAGTTCGAGCCCATCAAGATGGTGCCGCGTACGACCTTCGTCGAGCTCGCGAGGCGCTGGAATCTCTCGTCCCCGTTCGTTCGGACGGAACGCGACCACGCGACAGCCTTCCTGTATGGCGTCATCTCCGACCGCATGATCAAGGCAGAGAAAGCGTGGCAGCTTCCTTTCGAGCTTTCTAAGCGACTCAAGCAACTCGACGTAGCGAAGATCGCCGCCCTATCGCCAGACGATCTCGAGAAGAAACTACGCGCGCCGACGAGCCTTCACCGGTTCAATGCGGCGATGGCGCGGGCCTTCATAGAGTGCGCCCAACATGTCGTGAAGTTCCACGATGGGTCGGTTGTCAATATGCTGCGCGACGGAGTCGACGCGGGCGAGCTGCTGGTAGAGCTCGAGTCGCTTCGAGGCATATCGCACAAGCTGAGCGCGATGACTCTGCAGATTCTAGTGAGCCAGCTCGGCATCACGGTCGAGAACCTCGCGGCGGTGAACGTCGCAGTCGATCGCCACGTGGCGCGCGTATTTCTGCGCTCCGGACTCGTCTCGGGCGAGCCGGGCCGCAAGGTCTACCGTGCGGCGGAGCTCAAGCCGTCCGTTATCGCGGCCGCCCGTAAGGCGTCACCAACGTTTCCCGCGGCCCTCGACCTTGGTGCCTTCTGGATCGGTAAGCGCTTTTGCGTCCACAGCCAGCCGCTGTGCGACGAATGCCCGCTGACGTCGGTGTGTCCTCAGAAACGGAGGGATTGGGCGGTCGGTGTCACGGTGGGCGGGAAGGTGAAATCCGAGTAGTCCGGGCACTGAACTTTTGCCAAGTCGTGCGAATAGCGCGACCAACGAGCGTAGAACTTCCGTGCGCCGGCGATTCGTCGCGCTCCCTCGAGGCACCTCTTTGAGCCCAATTCGTCGAACAGTTCGTCTCGGAGTCGCCTTGGACGGACCGCGCCACGTGAGGCCAGGCGCGGTTGGCGAGGTTTCGCTCGGGCCGGTGGGCTTCCTGCGCGATCTCGAGCTGCGCCTCGGGCTGCCCGAGGTCGACGAGCGAGGGTCGGCGCGGTTGCCGCGTTGGGTGGCGCGGATGAGAGCGGCTGTCACCCGGGAAGCCTTCTACGCGCGCTCATTCGAGGCCGATTCGCTTGGCACGGGAGAGCTGCTCCTCCGATGGCGCGACGAGCTCGTCGAGGCGGGCTGGGATGGGAAGGTGTTGGCGGGAGGAGTCGAACGGCTCGGTGCGCTCGCGCGTCTTTGTGACGACGTGGAGTTCCCCTTGCATCCCTTGCCTCCCGGAAGGCCCGACCGCCTGGCTCGGGTCCTGACGGAGCTCGCCGTGCACCCGCAGAGCCTTTACGACCAGGTTCTTCTCGTGGAGAGGCTCGACATCTGGTCGCTCCTCTGGCGGCGAGTGTTCGTTGCCCTCGAAAAGAACGGGACCACCGTATCTCAGGAGTTGCTCGTCTTCGCTCCCGCCGCGCCGGAGTCCGACCTCGGAAAGCTGCAGCAGATGCTCCTCGAGGAGATGGGGGCTCCACCGGACGCACCGGTCTCCGGCGACGGCTCGTTGCTTATGGTGCGCGGGGAGACACCCACGGAAGCGGCCGAGCTCTCCGCGGCCCTGCTCGCCGACGAGCGCTCCGACACCTTGGTGATTCGCTGTGCCGATCCCCAGCCACTCGAAAGCGCTTCGAGGCGCTTCGGTCTCCCCGGGCACGGGCTCACGGGGACGAGCTCAGCGCGGCCGGCCCTCCAGGTTCTACCGCTCGCGCTGGAGCTCGCGTTCGAGCCGAAAGACCCGCATCGCGTGCTCGAGCTGCTGACCCTCCCGTTCGGACCGTTTCGTGGAAGGCTCGGGGCGATCCTGGCAAAGGCAATCGCCCGGCAACCAGGCGTTTCGGGGCAAGAGTGGCGGCGCCAGAAGGGCAAGGCTCGCGAAGCCCTTGTCGCGAGCGTGTCGCGCAGGCGCGTTTCGGAGGGGTCAACCGAGGCCGACGCTCTAGCCGAAGCGGAGGCTCATGCTGCAGCGCGATTGCTCCGAGTCGCGGAGTGGATTGAGGAACCCGGTATCGACGGCGACGAAATCGACAAGGCCTCTCTCCTCACTGTGGTGAAGCGGACCCAAGACTGGTTGCGAGGGCAGCTCGCGATCGAGGATCTTCGGCCGCTCTACGCATCCGCCGTGGCGCAAAGTACTCGCTTCGCGGAGGCGATCGTCAACCACGACGTTGATAGGCTGTCGCGCGAGGATGTCCGCCAGCTCTTCGATGCCGTCGCACGTCGCTCCGAACGGCTCGAGCTGGCGACGGAAGAGAGTGGTCGCTCGCCCCATGTCGACAATCCTGCCACCGTCCTCGCCCCGGCATCGACGATGCTCGTGTGGGCCTTCGTCAGCGGCACGGAGGAGCGTCCACGCCCTCGGCCGTGGACCACGTCGGAGATGGCCGCCCTCGAGGCAGCGGGCGTGGAGCTGGTGAGCCCGCGAAAGCTTCTTGCTGCAGAAGGAGAGGCATGGCGACGGACCGTGCTCTTCGCGAGGGAACGACTTGTGCTCGTGGTGCCCGGTGTGGTGAACGGCGCTGCGGCCTCTCCGCACCCGCTGTGGGACGAGATCTCGACGCGGCTCCGGCTCGACGAGCTTCCTGAGGCTCACGCGAAGATCGTGTGCGACGTGCGGAAGGTTCTGCGAGGCGAGGCGCCGAGCGCCAGGGTGCGAACCCAAGCACTCCCGCCTGTTTCGCTGCCTGCCGCAGCCGGCGCGTGGACCTTGCCCGGCGCGTTGCTCGAGGCCGACGGCTCCGTCGGCGCGAGCGCAACGGCCCTCCAGGCGCTGGCGAGTTGCCCACTCTCCTGGGTGCTCGAACACCTCGCCAAGCTGCGGTTCGGTTCGATAACCAAAGTAGCCGAGGGCCCGCTGCTGAACGGTAACCTCAGCCACCGACTCGTTGAGGAGCTGTTCCGGGAAGGGGCGTTCAACGAGGGCGAGCCCGCATTCGCCGAACGCACCCGGAAAGCAATCGAGTTGCTCGTCCGCACGGAGGCCGCCACGCTGCTGCTGCCCGGCGCGGTGTTCGAGCGCTCGCAGCTGACGAAGCAGGTCGCCATCGCGATGCGCGAGCTATTTCGGTACTTCGCCCGGGCCAAGCTCCGAATCAAGGCCGTCGAGGCTCCTGTGGTCCTCAATGCATCCGTCGGGTCGCCGCACGGTCGTCTCGACCTGTTGCTCGAGGACGACGCAGGGAACGAGGCGATCCTGGACCTCAAGTGGGGCCAATCGACCTACAAGAAGCAGCTCGAGGGCGGGAACGCGATCCAGCTGGCGCTCTACTCGCGGGCGGTCGGGGCGCAATCCACCCCGCCTACGTCTCCGCCCGCGGGGTACTACGCGCTGTCGGCGGCTAGGGTGCTTACGACCGACGCTCGAATGAAGGCTTCCAAGTCGATCGGAGGACCCTCACTCGAAGAGACGTGGGACCGGTTCGAGAGCACGCGCGCCCTAATCGTCGCGCGCCTCGAGGCCGGCGAAGTCATGGTGGCGCAGCCAACGCACCCACCGCTGCTCGAACGTCTCGGCGTCGATGAAGCCGCACGCGCGAGACATTTCGAGGCGCAACCGGGGGACGAAGGAGCGTGCAAGTACTGCGCGTTCGGCCCGCTGTGTGGCAAGTCGTGGAAGGAGTTTCGATGAGCGCGAGAGGCATCACGATCGTGAGCGCGAGCGCGGGCAGCGGGAAGACGACCCGGCTCACGCGCCAGGTCACCGATGCGGTCGCGCCCTCGTCGGCGAACCCGATCGCGCTCGATGGGCTTTTTGCCGTGACGTACACGCGAAAGGCGCACGCCGAGCTCGCGGCACGGATTCGGCGAAAGCTGGTCGAGGAGCAAGCGTTCGACCTCGCTCGCGAGCTCCCGCTGGCCTACCTGGGGACCGTGCACGCCGCGTGCTTGCGCCTGTTGCAGGAGTTCGCGCTGGACGCGGGCCTCTCGCCTCACGTCGACGTGGTCGCGGGTGACCAGGGCAAGCTTCTTCGCGAGAGTCTAGACTTCGCGCTCCCGGCGGAGCTGCGCGAACGGCTCGATCGGCTCGCCGAGAGCGTAGAGCTTCACAAGAGCTCGAAAGAGAATCGGTTCGACTGGACGCTGCCGGTCGACAAGATCATGAACCTCGCGCGGAGCAATCGAATCGCGGCGGACGCCCTGCCGCAGATGGCGGCTCGCTCGGCAGACGCACTCCTTGCGCTGTTCCCACACCCGGAGGCTGACGGTAGCGCGATCGATTCGAACCTCGAACGTCAGATCGCCATCGCGCTCCAGCGCGTTGGCGAAGGCGATGGTGTCAAGAAGACGACGGAAACGATCGAAGAGCTTCGCGAGGCTCAGCGCCTCATGCAGGACGGCGAGCTCCGATGGAGCGGCTGGGTGAAGCTCAGCATTCTCGATCCGAGTAAGCCAACACGAGCGCTCGTCGCGCCCGTCTGCGAGGCGGCGATACGCTATGAGGCCCACCCGCGCCTGCACGCCGACATCCGTGACCTCACGATGGCGGTCTACGAAGCAGCTGCGAGTGGGCTCGAGGGGTATCAGGCGTGGAAGACACGCCAACGGGTCGTCGACTACGTCGATATGCTCGACCGCGCGCTCTCGCTGCTCGAAGCGCCGCGGGTGCGCGAGGTGCTGGGGGCTCGACTCGAGCTCGCGGTGGTCGATGAGTTTCAAGATACGAGCCCGATTCAGCTGGCGCTTTTCGTCGAGCTCCACAAGCTCGTCGGAGCGTCTGCTTGGGTGGGCGACCGCAAGCAGTGCATCTTCGAGTATGCCGGCGCGGACCCACAGCTCATGGACGCGGTTTCGGCGTGGGTGAGCTCCGCGGGAGGCCATGCCGAGCGCCTGGTCGACAACTATCGCTCGCGGCCAGAGCTCGTCGCCGCCTGCTCCGAGGTCTTTTCGCACGCGCTCGCGAGGCACGGCTTCTCCGCGGCGGACGTGCAGGTCGGAGCGAAGCGAAGCGGGGCGCCGCTCGCAGGACTTGCGCCGATGGGGCTGTTCTGTCTCGACGTGAACAAAGCGTCCGAGGCTGCGATCGCTATCGCGAGTGGCGTCGCGAGGATGCTGAGCGATTCTGCCGCGACCGCGGTGGTAGACCGCACGAGCGGAGTGGTGCGGCCGGTGCGCGCTGGTGACATCGCGGTGCTCGTCGCGACCAACAAGGAAGCGGAAGAAATCGCCTCGGCGCTCCACGCTCGGAATGTCCGCGCATCTGTCGCGCGCGCCGGCTTGCTCGCGACGCCAGAGGGCACGCTTGCTGACAGCGCGCTCCGTTGGCTTCTCGACGGCACCGACTCGCTCGCAGCGGCTACAATCGACGCGCTCACTGGATTCGATGGGAAATTGCCCGAGCAGTGGCTCAGGCGAGTCTTGGAGAATCAACGCGCGGCGCCCGAGGAGCGCGTAGACCCGGTCGGAGGGTGGCGTGCGGCGCTGGTTTCAGTGAGGGACAAGGCGGGAGCTCTGAGCCCTACCGAGGCGCTCGACGCCGCGATGGACGCGCTCGACGCGGTGACGTTGTGCGCGCGATGGCCACGCGGACCCGAACGCATGGCGAACTTGGAGGCGCTGCGCACCTTGGCTCGGACCTACGAAGAACGGTGCGGTGAAGAGCGCGAGGCCAGCACGATCGCCGGCCTGCTGCGCTACTTCGACGCCGCGCGGCGCGCCATGTACGTGCGCTCCGAGATGATCGCTTCGGACGACCAGCACGTGACCTCGGACGACGAGAGCGTGACGGTGTGCACGTACCACAAGTCGAAAGGCCTCGAGTGGCCGGTAGTCGTGCTCGCGAGCCTCGATCGCGGCGACCGCCGGAACGCCTTCGATGTGCTGCCGCAGTCGGACGCAGCGGAGTTCGATCCGGCGCATCCGTTGTCGAAGCGGTGGATTCGGTACTGGCCGTGGCCCTTCGGGCAGCAAAAGTCGAAGATTCCGCTCGCGGACAAGGCCGCGCGCGCGCCGGAGGGGCGCGACGTTGCCGCACGAGAAGAACGCGAACGGACGCGCCTGCTCTACGTCGGCTTCACCCGCGCGCGCGACCATCTCGTGCTCGCGGTGAAGGTCAAGAGGAACAAGGACGACGTCATGAAGCCGGAGACGGCGTGGTTGAACGAGCTCGCGGACCACAAGGACGAGCCCATCTTGTCGCTGCCCACTGGCGCGGCGGACGGGACCAGCGGCAGCGTTTCGGTCCGCCGCGCCGATGGCACGACGGCTGTCTTTGCGACCCGGGTGTGGCGGCTCAAGGCCGACGTCCCGCCGACCGAGGTGGGTTCTCGTCCGGAGCCTGTTTGGTTCGCGCGCCCAGCAGAGAGACCGAGCCGGCTCGCGTACAAGATTCGGCCGTCGGCGAGCCAGGCCGATTGGCCGGAGGTCGAGGACGCAGTGGGGCAGGCGAGAATTGGTCGCGTCGAGCGGCTCGAGGGAGCGATCGAGCTCGCTGGCAAGGCGTACGACTACGAGGTTCTCGGTACCGCGACCCATGCGTTTTTCGCCGCGGACGTTCCGGGTCTCGGCCCCGAGGCCCGCGTGGCATGCGCGGTCAGGCTACTGCATGCGGTGGCGATGCGGGGATACGTTCGTGGTGACGAGCTCGTGGGCGCGAGCGACGCGCTGCGCGCCTGGGCCGACGCGCACTGGCCAGGGGCGAGATGGCACCGCGAGCTCGTGGTCGAAGCGGTGGTAACGTCGGCCCATGGCGAGCGGAAGGTGAGCGGGATCGTCGATCTGCTGCTCGAGACGGACGACGGGGTGGTGGTGGTAGACCACAAGACCTTCCCGGGGGTGGGCGAGGGGGCCTGGCGCAAAAAAGCGCTGGAGGTAGCGCCGCAGCTCGCGGTGTACGCGAAGGTTCTCGAGCGGTCGGGCGCGAAGGTGCTCGGGACGTGGGTGCACCTGCCGATGGGGGGCGGGATGGTGGAGGTGATCTTGCCAACCCGCGCTTGTTGAGCGCTCGCGGTCTCTATACCTTGGTGGGCCCTTCAAGGTCGTCCCGGCGTCCCCAACCTCATGGGAACCTCAACATGAAGACTCATGACATCGACCTCGAACGCCTCCTCAAGTTGCGCCTGGCTGTCGCGCGGTTCGGCGAAATGGACGGCGCCAAGTGGTGGAACACCAAAGGCCAGCTCGGGCGAATGGGGGCGGCGGCACTAAAGCGCGGCTTCCCTCGCACGCATCGCTTCGCGCAGGCCAGGTCTGTCTTTGCGGTCGCCGCGCACCGGTGTGCAGAGGTCTTCGATCCCCCAGGAAGCGTCACCCTTTGGCGCTTACCGGAGGTCATCGAAGAGGAGGTCGACGCGCGGTGGGAGTACTGGCTCGACAACGCGGCGGCGTGGACCCCTTTCTTCGAGACGGTCGAGACCCTGCGCAGCGACGACCTCGCCGCCACGCTTCGCGAGGCCGAGCTCGTGACCGACCGGGACTTGGAAGCCTACTCGCGGCTTCGGCGCGGAGCGGAGAACCGAGCCGTACCGCTCCCGGGCATGTTCTCCAGCACGGACGCGGACGTCGCGCTCTTGGCTCTGGGCTTCGCTCGCGGCGAGCCGGGCTCGCTTGCGGTTCCCTACGCGCGCAGGGCCGACGTTTGACAGCGCGGGCGAATGTCGCATCGTCGTTCACGGCGGTGAAGGGCGCGATGATCGAGGAGACGTATGCTGTCTTCGCGGCCTGGGACTTCGATCGCACCAAACGAGAGAACCTCGCTCACCTTCGCGACCAGAACTTCATCGGAGCCAAGAGCGTGACCTGGTTGCGCGACGTCGCGAAGGTGCTGAATCGGAGGTTCGATCCCGCTGGTCGCGACCGACCACTCGTCGTGCTCGCGAAGCGCGGATTGCCAGTCGACGAGTGGCGCCCATTGCTCCTGTGGCACATGACCCGCGATGAGTTTCTCGTTCGCGACTTCCTGGAGAACTGGCTCTTTCAGGAGTTCGAGGCGGGCACCTTTCGGGCCCGTACCCGGGACGTGGAGAGCTACCTTGCCGAAATCTCGAAGCGTGGCGGGAAGACGGAGCACGCGTGGTCCGAGCAGACCGCGAACCGAGTTGCGGCCGGTCTCCTCAAGGTCGCGGCCGACTTCGGCCTCCTTCGGGGGAGCGTAGTGAAGGAGCTGGCGCCGTTCCATCTGCCCGAACGCAGCTTTCTGTATTTGCTCCACGCGATGCGAGACCAGCGGCTTAGCCCGGGCAAGGTGGTGACATCGCGCGATTGGCGGCTGTTTTTGATGCGGCCGTCCGACGTCGAGCACGAGCTGCTCCGCCTGCATCAGTTTCGCAAGCTCGAGTACCAAGTCGCTGGCAGCTTGGTCGAGCTCTCGCTTCCCTGCGCCAGCACGGGTGAATACGCCGAGAGGATGGTGGCATGAGCGACCTTGAGCACCGGCTGAAGCAAGACCTAGAGCCCGTTCTCGCGCTCCACGACCCCCGGCAACGCATCAGCGCGTATCACGATATGCCGTATGCTCTCTTTCGCTACGACCCAGAAGAAGAGTTTGCGCTGCGCCAGCAGGTCACCCTGCTAGAGACGCGTCTCGAGCAAAAGGGCAAGCGAGTTCGCCGCATCTCGCTCGCTCAGTGTCTCGATGCCGCGATGCGGTTGCAGCGTCCGCTCCCCGAGTGGTTCGACGTCGAGCGTGAGCTCGGCACGGACACGGTAGTGGAAACGGTTCACGCGGTGCTCTCCGAAGGCGACTCGCCGCTCGTCGACCTCGTCGCGTCGCAACTACCGGACGACGGTGATCCGCTTCGGGACGTAGTACTTATTATGCGTACCGGCGCGCTCTTTCCCGTGTACCGCACGTTCTCGTTGCTCGAGCAGCTCAAGGGCCGCGTCCTCGTGCCCACCGTTCTCTTCTACCCCGGCGACCTCGATGGCGCGGCAGGTCTGCGCTTCATGGGCGTGCTCGACGCGGAGCACAACTACCGCCCGAAGATCTTCTGAGGACCATGACGATGACGACGCCCATCAAGACCCTGTTCGCGAACGACATTCATCGTCGGATCGAAGAAGTCATCAAGGTCGACCAGACCGACGAAGAGATCATCCGCGACGAGATCACGGAGTACGTCGTCACGGACGCGATCCGCACGCACTACACCGGCATCTTCGAGGCGTACCGCGAGGCCCCCAACAAGCCGACCGACGGCGTATCCATCTGGGTCTCGGGCTTCTTCGGCTCCGGTAAGTCGAGCTTCGCCAAGATGCTCGGCCTCTCCGTCGCAAACCGCACGGTGGTCGGCGAGTCCGCCGCCGAGCGCTTCGCCGAGCGCACCGGCGACAAGAAGCTTCAGGTCCTGCTCAAGGCCATCAACGAGAAGATCCCGACCCACGCGGTCATCTTCGACGTCTCGACCGACCGAGGCATCCGCAGCGGCAACCAGACCCTTACCGAGATCATGTACGGGCTCTTCCTCCAAAGCCTCGGCTACGCGAAGGATCTCGACCTCTCGGAGCTCGAGATCGGCCTCGAGGATAAGGGTTCGCTCGGCAAGTTCGAGGACGAGTACAAGCGCCTCTTCAAGAAGGCGTGGTCCAGCGAGAAGAGCAAGGTTGCCTTCGCGCTGTCCGAGGCGAGCCGCGTGCTCCACAGCCTCGACCCCGACACCTACCCGGTCGCCGACTCGTGGGTGAAGGCCGTCAAGAACAAGGCCGACATCACGCCGGGCAAGCTCGCCGAGCGCGCGGGCGAGCTGATGAAGCGCCGCAAGCCCGGGCTCTCCCTCATGTTCGTGGTCGACGAGGTCGGCCAGTTCGTCGCTCGCGACGTCCAGAAGATGCTCGACCTGCAGGCCATCGTGCAGCAGCTCGGCGTGAAGGGGCGCGGCAAGCACTGGGTCGTCGTCACCTCCCAAGAGAAGCTCGGCGAGCTCGTCTCCGGTCTCGATGACAAGAAGATCGAGCTTGCCCGATTGATGGACCGCTTCCCGCTGCAGGTTCACCTCGAGCCGAGCGACATTTCGGAGGTCACGAGCCGCCGCGTGCTGTCCAAGAACGCTGCCGCGCAAACGGCGCTTGGCAAGCTCTTCGACGACCATCGTGCGCGGCTCCTCGATCACACGAGGCTTACTGCGGACATCAAGCTCCCCGACCTTTCGCGTCAGGCCTTCATCGACCTCTACCCGCTGCTTCCGTACCAAATCGACCTCATCATTCAGGTCGTCTCGGGCCTGCGCACGCAGGGCGGAGCCAGCAAGCACGTCGGTGGCGCGAACCGCACGATCATCAAGCTCGCGCAGCAACTCCTCATCAACCCGGCGGTGAACCTCGCCGAGGGCGAGGTTGGCGACCTCGTGCGGCTCGATCACGTCTACGACCTCGTCGAGGGCAACATCGGCTCCGAGGTGCGCGCGAAGATCTCCGCCATCTCGAAGCTCGTCGACCACCCGCTGGCGCAGGCGGTGGCGAAGGTCATCTGCCTGCTCCAGTACGTGAAGAGCGTGCACCGCAGCGCGGAGAACCTCGCGGCCGCCCTGCATGGCCAGGTCGGGGGTGACTCGCAGCTTGCCTCCGTGAAGGAAGCCCTGCGAGCGCTCGAGGCGTCGCACCAGGTGCGCCATGGTGATGATGGCTACCGCATCCCGACTCCCGCGGAAGACGATTGGGAGCGCCTGCGCAACGGCATCAGCGCGAAGCCAGGCGACTCGCACCGACTCTACCAGGAGGTGCTTTCGGGCTTCTGGCAGCCGCAGCCTTCGCACACGCTTTTCGACACCAAGACCTTCAAGGCGGGGCTCGCCATCCACGGCCGCGAGCTCACGGCCGGTGACATTGTGTTCCAGGTCCACCTCGCCGACGATGGCGCGGACTTCGACGGTCTTGCGGCTGAGCTGCGCACGCGCAGCCAGCAGGAGCGCAAGCACGTCTTCTGGGCCGTCGCGCTCACCGACGCGATTAAGCGCGAAATCGACGAGCTCTTCCGGTCGAAAGAGATGCTCGCGCGCAAGGAGCGCGAGACCAAAGGCGAGGACACTCCCGGCCTTATTGCGGAAGAACGCGTTCGCCTGCGCCGTCACGGCGACGAGTTGCGTCGGCTGCTCAAGGCCGCGGCGCTCTCGGGCCGCATCTACTTCCGGGGCAATGACCGCAGCCCCGGCGACCGCGCCGTCGACGTAGGGAAGACGGCCTCCGAGGTGCTCGGCACGGTGCTGCCCGAGGTCTTCGATCGCTTCAAGGAGGCCGCCGCCAAGGGGGCAGACGTGAAGAAGGGCGCCGATGCGCTCTTCACCGCCGAAAACCTTCAGGGCCTGCCGAGCGTGTTCGGAGGCCTCGGCCTTCTGCGTGACGAGAAGGGCAAGACGGTGTTTCGTACGGAGAGCGGCCCACTCAAGGAGGTGCTCGACCGCATCGACGAGCGCGCCAACTACGGTGATACCGCGAGCGGTCGTTACCTGTCAGAAGAGCTCGCCAAGGAGCCGTTTGGCTGGGACTTCGAAGCCGTGCGCCTTCTGGTGCTGTCGCTGCTCCGCGCCGGCAAGATCGAGGCGACCAGCAAGGGGCAGACGCTCGACACGGTCACCGGTGTCGAAGCGCGAGATACCTTCTCGAACAACAATCTGTTCCGGCAGGCTTCGTTCCGCCCGAAGAAGGGCATTGAGTTCGAGGAGCTGGTGAAGGCGTCCGAGGCCTTCCGCGACACCTTCGGCAGCGAAGTGAAGGAATTGAACGCCGGCGCCATCGTGGCCGACCTGCGGAAGCAGGTCGCGCATCACGAGGACACCGTCTCGTCTGCGTTCGCAACGCTCGCCGCGCACCGCCTGCCGGGTGGCGCGGTGCTCGAGAGCGCGATCGGCCAGATGAAGGCCATCCTGCGCGGCTCCGAGGACAACGCCATCGCAACGTTCAACGCGAGCCACCGTGGCATCAAGGACGCGGTCAAGCGCGCGGTAGAGCTCGAGCAGGTCCTCAACGAGTCCCGTCTGTACGACCTCGATATCGCCCGCAAGACGATGGCCGACTGTTGGACGTTCTTGAGACAGGAATCCGACCTAAGCGACGAGCTACGCACCCGCGCCACCTCGCTCGAGGACCTTCTCGCACGCGAAACCTTCTTCCGGGACCTACCGGCGATAGAGCAGCACGCTCGGGCACTCAAGGAGGCGTACGGCCAACGCTACTCGGCCGCCCTCGAGCAGCGCATCTTGGCCTACACGAACGCGCGCGAGACGTTGGCGCGCACGCCCGGATGGGGCGACCTGACGGACGACCAGCGGGCTCGGCTCGACGCGCCCTTGCGCCATGGGGCAGCGGAGCCCCAGTTCGTCGTGCCGGTCCCGCAGCTTCGCGCCGAACGCGACGCCTGCGGCGGGCGCCTCAGCGCCGCCATCGCCGAGCTGCGTCGCATCCTCGACGGCGAGCGCGTCGTTACCGTTAGCATCGGCATCTACTTCGCCGGGGGCGTTGAGACGGAAGAGCAGCTCGAGGCCGCGCTCGACGGCGTACGCGAGGAGTGCGCACGGCTCATTGGGGCTGGCAAGAAGGTCATCGTTCAATAAGGGCAAGGTCAATGGAAGCCACTGAGAATGAAGATGGGCACGAAGCTGACGAGGAAGAGGAGCTTCCGCCCTTTGCGGTCTGGCTACGTGCAGCACGTCGCAAAAAGGGCTGGAAGCAGGGGGAGCTCGCCAGGAAGGCTGGTCTGAGCGGCCAGCAGATTTCGAACCTTGAGACTGGGCGCTCACGCAATCCGCAATCCGCCACCGTGGAGAAGCTGCGAGCTGCGCTCGGCACCGGGCCCGACCAAAAGATCCTCGACGCAGAGGTAAAGGACACGGAAATTCCCGGCATCGGGTCGCTCGTTAGCTTCGACCCCTACGCCGAGGCTGCGCTACCGCCGGTGAAGGGCGTGTACGTCTTCTATGACAAGACGAAACGGCCGGTGTACGTGGGCCGCGCCACGAAACGGCCCATCTCGGAAAGGGTGCCAGAGCATACCGAAAAGTTCTGGTTCCGCCCCCCGGTGGTGGCATCTGCGTTTTACTTAGAGATCACCAACGAAGAACTCTGCAAGCAGACGGAGCAGGTGCTCATCAAGTTCCTGCGAACCCATCTTCTGCTGAACAAGCAAGGCGTAGAGACTGAGCCTGACGACGTAAATGGATAAGGACACACGCAACGCCATCGAACGCTCCACACAACGAGCTCGAAAGCTCCTCGAGGAGGACTTCGCCGCCCAGCTCGACGGCGACTTCGACGTGCATCGAGACGGCGAGGTGGCCGCCACGGCTGGCAAGCACCTCTCGGCCCGTCAGGCGTTCTCGCGCGAGCGCGTCGTCGCCGCCATCGAGCACAAGCGCTCGGCGGGCATGAGCCCGGCCGACGCCGCCCGAGACTACCTGCGCGACGCTGCGTTCACGACGCTCAATCGCTTCGTAGCCCTCAAGATGCTTGAGGCCCGCAAGCTGGTGCAGGAGTGCATCACCAAGGGAGAGCAGTCTGCCGGGTACGGCGAGTTCTGCGGCATGGCGCCCGGGCTACCCCTCCTGCCCGAGAGCGCGGGCTACCGGCTCTACCTCGAGTCGCTATTCGACGAGCTCTCGACCGAGGTGAAGGTCCTCTTCGACCGCCGAGACCCGTCGAGCGTGCTGTGGCCCAAGCGCGCGACCTTCGAGCAGCTTCTCGAGATCTTGAACGCCATCGAACTCGCCCGCGTGTGGGGGGAGGACGAGACGATTGGCTGGGTCTACCAGTTCTTCAACGGCAAAGAGGAGCGCGCCGCGATGCGCGATGTGAAGCAGGGCGGCTCCCAGGCGCCGCGCAACAGTCGCGAGCTTGCCGTGCGCAACCAGTTCTTCACGCCGCGCTACGTGGTGGAGTTCCTCACCGATAACACGCTCGGGCGCATCTGGTACGAGATGCGCCGGGGCGACACCACGCTCGCACAGAAGTGCGAGTACATGGTGCGGCCGCCGAACGAGGTGTGGTGCACGGAACCCAGCGACCGGGAGCCATGGGTCGACCAGGTCATCAAGGGAACGTGGAGCGCGATTCCCGAGGACTTCGACTGGTCGCAATCGTCGGCGTTCGCGCACGTCATCAATGGGTATGAGCTCGCGCCCTCGATCGGCCTCGGCGATGCTAGCGAATTCGCGAACGCGCGAAGCACGGCTGCCCAGCGCATGGGGTCTTGGGAAGGCAGCGCCGTTGAACTCTGGATATGCCTTTTCTTCGAGCACCGCAGGGTAAGGCACTCCGGTTTCGAGCCTGAGGGCGAACATCTTCGAGCGCTCGACGTGCTATGCCAGCGCCTCCGCACGGTGCTCCTCGAGGAGGCCGAGTCGAGTAAGGCTCCGCGGTTCGTCTTGTCCCGCGCCAAAAAGGATCCGCGCGACCTGCGCGTGCTCGACCCGGCATGTGGCAGCGGGCACTTCCTGCTCTACGCCTTCGACCTCTTGCTCGTGATCTACGAGGAGGCCTACGTCGATCCGGAGAGCCCGAAGAGCGAGGCGACGGGCAAGTCGCTCGCCGAGGACTACCCGAGCCTCGACGCGTTGAAGAAGGCCGTGCCGGGGCTCGTCCTCGCACACAACCTCCACGGTGTCGACATCGACCCGCGATGCGCGCAGATCGCGCAGCTCGCCCTGTGGATGCGCGCGCAGAGGGCGTGCAAGGACCTCGGCATCGGGCGCGCCGAGCGCGCGCAGATTCGTCGCTCGAACATCGTCGTGGCCGAGCCGCTCGTCGCCGATGAGCAGATCGCCAAGGAGTTCGTCGCCAAGCTGGGGGATCCGGAGCTCGGGCGCGTGTTTACGTCGCTGGTCGAGTCGCTGAGCCTCGCGGGCGACCTCGGGCTCTTGCTGCGCGTCGAGCAGCTCGTCGCGCGTCAGGCGAAGCGAGGGCAGACGGGCGACCTCTTCGCGCCACCCGAGGAGCGCATCCGCGCTGCGCTCGAGCGGTTCGTGCGCGAGGAGGCCGGAGCGACGAACACGCGACGGCGACTTTTCGCGGAGGACGCGGTGCAAGGTGTCGGCATGCTCGCGATTGCGGAACGCAAGTTCGATGTCGTGCTGATGAACCCTCCGTTTGGAGCGATTACTGCTGCCGCAAAACAGACACTTTGGAAGGGGTATGCGCATAGCAAGGACGATGTCTACGGCGCCTTCGTTGAGCGTGGCCTCGAATTGACTCCACAGGGAGGAATGGTCGGAGCGATTACATCGAGGACCGGGTTCTTTCTGTCCGGGTTCAAAAACTGGCGCGAGCAGGTTCTCCAAAAGGATGGACGTCTCTGTGTTCTCGCTGACCTCGGAGCCGGAGTTCTGGATAGCGCGATGGTCGAGACGGCAGCCTACTGCCTGGAGCGTCGCGCATGACTACGTTCTTTCGACTCAACAGCGCCGAGGATAAGGGCGCAACGTTGAAGTCTCTCTGCGCGGCGCCGACGGCAGACGATGTGGTCGTCTTCGAACGCGCCGTGGACGATCTCCTTCGCATTCCTGGAGCCCCCCTCGCGTACTGGGCTGCAAGCGAGTTGGTTCGCGCGTTTGGCCGGTTGCCGTCGTTCGAGAAGACGGGACGATTCGCGGGTCAAGGTGTCGCCACCGCAGACAATTTCCGCTTCCTTCGGCTGCACTGGGAGACTCGCCTCGATGACCGCGAGAGCTGGTTCGGTCTAGCCAAGGGAGGCACTGCAACCGCCTTCTACGCTGACATCTATCTCTCGATTCGCTGGGTCGGTGACGGCGCCGAGTTCAAGAGCTGGGCTGAGACGCTCTATGATAACTCGCATTGGTCACGGATTACGATGAACTACTCGAAATACGGGCTCGGGGGGCTTACATGGTCTCGGCGCGCCACGAACTTCGCGGTCCGTGCGCTGCCGGAGCATTGCGTATTTGGAGATAAGGGGCCGGCTATCTTCACTCCGACGCAGACGGTGGACTCTCTGCTAGCGACCTGCGCGCTTCTGAACTCTCGTGCTTTCGTCCGATTGCTGGAGCTTCAACTGGCGCGTCTGGACCTCGCGAAGTCATACGAGACGGGTGCGGTATCGCGTACGCCCGTTCCTGAGCTGGAGTCCGAAGAGCGAATCGCAGCCCTGGCCCGTTCAGCATGGGGCACGAGTCGAAGGCGAGACTCCACCAACGAAACCTCTCACGCGTTCTTGCTGCCAGGACAGTTGAACGAACGAGTCACTGGTTATCAATTTGTCGCAAACGAACAGCGCCTGACTGAAGTTCGTGGGGCGATCGATGCATTGGCGGCCGAACTGTACGCATTCAAGGACGATGTCCTTGTCGAGGAAGCCTCCTCGCAGTCGGACAGCGAGAGCAAAAATGATACGGACGAGGCTGCGGACGAGGAGGACTCCACTGCTGCTGGTGAGCCGTCATTTGAGGGGCTCAACTCCTGGCTCGTGGGCGTCGCTTTCGGTCGCTTCGACCTGCGCCTTGTGACCGGCGAACGCGGCATCCCTTCCGAGCCCGAGCCCTTCGACCCGTTGCCTTCGCGTTCGCCCGGCATGTACCCCGAGGGCGAAGAGCCCGCCGAGCGCCCCGATATCCTTGTCGATGACGAAGGCCACGCCGACGACCTCGCCGCACGCGCTATCGCCATCGCCGAGCGTGTGAAGGTCGACGTGGCCGAGAACCTCCGCGTGTGGCTCGCGAAGGAGTTCTCTCCGCTGCACATCAAGATGTACTCGAAGAGCCGTCGCAAGGCGCCGATCTACTGGCAGCTCGCGACGTCGTCGGGGAGCTACTCGGTCTGGCTCTACCTCCACGCCTTCAGCAAGGACATGCTGTTCCGCGTCCAGAACGACTACGTCGCGCCCAAGCTCGCGCACGAGGAACGGCGCCTCGAGTCGCTCACGAGCGAGCAGCGCGACGGCGCGACCGCCGCTCAGCGCAAGCAGCTCGCCGCGCAGGAGGCGTTGGTCGAGGAGCTCCGCGCCTTCCTCGAGGAGGTGAAGCGTGTCGCGCCGCTCTGGAATCCGAACCTCGATGACGGCGTCATCATCAACTTCGCCCCGCTCTGGCGACTCGTTCCGCAGAATAAGTCGTGGCAGAAGGAACTTAAGTCTACGTGGGATGCGCTCTGCGAGGGGAAGTACGACTGGGCCCATCTCTCGATGCACCTCTGGCCTGAACGGGTGGTGCCCAAGTGCGCCAAGGACCGCAGCCTCGCTATTGCTCATGGCGTCGAGGAGGTGTTCTGGGTCGAGGGGACCGATGGGAAGGAGGCCGGCAAGTGGTCCTCCCGACAGACGCCCACCCGTAGCGTGGACGAGCTCGTCCGTGAGCGAACCTCACCCGCCGTGAAGGCCGCGCTGAAGGGCCTGCTCGAGCCGCCTGCGACCAGCGGTGCTGCTAAGAAGACGAGAAGAGGCAGAACGAATGCTTGAGTCCCTTCACCTGAAGAACGTCGGGCCGGCGCCCGAGATGACGATGGACCTCGCCCCGAGGCTGAACCTCATCACCGGCGACAATGGGCTCGGAAAAAGTCTGCTCCTCGACTGCGCGTGGTGGGCGCTCACTCGGACCTGGCCGCTCACGTGGGGCGGTAAGGGAATCGTGCCCGAGAAGAACGATGCAGCCATTGAGTGGACCGAGCTGAGAAGTGGTGCGGTTCTATCGTCAACGTCGGTGTATGACTTCGGCAACTCGAGATGGACGCGAACCGAAGGTGCTCCTGCCTCGACGAAGACGGCGGACCGACAAGAGACCCGGATGCAGGGCCCGATGGTCATCTACCTTCGCGTCGACGGCGGCATATCCGTGCACGACCCGCTACGTGTGGGTGAGGACTTCCGCTTGGCGTTCGGTCAGGGTGCTTTGGGTAGGAGCAACGCCTATCAGTTCCGCGAGGCTGACATTTGGGACGGGCTCGCCCTCACCGACGGAGGCAAGCTGGTCTGCGAAGGTCTCGTCCGCGACGCGAGCCGCTGGGCAGGGCAAACCGGCAATACCGATTTCGATCAGCTCGAGGCTCTTGTCGAGCAGCTCGCGGGCGAGGAGCCGTTCCGACTGACCCGAAAGGTCGCTCGCGTCTACGTCGACGATCCCCGTGACTTCTCGGTGGTGACTGGGCCTGCGGGCGAGCTCCCCGTAGCGCATGCACCGGCTGGCCTGCGCCGCATCCTAGGTCTTGCGTACCTCATCGTGTGGGCGTGGCGAGAACACAAGATCGCCGCGGGGCTGAAGAAGCGCCCACCCAATACGTCGCTCGTCCTGCTCATCGACGAAGTCGAGAGCCACCTTCACCCGAAGTGGCAGCGCACGATCGTCCCTAGTTTGCTTCGAGCACTCAACGACGAGGTGGAGCTTCAGGTCGTGACGACTACGCACTCGCCGCTCGTCCTCGCGTCGGTCGAGCCAGTGTTCGACGTGACGAAGGACGCATGGTTCGACCTCGATCTAGAACAGCAGCAGGCCGTTCTCAGGAAGCGCCCGTTCATCCGCCGCGGCGAGGTGGGTAACTGGCTGGTCAGCGATGCGTTCGACCTGAAAGAGCCGCGCTCGCTGGAGAGCGAACAGGCCATCGCCCAAGCGCAGGTTGTGCTCGACGCAGAGGCTCCGTCCCGGGACGACATCCAGGCAGCGGACAAAGCGCTCCGCGAGGCAGGGCTTCCCGACATCGATCCGTTCTGGGTTCCCTGGGGCTACTTCATGGAGCAGCACAAGCCCGAGGGGCGAAAGCCGTGATCCCGGTGATCCTCGCCGCAGAACCAGCCGATTTCGACGCGAACGTTCGGCAGCCCGGGCTCGCGGCGATCGACGAGCTTGTCGGGCGTGAGCCTCGCGCCAAGCGCCCCGGTCCGCGACGCAAAAAAGTCGCCGAGACGGAGGCAGAGATCTCGGCAATCGCGTTTCCCCCGTTCTGGCGCGATGCCCTCGACGACATGATGGACGCCTACGAACAGCGCTGCGCGTACTTGGCGATGTTCATCGAGGACACCGGCAACCCGACCGTCGACCACGTGCTGCCGAAGTCCTTGGCGTGGGACAAGGTCTACGAGTGGACGAACTACCGTCTCTGCACCGGTGTGGTGAACTCCAAGAAGGGGGACTTGGTGGGGCTCGTCGATCCCGTCGAAGCCGAGGTTGGCTGGTTCGCGCTGGACCTGGCTACCTACCGGGTCGTACGTGGCGAGACGGCACCCTCCGCCTTGCGAGAGAAGGTAGAGGCGACCTTGCCGCTCCTGAACCTGCGTGATTGCTGCGCGCAGCGAAGGCGCTACGTCGCGGACTACCGGCTCGGCCCGGGCAGTAAGGGAATCGACCTCTCATACCTCGAGCGGCGCGCGCCGTTTATCGCAGCCGAGCTTCGCCGGCAGGGCCAGCTCGTGCGAGGAGACACCTGATGCACCCGCTTCACGACTACGTGGCGAAGCAGCTCGCCGACAAGCTCAAGGACCGTCGGGTCGTCGTCTGGTACGACGAGCGAAGCGAGTTCCAGCCCTTCATCGACGAGGTGCGCGGCGGTCCGCGCGCAGCGGCCCAGCCGGTGGCCGTGGGCGTCGCGGGCATCCGGGCGAGCCTCGCAGAGTACGCGGGCTCGCTGTTCGAGGTGCGCGCGGTCGTCGAGCCGCTCGTCAGCGGTGACAAGCCGGACAACCTGGTCGTTTATATTCCCGGCCTCGCCCACGACGCGAAGGCCTCGGTGCTGATGGAGTTGGAGAAGGCGGGCCGCACCTGGAAGCCCGAGCTGAAGCAGCTCGCCAAGAACGTTCTTCTTCAGAAGTTCACGCTCGGCGTCGTCGACGAGATGCTGCCCTTCGACCGGAAGGTCTCCTACGAGGATCTGGCGCGCGCCGCGGCGGGCAACTCCGGCGCGGAGCCGCCGTCGATCCTTAAGAGCATCTTTCACGATGCGAGCGGCAGCGATGGTCTGCTCACGGCGTGGCTTGCCAGTGACGCGCGCGACGTGGATATTGTGAGCAAGGGAGCCACTCCCGAGCTGACCAAGCTCGTCAAGGCTCGTCTGGGGCTCGAGCTTGGCGGCGACGCGCCGATCTCCAAGCTGCGGGCCATCACGCTCCGCTACGTGCTCGCGGGCGAGTTCCGGCTCGACCTCTCGTGTGTGGCACCAGCATCGCTCGATGCAGTGCCCAAACCCGCGACGCAAGACGAGGAAGCGGGCGTTCGAGAGGTTGCTCGGCGCCTGCGCACCGGCCACGCCGACGCGTACGCGGAGCTCGCCGATCGCGTCGAGCAGGAGCTGTCGCTGAGGAACGCGAACCTCTCGCCGGGCGCGCTTGGCGCCATCGACACCTTTCGCTTCGAGGAACGCGCGCTCCTCCTCCACGCGGCCGAGCTCATCACGGCCGGCAGCTTCGATTCGGCGCTCGGCCTCGTTGCTGCGCGGGAGCAAAGCTTTTGGCTCGATCGAGACGTAAACCGGAAGGCCCAATGGGAAGCGACGCGGCGCATCGCCGAGCTCGGGCAGTTGGCGGCCGAGGTCAAACTCTCGGTCGGAAAGATGTCTGGCGACGCGCGCGCTTGGCTCGACGCGTACTCTGGGCAATCTGGACCCGGTTGGTTCCGCTTGGATCAGGCCCAGCGGCGAATGGAGGGCTGGCTAGCGAATTTGGACGAGGATCCCGCGGAACGGCCGCTGGCCATCGTTCGTCGCGCCTACGAAGATGTCGTCCATGCGATGGCCGAGGGGTTCACCAAGGCATTGGCGAAGGCTGGTTGGACCATACCCGGCACGCTCCATCAGACGCAGGTATGGAGCGAGCTGGTGAGCGAAAAGCCAAAGCCGGTCGCGTACTTCCTCGTCGACGCCATGCGCTTCGAGATGGGCGTCGAGCTTTCGGAGCGGCTGCCGAAGACTTCTGAAGTTGCGATTCGCCCTGCGCTAGGGGCTCTTCCGAGCATCACTCCGATAGGGATGGCCGCTCTCATGCCCGGCGCTTCGTCGAGCTTCTCGGTGACGGAGGAGAAGGGAAAGCTCGGAGCCAGGATCGACGACGCGTTCCTTCCGGACCTCACCGCGCGAAAGAAGCACGCCAGTAGCCGGGTACCGAAGCTCGCAGACCTGACGCTCGACGAGCTCTTGAGTCTCCAGCCGTCGAAGCTCGGTAAGAAGCTCGAGGGGGCGCAGGTGGTCGTGGTGCGCTCCCAGGAGATCGACCACGCCGGGGAGACGGGCTTCACGTTCCAAGCACGCCAGGTCATGGACACCGTCATCGACAACCTTGCGCGCGGCATTCGCAAGCTCGCGGCCGCTGGTGTCGAGCACGCCGTGGTGAGCGCCGACCATGGGCATCTGTTCTTCGCGAGTGATCGTGACGAGTCGATGCGCACGAACGCCCCGGGCGGAAACACCGTCGACTTGCACCGTCGATGCTGGATCGGCCGGGGCGGGACGACTCCGCCGGGATGCGTGCGGGTGTCCGCAGCGGCACTCGGCTACGCTTCGGACCTCGAGCTCGTGTTCCCCGCCGCGACCGGTGTGTTCAGAGCGGGCGGGGACCTCGCGTTTCATCACGGCGGCCCGTCGCTTCAGGAGATGGTGATCCCGGTGTTGACCTTGCGCACGCCACGCCGCGCGTCGCAGCCCCTCCGCACGTCGAGCCCGATCGAGGTCGGCGGCCTACCCGAGGCGATCACCAATCGCATCTTCAGTGTGACCCTGACCTACGGAGGCTCGCAGATGATGCTGGGCGCTGCCTCGGTCCGGGTGCGGCCGCTGCTCTTGACTGCAGGCAAACAGGTGGGCGCGGTCGGCATGGCGATTGATGGCGAGCTCGATCGGAGCACCGGCTCGGTGGTGCTCGAGCCCAACAAGCCCGTGACGGTAGCCTTCCTCCTAAGCGACGAGAGCGTGGCTTCGGTCCGGATTGCGGTTCAAGATCCCGGCACCGACGCAGAAATGTACCGCTCCCCGGTCGACATCCCGGTTCGCCTCTCCCTCTGAAGCACAGCGAGCATAAGCCCATGAGCAACGGAACGACCCCGAGCCGCGATGCGCTCGACGACAAGGTAAATCGCCTCTTCGCGGGCAAGGTGGTGCGCAAAGACCTCGTCCGTAAGGTGAAGGTCGGGGCCAACGTGCCCGTGTTCGTGCTCGAGTTTCTCCTCGGCAAGTATTGCGCGTCGTCGGACGAGGTGTCGATCCAGATGGGGATGCAGGTGGTGAACGACACGCTCGCGAACAACTACATCCGCTCGGACGAGTCGATGAAGGCGCAGGCGAAGGTGAAGGACCGCGGCAAGCACACGTTCATCGACAAGGTGAAGGTGCGCATCGTCGATTCGGACTACTGGGCCGAGGTGACGAACTTCGGCCACAAGAACGTGCACGTTCCTGAGCACTACGTTCGCGACTACGAGCGCCTGGTCATGGGGGGCGTCTGGGCGCAGGTGGACATGCGGTTCGAGTACGACGAGCAGTCGAAGGGCAAAAACCCGTTCTGGATCGACAAGCTGACGCCCATTCAGATCGCAACGTTCGATCTCGACGAGTATCGACGCGTCCGCGGCCAGCTTACGACGGACGAGTGGCTGGACCTCATCCTACGGAGCATGGGCTACGAGCCGAACGAGATGAGCCGCCGCCTCAAGATGCTGTTCTTGATTCGCCTCATCCCCCTCGCCGAGCGCAACTACAACCTGGTCGAGCTAGGCCCGCGCGGTACGGGCAAGAGCTACGTTGTGCAGGAGGTCTCGCCGTACTCCGCGCTGCTCACGGGCGGCACAACGGTGGCGAACCTCTTCGGCCACATGAGCGGCAGGCAGAAGGGCATGGTTCAGATCTGGGACGTCGTCGGCTTCGACGAGGTCGCGGACCTGCAGAAGATGCCGAAGGAGGTCATCACGACGATGAAGACCTACTGCGAGTCCGGCACCTTTCAGCGAGGGCAGGAGGCGGTCTCGGGCGATGGGAGCATCGCGATGTTCGGTAACACGAACCAGCCCGTAGACGTGATGGTGCAGACCGGACACCTCTTCGCGCCCATGCCGGACATCATCCGCGACGACATGGCGTTCATCGATCGCCTGCACTTCTACCTTCCCGGTTGGGAAATCCCGAAGATGCGCAACGAGATGTTCACGAGCCACTACGGGTTCGTCGTGGATTACCTCGCCGAGGCGCTGCGCGACCTCCGCAAGCACAACTTCACCGAGGTCATCGACCGGCACTTCTCGCTCGGCGCTCACCTCAACGCACGCGACCGGAAGGCCGTGCGCAAGACAGTGTCCGGCCTCATGAAGATTCTCTTCCCACACGGGGAGGTGAGCAAGGAAGAGCTTGGGGAGATTCTCGAGCTCGCGGTCGAGGGCCGCCGTCGCGTGAAGGAGCAGCTCAAGAAGATGGGCTCTTTTGAGTACTATCACACGTCCTTCAGCTATTCGGACAACGAGACCGGCGAAGAGAAGTTCGTCGGGGTACCTGAGCAGGGCGGACGCGACCTCATCTCGCCGGAGCCGTTGTCTCCCGGCACCGTCTACAGCGCGGGAGTGACTTCCGACGGAACGGTTGGGCTCTACCGCATGGAGGTCTCCGTCTCGTCGGGGACGGGTAAGCTGAAGCTAGCCGGAGGAGTAGCCGGTGCAATGAAGGAATCCGTCCAGCGGGCCTTCAGCGTCCTTCAGAGCAAGAAGTCCGAGCTCGGCGTCGCGCGCGACCTCGACGTGTCGGACCTGCACGTCGAGGTGATCGACCTTCTCGCGAACCGCGTGGAGGCCGAGCTCGGCGTCGCGTTCTTCGTTGCAGCGTATTCCGCGCTGCGCAAGGCTGCCGTGAGCCCTGCTCTGCTCATCCTTGGGGACTTGAGCGTGCAGGGAAACGTCAAGCCCCTGCGGTCGCTCACCGAGCCCCTTCAGGTGGCCAAGGACAACGGCGCCAAGCGCGCGCTCATCCCGATCGAGAACAAGCGCAACTTCTTGGACGTTAGCGCGGACATCATGGAGCAGGTGGACCCGATCTTCTTCGGGGATGCGAAGACCGCGGCCATGAAGGTGTTGGGGTAGCCGATTTGGCAGTGTGTAGCGCTTATCCCAAAAATGGGAGGAAGAGTTCAGGCGTTGGAACCGGACCCAGGGCGATGTCTTTGCGCCACAGCTCGAGCTCGAGAGCCCATGGGTCCTTTGACGATAGTCCCGCGGAGATTGTCTTTTCAACCTCTTGGGAGTGTGCCGTACCTATCGGCAGTTCCTCGGCCGGTTCTACCCACCGTTTGAACGCTCCATGTCGAGAGAGGGCGTGGTTTAGGTTCGGATAGAGTTCTGCCCATGTCGGTCGATCGTATGTCCGCAGCATCAGGTCAATGAACGCGGTGAGCGACCGGGCGATTGGGTTTATGATCCGCAGGTCACCGCATGTGCCTAGCTGTATGTGATGGATAGGGTGGTTCAGCAGCCAGCTGTTGTGGCCGAGTTTGCCCTCGCTCTCTATGCGTATCGCGAAGGCGGATTCGGTTCGACTCGGTGGCGAAACTACAGTCGTGTACTTGTACGAAATTACAGTGGGGCGTGACATCGGACCACTGTCCATCGAGACCGTCTGGTGCGCGAGGCAAGCAACTGATGGTGGCGACCCTAACATGAGCGCGTTCGATTCAACGCACTTCTTGAAAAGGTCGCGAGCATCAAGGGGCGTCGCCATCTCATGACGCTCGAGGGCGAGTTCGCCGCCGAGCGACACGGTCCCTCTGTCATTGGCGTAGACCGCGACGGGGAATGGGACGGCTCGGCCATGCGCGGTGGCGAATCTTTCCCAGTAGGCCTGGACATGCCTGTCTAAGTCGAGCCAAGCTTTGGGCGTTTTCAAGACTTGTGAGCCTCGATGAACTGATTCATACGCTCGAGACTTTTGTTCCACAGCTTGGCTCTGACGGCGTCATTCGCATTTATGAAGTGCCATCCAACATGGTCCGGCTCGAGATTCGCCGGCTTGTTGTTCACGAGGTACTCCTGGTGCGCGATCGATACATCTTTCCAGGTGTAGATACAGCGGCATGTAGCGACGGCGGGGGGGGGACTCACCGAATGTGACCGACGTCTCACATGTTCTAATCTCGAGGCCATTCGTCTTCGCGAGTGCTACGGACCTTGAATCCAGGCCTGAGAATACTCTGTTGGGTGGAAGGAGGTTGTTGATCCACGCTTCGCCAAGGGATCGCGGTAGTAGGAAGTGCCCCTCGTGTTCAAAATCAGATAGGCGTAGTCCGGACTTTTCCGCATCCATTGCTTTCTTTAGGCTGGACCTTGTGACGCCGAACGAGAGGGAGAGAGCGTAGAGGCTTGTCTGTTGATTTCGTTCGATGCGCTGCTCGATGTCGAACCTGTCGATTAACGAACCTTGTGGCTTCGCTCCGAGCTCTTGGAGCTGTGCGATGGACAGGTCGAAATATTCGACGGCCATGTCGAGAGGCCAGATGTTGGTTTCAGCGAGAAGTCGCTTTTCCTCCGCGTCGTCCTTGCTCATCGGACCATCGTACATAATCGTCGGTCGTTGTCACCAGCTACAGCTTGCCCCGGTCTACCTACGCTCGCCGTCGCAGTTAGTCTCGTTCCTCGAGGCGGTTCTTCAGATCGAAGCCTGTCGATCTCAAGCAGTAGGCGCCGCGGAGCGATGTGACTCTGGGTGACACTGTTAGGATTTCGCAGGACAACGTTGGCCTCCCGCACGGAGCTTAGCCAGCCAAGGTAGATGGCACGCCCGCAGTCGACGCTGGCTGCCGAATGGGCACATCGAGTGCCCGCGCATCGCCTTCGCACTCAAGATCTTTAGGTACGCTTTGAGGGCAAGGACCCGATCTTGACGCAGCTTCTGATGGAATTTGCCAACGGCAACGACAAGGCCGCGGACCAGGCAGTGGAGCTCGGCCTGGCGGCGCGAGCGATGGGCGAGGAGCGCCGTAACATCGTCACTCCTTCGGATCCTTCTCGCTCCCTGCGAGTACCGCGAGCGCCTCGATTTCTTCGAGAATCTGCAGGAGCTCCTCGTCCGTAACCTCGGCAGTGAGATTCCGAGCGGCGATTGCAACGGGCTCCACGATGCCCTTGCGCGCTTCGTCGATGCGGCCGAGGAGCTCGGCGCGAGACAGAAGCGCGACGGGCGTCCGAGCGCCCAGCGTTTGCTTCATCGCGTCGACCTTTCGCCTCGCCTCCGCCTGCCACGCGAGCCGGCGCTTGCGCTGCAGGCCGGCAACGAAGTCCTGCCCTTCCTTCAGCAGGGCGTGCGAGTCGGCGCCTGCCGCGTCGAGCGCCTTCGCTACCTCGTCGAGTGGATAGGCGTCCGACAGGACGTCCTTATCGAGCGCGTCGTCGATCTGTCGAACGAGCGCAGCGTCGTTGGGCGGCGGCGGCTTCTTCACTGGCCCTCCTCTCGCGCGAGTTTCTCGCGAACAACGGCCAGCTCCTCGCTGAATCGCCGGCGTTGCGCGTAAACGACCGCGATCGGTGGCGCGAACGCGCTCATCGTGGTCGACGAGAAGGCCTACGACAGCGCGAAGTGGCGCTTCACCATCGCGCACGAGATTGGCCACCTCCTCATGCACAAGAACTCGGATCCGCTCAAGCTCTGCACCGAGCGTGACATGAACGACTATCGGGGCTCGGGAACGAATCGGAGGCGAACGACTTTGCGGCGGAGTTTCTAATGCCGAAGAGCATCTTTGCTCGCCGGTGCGACGTCGCGCGGCCATCGCTGACCCACGTCCGTCAGCTCGCGGCGGAGTTCGCGACGTCCCTGTCGGCGACGGCGATTCGGTTCGTCGAGTGCACGCCGGAGCCGTGCGCCGTTGTCTACGCGCAGGCGGGTCGCATCTCTTGGTGGTCGAGGAACGAGAGCTTCGGGCTCTGGCTGGACCGCGGCGAGACGCTTTCTCGGGACACCTACGCCTTCGATGCCGGGGCTGGCAAGCGGGTCGACGATCGGATGCAGCTCACGGACGCTACGGCGTGGAGTGCAGATCGCGCCGCTGACGACCTCGAGCTGTTCGAGCACCCGATGGCGTTGCCTGCGATAGGGGGTGTCATTACGCTGTTTTGGCACAAGGCTTGATTGGTGGTCCGACGTGCGACCCATACCTCGTGCGGTTCGAGCAAATGAGATCAGTCGCAGTTCATGTAGCGCACTGGGTTTGATTGGCCGCGTTTAAACAGATGCGCAACGGACGTGTTTAGGTAGCGCGAAAAGTCGTGCGCGTGTTCGCCGTTGAATGCCCATCGCGGAGTTCGTCCGATGTCTTCCTCCCATTCGCGGTCCCCTCGTGCGCGCTGTCGCCAACTAGTCACTCTGTAGACGGCCCTTACGACACCGGCACTGACAGCGAATGCGATTTTTACCCTTGCGCGCTTCTTCCCCATCCGCCACCAACCACTCGCGGCCTCATAGAGGGCGCTCGGAGTCATCTGCGGCGTCCAAAGGCGGCTAATCCGGACGAGCACAGTAGGAACTTCGACCGTTGGAGCAACGGGTGCACTATAGACGCTAGTCAAGACGCTAGTATGTACAAGACCACGGTCACGATGTCCGTGGCCCGCAGCGACATTTTGCAGTTTGTGACCGCCGAGTCGAAGTGCGTCGATGACGGCGGCTTCGATTGCGTAAGCCTGCGTCGCGGTCGCAATCCCGTGGCGAATGATGAAGCTCTCGACCTCGCGGCCGCTTGCTAGGATCCTTCGAATTGTGTCTAGCTTCTCAGTCTCGACTCCGGGCTTGTCGAGCGCGTCCGATGCGTGCTGGAAGACGCGGTTGCCTTTGCCTTTGCCAATGTAGAAGATTGTATTTGTACAAGGATCCCTAAGCGCATACACGTACCAGTTGATTTGGTTGATTATGTCGAGGGTGAACATGTGATGTTGTTCTGTTTGAGTGGTGTAAGCGCTACCTGGTCAGCGAAAAGCGCCAGTCGTGCCCGATGATGTCGGCAGTCGCTACGCATGCTGATTGGATAGCGCCTTCAATGTATCCAAGAAACGGCGGGCATGTGTACTCGCCAGCGAAGTGGATGCCGTGTCCTCGAAGTTCGCCGAGCCTTTCAAGGTTCCTGAGTTGATCGGGTTGAGGTGCCGAGTAGCCGCCTCGAAAGTGAGAGTCCTCCGACCAGTCAACGAACTTGCCTCGGTATGCACTTTGGACTGGTAGTGCGCCAAAGATCCTCTTGAGCGCGCGGTGGTAGTGGGCGCTTGGGTTGCTGCGCGCCGCTGCAGCAGAAGGACCTCCCGTGAACACGGTTAGTACCGAAGGCCCCGTAGACGAGCGATGCTGCGTTCCTTCCCACGTTTGGCCGACTAGAGGCGTGAATTGTGACGGGGATACGATGGCGTCTTCGGTGAGCCAGAATCTGTCCGATGTTTCGACTAGGTACTTTACGACGTCGCCGCTCGACATTTGCGGCGGGGTCCATGGGTAGCCGTCGACGGCATAGCCATGGAATCGAATCCTCGATGCGACCTCGGCGGGAACGCATACCACGACTTTGTCAAACATCCCTGCCCGCTGGATTCGGTTGCGCCGCGATCTTACCACTACCCGCGGCAGGCCATGGTTCTCAATGGCTTCCACGGGGCAGTCTTGTTGGACGGCTACGCCTATCGACTCGATGTGTCGACGGAGGGCGCATATTAGCTGATCGTTGCCCATCGTGCACTTACAGTTTTCGGTTAGATACGCATAGGCCTGAGCGTCGGGCATGCCGTTTTCTTGAAGAAACATGCTTGGTCCGAGTACCTGTGCAAACAGTGCATGGAGGCTCTGGTGCTCGACTGGTGCGCCGTTGTGGTTCGTTATCCCTTGTGCGAATTCCTCCTTCTCGATAGCGTCAAAGGGCTGCGTCGCTAGCCAGTCTGCCACGGAGACGTCCTGCCGCTGTATCGTGTGTTTGTAGATTCTCCAGGGTTCGTAGATTTCAATCGGGTGTCGAAATATTTGCCGAGCGTTCGCGCACAGTGCATCGAGTAGACTCGTGCGCTCCTTGGGAATCTTGGTGCGCGCAGCCGTTTGTGGCGCTTCGGTGCCGTACATGAATTGGTAGTCCGCGTCGGTATTGATAGGGCTTAGCGGAACGGCGAACCTTCGTGCTGCGAGCATCGTGGCTGGGTGACCATAGCCAATCAGCTCGCCCCCTAGCTCGACCGGATGCCCTTCGGCGAACCTGCGGTCTGTTCGGACCCTTCCGCCGATTGCATTCGATGATTCGAATATCGTGACATTGTGAATTTGTCCGAGGCATGCGGCTGTCGTGAGGCCAGCCAGGCCGCCTCCGATGACCGCAATCCGGATGCGTCTGTCTCTCTGTTGGCTAGGGCCTCGTCTTGGCCATTGGTCAAGTGGGAATGTTGATTCAAACGTGCGAGTTGCGTTTGTTAGCGCCGTCGCGATCGTTTCGCTGGGTGGTGTGCCAAAGCGCTCGCGGTATCTTCTTGCGATTAGTGATCGGCCCATGGTGGGTGTTCCTGGAATTGATTCCGGTTGTCAGTGGGTTGGCTGGTCCGTCTTGCGCTGCCGCAGCCTGTCGGCGATACGGTTGTAGTGTCAGGGCGACAAGGGGGTAAGTTGCTCAAGATGCCAGGTGACTGAGTTTTCCTCGCGCTTGGCAAGTGTCAGAGTGGACGAGGTCCATTGGTAGTCCCGGATTATGAGCGGTGCGATTTGGATTGCGAAAGCGAGGGCGTCGTAGGTGCAGTTGCGCTTTTCCGCGTGGGCGGTGAATAAATGTTCTATCTTTCCGGCACCAGTGGGTTGCAACCTTGGCAATCGCGTGAGTTGGTGTGACTACGGCGGCCGCCGTCCGCGCACAACGGATGTGCGCTGAACACTGAGTCCTCAGATCGATCGCATGGAGTGGTGGGCCCTTCAGCCATCCTACGGAAGCCACGTCGGAACGGGGATGGCGCGCGCGGTCGACAGCGACATGTCCTCCACCAAGAGCTCGTGTGTGATCCACGCACCGGGCACCCGTGTACGAATGTCAACGCCCGACGAGTGGCCCCAGCCGAAACCCCAGCGTTGAGGCAGCATGGGTTCTGGAGGGAGCCAGGGCTTTAGCAGGCCTTCCGGAAGCTCCGTTAGCAGAATGTAGCCGTCGAATTCGAAGTGAGTCCACTGTACTTCGGCGTCCGGGACTTCGAAGTTGATGCCGGGATATTCGTATGCCGGTGTCTGGCTCAAGTGACAGCGCTCCAATACGAAGGTGAAGTCATTGCCGCTCGTAAGAATTCGGCTTCCGTCTATGTGCGGCAAGTAGCTGTCTTCGGGGACACGGCACACGGTGATCGCCCTGCTGATGAATCGCTCGGTGAGCGACTTGCGAAACTGAGAATCGTCCAAGAATCGAAGCTCGTCGTCCCCGTCGTCCGCCTCGATGAGGCCCGAGATGCGCACCTCGTCGCGTTCGTAGCCGACGCGGCCGTAGGTAAGGACTCGGATGAGGTCAGCGGTGTCGAGAGCGAACGACGTGAGCGTTGCGCGTGCCTGGTGCTGGCCGAACGAGCGCACCCAGTTGGCGAGCACGCTTCGTAGCCTGGACAACGGAAGCGTGGCTGCGGGGACCAACCGGCCTTGGAGGTCGGCTCCGAGTCGGTGGTCGAGCAGCTCGCGGACCATCGTGGCGTGCCGGGCATTGTCAACGACCGGCATTGATTCGGGGCGCTTGTGGAGGAATCCGAGCACCATCTCGAGCAGGTCTCCGACCGTGCGTGGCGTCGCTCCGAAAGGACGGATGGTGATCACGCGCTCGTCAACGATGGATACGGCCGAGCCAGAGGCCCAAACCGTCGAGCCGTCGAGTCGACGAATCTCTCGCTCGCCACGGCTTGCGCGTGCTCGTTGCTCCGCAAGGGCGCTCGTGCACGGGCCACACGTTCGGACTCGAGTCGAAGTGACCGTGCCACACCGAGAGCACTTGCCCTCGGGCTTTCGCTTCGGAGCGACGGCGTTGCTCACCTGCGCGGAGCACGACCGGCTGCAAAATTTCGGATTTCGGGTCGGCGCGCCGCAATGCTGGCATGCATTCATGGTGGCGGTGTTCAGGAGAGCACCGTTGTCGCAAAAATCAATGAGTAGCGAGTGAGGTCGTTTGCGGCCGGTGTACGACTCGGGGACCTGCGCGTGGGAACGCTAGGACGCTTTTCGCGGGGGGGCAGGCCGCGGCGTCAGCCCGGCGTTTGAGCTTGTGGGCAGGAGCCGTAGCGATACGCTCTCGGGGGTCGCTTGCGGGA
>JAAFHV010000239.1 GCA_013297655.1 Myxococcales bacterium | reverse complement strand
GGCGGCGCGGTGGCGACCGAGGTCGCCACCGCGCCGGACGAGGGCGCGCTCTACGTGAGCACCTTGGCCGGCGAGCTCGTCGCGCTCGAGCGCGACGGGCGCGAGCGGTTCCGGGTGAGCCTCGGGAAAGACGAAAAGGGCCACCCCGCGCGCAGCTACGCGTCGCCCGTCGTCGCCGCCGACGGCACGATTTACGTGGGCAGCGACGCGGGCCGCCTCTTCGCGATCACGAAGGACGGCAAGGTGAAATTCGCGGTCGACCTCGCCGACGAGGTCGACGTGGCGCCGCTCGTGCTCGCGTCCGGCGAGGTGGTCGTCGCGGCGGGCAAGCGGGTCGTGTGGATCGATCCGCGCGGCAACGTGACCCACAAATTCGAGGCGAAGCGAAAGGTGTATAGCGCACCCGCTCTCGCGTCTGCTCCTGGCGCGGCCGAAGCGGCGATCGTGGTCTTCGGCTCGCAAGACGATCACGTCTACGGTCTCCGCGCGGGCACGGCGGAGCTCGTGTTCCGCACCGCGGTCGGCGCCGACGCCGACGGTTCGCCCGCGGTGCACGACGACGGCACGTTCGTGATCGGCACCGACGCGGGCGACGTGGTGCACCTCGCGCTCGACGGTCGTGTCCTCCGCCGCACGAACGTCGGTGGTTTCGTCCGCGGTCCGCTCTCGATCACGCGGAGCTCCGATCCCGTCGTCGGCACCTACGGCCCTGCGCCCAAGCTCGTCCGCATCCACGACGGCGCGATCGCGGGCGCGTTCCCGATCCAAGGCACTGGCGCGAAGGAGCACGGCATTCACGGCGGGCCGGTCGAGGACGCGGAGGGCACGCTCTATTTCGGAGCGCAAGACGATCACGTCTACGGCGTCGCGACGAACGGCGATCTCGTCTTCGACTTCGCGACCGGCGGCGACGTGGACGGGTCCCTCACGCTCCTCTCCGACGGCACCCTCGTCATCCCGTCCGAGGACGGCAAGGTCTACGCCGTCGCCCCCTAACTACCCGCGCTCCTTACGCTTTCCGGCGCGTCCTCGCTTCAGTCGGCGAGCGGAAACGTGAGCCGAAACGAGGCCCCGCCGCGCGCGCCTTTGTCGAGCGAGAGGGTGCCTCCGTTGGCCTCGGCGATCGCGCGGACGACGGCGAGCCCGAGCCCGGAGCCGCGCTCCTTGGTGGTGAAGAACGGTTCGAAGACGCGCTCACGGAGCTCGTCGGGCACGCCGGGGCCGTCGTCGGAGACCTCGATGACGACGCGGCTGTCGGCCCGCGCGAGGCGCACCGCGACCTCGCCCGCGGGGCTCGCGTCGAAGGCGTTCCGCACGAGGTTCAAGATCACCTGCTCGAGCTGGGCGCGGTCCATCAGGCAGGCGAGGTCGCGATCGCCGGCGGCGAACGTGAGGTGTCCGTGCCCGGCGAGGCCGGAGAGCAGCGGGCGCATCGCGAACAGCACTTCGCCCACGTCGAGGCGATTGCGCACGATGCGCCCGTTCTTCGCGAACACGAGGAGCTGTTGGAGGAGCCTCGTCTCCCGTTCGATCGTGTCTTCGAGGAGCGACACCGCGTCGCGGCCGACGGGGCTCAGCGCCTCGCGCGACAGGAGGCTCACTTGAAGGCTCGCGAGCTGCACTAGATTGGAGAGATCGTGCGCGACGCCGGCGGCGAGGCGACCGAGCGAGGCCATGCGTTCTTGCGCCGCGAGGCGCTGTTCGGCGACCCCTCGTGCGCGCTCGGCCTCGGTGCGCGCCGCCTGTTCGAACGCGAGCGAGACGAGGTCCGCCATGCTGCCGGCGAAATCGACGTCGCGGGTCGACCACGTGCGGGGCGCGTCGCCGCAGTGCTCGTGGCAAATCATCCCGATGACCTCCCCCGAGCGGAAGAGCGGAGCGTCGAGCATGGAGTAGATGCCATTCGGCACGAGGTAGCGCTCGAGGAACTCGCGGGTGATGGGATCGCGCCGCGCGTCCTCGCTCGCGAGCACTTTGCGTGTTCGCCCCGCCTTGGCGTAGGCGGGAAACTCGCTCATCGTAAATCGGGAGTCGCACTCGACGCGCCCTTTCCCTCGCACGTGGAGGTGGGTGCAGGAGAGCACGTCGTCCTCGAGCATCCACACGCTCGTGCGGTCGACGGCGAGCGCTTCGCTCGCGGCCTCGGTCGCCTTCGCGATGGCGTCCTCGAGCTCGGCCTGCGACTCGACGCCGGTCCGCGCGACCAAGAGCCGAGCCTCTTCATACGTGCTCATCCGCTCGTCCGCGCCCATCTCCCCATGATGACGAAGGTCGCGGTGGAAGCCCAGGAAAGCCTCGAGAGGTCGTGCTCGGCAAGAAAACGATAGCGATTTCAACGCATAACGAGATCGAGGGTCACCACTCACCGCGCCCCGCAATGCCGATACGGACAAGCACGACGCCACCGATGCGCGCGACGGTGGCGGGCCCTTTTCACGATTTGCTAACCGAGCTCGAGGAACCTCGCGAGCACCTTCATCTCGCCCCAGCCGGGAAAGAACGCGATGACGGCCGGCTCGGCGAGCTCGAGGAGCTGAACGATCTGCCCCACTCCGAACTTCTTGTGACGCACGCGCGCGCCGCGCCGGAACCCACCTCCGCTACCTCCGCCACCGCCCTCGTGCGCCACGTCGTCGTAGCGCTCGTGGCCGTCGTCGCGGTCCACGTAACGCTCGCCGGGCTGGTACGTGCGCGGAGCCTCGCGCGCCGCCTGCGGGTGTCGAAAGGCGCCGCCGCCGGCCGTCGTCGCTCTACCCCGCGCGGGTGCGTCGACGTAGCGCATCGCCTCGGACGCCTTCGCCGCCGTCGTCGCGCTCGCGAGCAGCACCTCACGTGGGATATCGCGCAAGAAGCGGCTCGGCGCGCCCATCCGCGTGGTCCCGAAGATTTGCCGTGTCTTCGTATAGGTAAGAATCAATGTCTGTTTGGCGCGCGTGACAGCCACGTAGGCGAGGCGCCGCTCTTCGTCGAGCTCGTCGTCGCCGCGGAGGTCCATTCCCTTGTAGGGGAACATGTCCTCCTCCATCCCCGTGAGCACGACCACGTCGAACTCGAGGCCTTTTGCGCTGTGAATGGTCATCAGGGTGACCTTCCCGCGCTCCTCCATCTTGTCCAAATCGGAGTCGAGGGATACCCGCTCGAGGAACCCTTCTACCGTCGCCACGTCGCCACGCGCTTCGCACTCGGCGGCATAGTCGTCGAGGGAGCCCTCGAGCTCGGCGAGGTTCTCGAGGCGGGAGTCGGACTCGGCAGAATCCTCGGCCTCCAGCACGGCGCGATATCCTGTTTTGCCGAGCACGTCGCGGAGCACGTCGGCGGGGGCTTGGGTCTTCGTCGACGCGGCGAGGATGGAGAGCAGCTCACGCACTTGGCCGAGCCGCTTTCGCGCCGGCGAGCCGAGCTCGGGCAGCTCGTCGAGGCGCCCCATCGCGTCGAACACGGAGATCCCGAGCCGCGTCGCGTGCTCCACCACCCGCTCGAGCGTCGCTTTGCCGATCCCACGCGGGGGCACGTTCACGATCCGGAGGAGGTCCACGTCGCTCTTCGGGTTCGTGAGAACGCGCAAGTACGAGAGGGCGTCCTTCACCTCCGCGCGATCGAAGAACTTCATCCCGCCGACGACCTGGTACGGCACGTTGGCCGAGCGCATCTGCTCTTCGATCACGCGCGATTGGGCGTGGACGCGGTAAAAAATAGCGATCTCGCGTGGCTCGACCCCCTGCGCGACGGCGTCGCTCACGAGGCGCACGGCATAAGCGGCCTCGTCGCGCTCGCTCGCGGTCTCCACCGCGTGCACCTTCCCGCCCTCTTCGTTCGCGGTGAAGAGGTGCTTCGGCTCGCGGCTGGGGGAGGGCGCGATCACGGCGAGGGCGGCGCGCACGATGTTCGCGGTCGAGCGGTAATTCTGCTCGAGCTTCACCACCTCCGCGTCGGGGTAGTCGCGCCGAAAGCCGCGAATGTTGCGCACGTCGGCGCCGCGCCAACGGTAAATCGATTGATCGTCGTCGCCGACGACACACAAGTTGCGTGTGCGCGCGGCGAACGCTTGCAAGAGGCGGTACTGCGTCGCGTTCGTGTCTTGAAACTCGTCCACGAGCACGTGCGAGAAGCGGCGGCGGAGCACGTCGCGCGCTTCACGGACGGGGGCGGGGGCGTCGTCTTTTGCTTCCAGGATGCGGACGACCCGCCAGATGAGGTCCTCGAAGTCGACCGCGTTCGCGGCGCGCATGCGCTCTTCGTAGCCGAGGTAGGCCTTCTTCGCGGCGTCGTCGAGGTAGGAGTCGACGTTCATGTCCTCCGGGCCTCGGCCCTCTTGTTTTTCCTTGTGGACGCGCGCGAGCATGCCGCGCACCGGGTAGCGCTTGTCGTCGAGATCGAGCTCCCGCAGCACGCGGGTCATGACCGACTTTTGGTCCTGCGAGTCGTAGATGACGAAGCTCGACGTGAGCCCCGCGCCCTCCGCGTGGCGGCGCAGGATCTTGGCGCAGGTGGCGTGGAAGGTGCCGACCCAGGCCTCGCGCGCGGCGCTGCCGAGCATGCCCTCGAGGCGGTGGCGCATCTCGCCGGCGGCCTTGTTCGTGAACGTCACCGCGAGGATGCGGAACGGCGGCACGTCGTGGCGCGCGATCATGTTCGCGATGCGGTACGTGATGACGCGTGTTTTTCCGCTGCCGGCGCCCGCGAAGACGAGGAGCGGCCCGTTGATGATGGACACGGCGCGCGCCTGCGGCTCGTTCAGCTCGTCGGTGAACGGAGAGGCTTCGGGGGCCCCCTCCTCGGCGTAGTCGTCGTCCAGCACGCGGCTGGTTTAGCACGGGTGCTCCCCGCGAACGGCCAGCCACGCCGCCCTCACTCGACGCGACATTGTCCACGAATTTCCCACAGGCCTCGCGCACGCATTCCACGCTCCACGCGGGCCCTTCGAACGTCGCCTCCGAACGGGCCGACCTGCCGAGCGGCCGGCCTGGCGTACGCGACCGAGGTGAGCCCTCCCGCGAGGACCGCGCGACCTCGAGAGCTCCGAGGCAGGCTCGGCATCGCTGCCACATCGTGCCGCGGCGCCACGCCCGCGGACCTCGCCCTTGTTCGACTCGGCGCTGCGCGTCGGCTCGCTGCGTCGTCGCCGAGCCACCGGCAAATCGCCTACGACAGACGATCCTTGAATAAAAACGTCGAGTTGCGTCATGCGTGAGAACGCGCCGGCACGCCTCGTGCTCATGACGTCTCGTGGATCAGAGCCAGAAAGAGCGCACATCGATCGTCGGGAGCCCGCGCAGCGTACGAACGGCGCGCCGCCGTGACGCCGCCATGTTCGAGTACCGCGTCACCGTGAGCGCACACGGCTTCGCAGCCCACTGCCGCGAGATGAGCCTCTCGACCGAGGGAGAGACCGTCGCTGCCGCGGTCATCGCCCTCCGAAGCGCGATCGACCACGCCAACCGTCTCCACTGATGCACCTCGCGCCGCGCCCTTCGACCGCAGCGACGTTCGCAGGCTCGCGCTCGTAGCGCCGATCGACCGCGCCGATCGTCTGCTCACCCGGCGACGTGTGCCTCCTCAGCGAGATAGCGGACTGCGGGCGCGCGCGGCTCGAATGGTCATCGTCGTTTCGGCCATCGAGCCTACTGCCTTAGGCAAGCCGAACGCCTCCGATCCCACTTCGCACGCACGCGCACGGTCGGCGGGCCCCACTCATCTGGCCACGTGGATCTCCATTCGTGGCGTACAATGGGCGCGCAAAAATCCAGCCCCGAGACAATTGGCGCTCGAGGTGAACGTGCCTTTGTAACAAGTGCATTACGAATCGAGAAAGCGCGTTATCGAATCTTGCTTCCTGGCCAAAGGCCGTTTACCGCTAAGGGGCGTGGGGGGCGCGAAGGGGAGCGTTTGGCTCTCGGAGGCGTTCCCATGGCCGTCACGAAGCTCGAACGAAAGAACTACGCGGCGCTCGGCGCTCCGGTGGGGCCTTACGTGCACGCCGTCAAACACGGTGGTCTCTTGTTCCTCTCCGGCCTCACGGCGTATGGCACCGCGGCGCAGTCACGTGGCCTGTCCGAACAAGCCGACGCCACGTTCGAGCAAATCGCGATCGTCGCCGCGGAGGAGGGCACCACGCTCGCCTCGCTCGTAAAAGTGACCATGTTCGTCACGGGGTTCTATGGAGTCGACGAGCTCCGTAAGGTGCTCTTCCGCCGCTACGGCGACGAGCTGCCGGCGAGCTCGCTGGTGCAAGTGAGCGCGCTCTTCTCGCCCGATCTGCACGTCGAGATCGAGGCCATCTTGGCGATCTGACGCGGCCCGCACCCGGTCGCGTCGGAGCCGCGGGAGCGCGCGCGTGCCGATCGCGATCGTCTCAAAAGAGCGCGAGCGAGCCTTCGTTGACGGGGGAGGGGCTGCTGCCGTCGTTCCACTTCACGGTCGCCGTGGTGGCGGTCTTCTTCTCGACGGTGCCGACGTAGAGCGGGCTCCTGCACGAGTGCCAGCACGCAGCGACGCGGTCGCCGACCTTCACGTCTTTCAACTTCACGACCGGCACCATGTCGTCCACCTTCACGGTGCCGCTCGTGCCGTCTTCCCAGCTCACCTGGTAGCTGTCCCCCGATTTGGCCTTGATCGTGGCCATGTAATACGAGGTCGATATCCACTTACCGACGACGCGGTCGCCTGCCTTGTAGGAGGTCTTCTTGTATCTGGCGTCCGGGGCGAGGGCCGCGGTCGGCGTCGCCGGGCTGCCGGCGGTTTCGGCGGTCTTGGGCGCCGGGGCGGCGGCCATCGGGGTCTTGCCCTTGGGAATGAACACCTCGAACGAGCCTCCGCTCTTCGGCTTGAGGACGAGCTTCTCGTCTTCCTCGAGCTCCTCGATCGAATAGGCGGTCTCCTTGTCGTTCCCGTCTTTCAGGGTGAGGTTCTTGGCGTCGTCGTCCACCGTGACCCAGCCCGTCTCTTCGGTGGAGAGCAGCCCCTCGCCGAATTTCTCGGAGTAGGCGCGGTTCAGCGACTTCTTCTCGAAGGTGAACGTCAGCGTCTTCGCCATGAACTGGGCGGCTTTGCCGACGTCCTTGTCGAACGTAACGTCGGCCTTGATGCCGGTCTTGGCGAGGATCGCCTTCGCGTTCATCGCGCTCGAGGCGTTGACGTCGAGCTTCCACGGGCCCTTGAAGAGCGGCTGGAGCTTCTTCGGGAGCAGCGCTGCTTTCTCCTCGTGAGTCATGTTGCTGGGCTTCTTCGCGCAGGCGATCGCGAAGAGCGAGAGAATGGCAATTAGGAAAAGTACGGTCTTCTTCATGGCTCCCATTTTTGTTGTCGAGGCGCCACGAAGGAGTCCCTGACGAGGGACGCGCGCGTGGCGCGAGGCGTGAAACCAGGGGCGATGCGCCGCGCGGCGATGCCGCCATCCGAAGGCGTGGAGCTCGCGTGCGGGCGCGGGCCACCTCGGCGAACGTCGTGTCGTCGCTCCCTTTGCGCGTGAACGACGCGACCACCCCCGAATGCGCCGGTTCGCAGCGTCGCGACGTCGACGCGGAGCTTCGCGATGGGCTTGCGGTGGCCAAACATGAAATCTCCTATGAAATCGACGTCTTCGGGCGCGAATGGTCTCGCGCCGGCGAGCGATACGACGGGGGCGTTGGTGGACGCGGCGCGCGGCGACCGACCCCCCCCGCGGCCCACGCCACGATCGAAGAGCCTACGCACCGGGCGCGCGCGGACGGCGGGCGGTCGCTGTCCAAAAAATGTCCACCGCGCGCCGGGTTCGTCGCCCGGTAGCGAGCGCGTCTAGGTAGACTCCCGAGAATGGCGGGGTTTCTCGAGGCGCTCGAGGAGGTGGAGGCCGCGACGTTCGTCGGCCGCGACGACGCGCTCGTGCGCCTCGCCGAGCTCGCCCGCGAGGCCGAGGGCGAGCCGCGCCTCGTCGTGGTCGTGGGGCCGGGCGGGGCGGGCAAGAGCTGTTTGGTGCGTCAATTTCTCCGCCGCAGCCCGCCGCAAAGCGCGCTTTGGCTCTCCGGGGAGCGCATCTCGCCCAACGCCGACGCGCTCGAGGCCGCGCTCGAGGCGAGGTTTGCGGGCGGTTTTGCCGGGCTCGGTCGCGGCGACACGGCCGACGTGCTCGTGCTCGACGGCTTCGAGAAGATCGCGGCCGTCGAGCGCTTCCTCGTCGACGAAGCCCTGCCGAAAGCCGGGTCCAAGCTCTGCGTCATCGTGACCACCCGCACCCGCTTCGAGCCCGGAGCGCCGCTCATGAAGCGGATGCGCGCGCTGACGAGGGAGATCGTCGTGCCCCCTCTCGACGAGGAAGACGCGCGCACCTTCCTCGCCAAGCGTCGCGTTCCGGAGTCCGATCACGCGGGGATCTGGGAGTTTTCGGCAGGCCATCCGCTCGCGCTCACCATCATCGCGGACCACTACGCGCAGAAACCGGAGTTCCGCTTTCACCCGCGGCTGTCGGCGGACATCATCGCGATCCTCGTCGCCGAGCTCGTGCGCGACGTGCCCTCCCCCGCGCACGAAGACGCGCTCTATGCCTGCTGCATGCCGCACGCGCTCGACGAAGAGCTCCTCACGGCGATGCTCGCGTGCGCGCCGGCGGAAGGGCGCGAGCTGTTCAAGTGGCTCGGACGGCTCACGTTCATGGAGCGCGATCACGAGGGCATCGTCCCGCACGCGCTCGTCAGGAACGCCCTCTACGACGACCTCCTCTCGAATCGGCCGAACGCGCACCTCGCCTTCGCGCGCAACGCGAGCGAGATCATGCTCGCCCGCATGAACGGCTCGGTGCCGACCCGGGGGCACGAGCAGCTACTTCGTGCACTCTACATGCGACGACGGGCCGCGCCCGCGCTCGACGGGTTCGGGATGGAGACCCTCTTTCAAGCGTACTTGAAGCCATCGACCGCGGCCGACATCGACGAGCTCGCCGCGATCGTGGAGCACTGGGAGGGGCGCGAGTCGAGTGAGCGATACCGTCGCGCGTTCGCCCACGACAGCGGCCTCTTTTATTCGCTCCGCGACGGCGGCGCGGAGCCCGTCACCATCAACAGCTACGTTACCCTGCGCGACCTTCCGGAGCACGTTCGGCGCGGCGACGCGGTGCTCGAGGGCGCCTACGAGCTTTGGCGCGAGCTCGAGCCGGAGGGCAAATGGGATATGGCCGTCGCGCGCTGGTGGATGACACGAAAGGGCTATCACGCGCTCGGTCCGGAGCTGCAACCGCAGACGATGTGCGGGCCGTTTTTGCTCGCCACGCGCGCCCCCGGTCTCCGCTACGTGGTATTCGCGAACGCACCACCCGAGGTGTGGGAGCCACTCGCGCCTTCGTACGGGCTGCGCGTCACCGGGCGACGGGTATCGACCTATGGGCGCGAGATGGGGCTCGTCGTCGGCGACATCCACGCGCTCTCGGGCGGGCCGCAGAGCCCGCGAATGACGGTCATCCACGTCACGCGATTTCACATTCACAGCTTGGCGGCGCTCGGTGAGGCCACGCCCCGGCCCGCGCTCGACGAAGAGGCCTTCGCGAGCGCCGTTCGCAGCGCGCTCGCGGTCCTCCGGCGGCCGCACGAGCTTTCGCGCAGCCCGCTCGTCGACATCGGCCTCGCGGGCGGGGAGGGCACCGCGGGGGTGGTGGCCGCCTTCGAGGCCGCGTTCTCCGCCCTCGAGGCGCAGCCCGGGTATGCCGAGAGCGCCAAGCTGCTCCGCGCGACGTACCTCGGCGCTTCGGCGAAACAAGAGGCCATCGCCGCCGATCTCGGCCTCCCGTTCGGCACCTATCGGCACCGCCTGCGCCGCGCCCACGAAGAGCTGACGGCGCAGCTCTGGGCGACGGAGACGGGAGAGCGAGCCTCGTCCGCTCCCGGCGCCCCGAAGTAGGCGCGACCGGCAGTCCGCGCGCCGCTGAAGTTGCCAATCGAACCACACTCGACGCGGTCAGTCCTCGACCTTCAGCCGATACCCCACGCCCAGCTCGGTGCGGAGGTATTTCGGCTGCGCGGGTTTGTCCTCCAGCTTGCCGCGAAGCTGGGTCATGTAGACGCGCAGGTACTCTACCCGCTCGGAGCTCCCCGGACCCCAAACGTGCTCCAAGAGCTGGCGGTGCGTGATCACCATCCCGGCGTGCTTCACGAGGGTGACCAAGAGCTTGTACTCGATTGGTGTAAGATGCACCTCTTCCCCGCGCCTCCGGACCACCCGCTTCAAGAGGTCCACGGTGATGTCGGGGCCTATCGTGACGGAGCTCTCTCCCGTGTCCTTCGTGACCGCGGCGTGGCGGAGGGCGACACGGATGCGGGCGAGCAGCTCGGGCACCCCGAAGGGCTTCGTGAGGTAGTCGTCGGCGCCGGCGTCGAGGGCGAGGACTTTGCTCTCTTCGCTCCCGCGCGCACTGAGCACGATGATAGGCACTTTGCTCCACTCGCGGATCGCCTCCACGACCGAGAGCCCGTCGCCGTCGGGGAGGCCGAGGTCGAGGAGCACGATCTCGGGGGCGTACGCCGTCGCATGCTGGAGGGCTTCGCGCGCGCTCTCCGCCTCGATCACGCGGTAGCCGCGGGAAGCGAGCGCGATCTTCACGAATTTCCGCATCTGCGGCTCGTCCTCGACGACGAGCACCTGCGCCCCCGCCTCTGCCGATACGCCGTCGCCCTCCGTCGCTCGCGTCGTCATTCGTTTCGCCTCCGAAGGGGTCGAGAAAGGGAGTCTCCGATTCGCCTCATTAGCCTGATTCGGCGCTTCGTGCGCGCGACTCGTTGGAGCTCCATCCCGAGCGTTCGTCCCTCGTCGGGCCCGTGAGGGCGCCTGCGCGCGTCGTCACGGCAGCTCCTCGGCGGAGCCATCGGCGCGAGGGATATCGACGCGGAAGGTCGCGCCGCCACCGTCGCGATCGTGGACCGACAGCGTGCCGTGATGGGCCTCTACGATCCCTCGCGCGACGGTGAGCCCGAGCCCCACGTCGCTCCTTCGTGGGCGTGCGCGCGGTAGAATTTCTCGAAGATTCGCGTCTTCTCCGCGTCGGGTACACCGTGTCCGCTGTCGGAGACGTCGATCTCGACCGTCCCCGGGCGCGCGCGGATCGCGGGTGCGGGCGCGCACCGCGCTTCGACGTGGAGCGCGGCGCCAGGAGGGGAATACTCGAGCGCGTTCTCGACGAGGTTGATCAGCGCCTGTCCGAGGAGGGCAGAGTCGCACGCGACGAGGAGCGACGGAGGGATCGTGGTCGTGATCTCGCGGCCGCCTATGCGCCCGAGCACCGAGCCCACGATCTCCGCGACCGACTCGGGCGCCGTCCGCGGAGTGAGCGCGCCAGCTCGATGCGCTCGATCGCGGCGGTCACGAGGGCGCCTGTCGTCTCGAGGCGCTGGCGCTCGTCGGGATCGCGAAGGCGGCGCGCCGTCGCTTCGCGCGCGGTGGTCGCGGGGCCGAGGGTGAGCACTCCGATCGTAGCCGGCGCTTCCCCGCCGCTCCCGTTCGGGCTCCGCGCTCATCGCGCCACCTCTTGAAGCCCTGCGCGGCCACGTTCGAGCCGCGCGACGCCGAGGCTTCCTCGAAGGAAGGGCCCCTCGCGGCGGCAGCGAGAGCGGATGAGGCCGCGATCGGCCCGGCTCGGCGTAACGATCCGCGTTTCGCAGGGCGTCGTATCTGCCGAGAAAGCTACACCGCGCCGTCCGCGAGGGCCGACCTCGGTGGAGCATCCGTTTCGTCATCCCACTTTTGGACCATCCGTCTATAGTTGGACGACCAGTCGCCATGACCACCGATCCGAAGCCCGAAGAGACCGAGACGCCCGCTTCTTCCACGAACGAGAGCCCCGAGCCGGCCGCAGACGCACCTCCGACCGAGGTGAAAGTCGAAGATCCGCTCGAGGCCGCGAAGGCCGAGGCCGCCAAGCTGAAAGATCAGCTCATGCGCACCGCGGCCGACTTCGACAACTTCCGCAAGCGCTCGCGGAAGGAGATCGAGGACGCACGAAAGGCTGGAAAAGAAGACCTCCTGAAGGAATTCTTGCCCGTCTTCGACAACCTCGATCGTGGCATGCAGAGCGCCCAAAAAGCGACCGACGTCGCGGCGGTGGCCGAGGGCCTCAGCATGGTCCTCCGTCAGTTCGTCGACACGCTCGGGCGCCAAGGGATCAGCAAGGTGCCCACCATCGGCAACCCGTTCGACCCCAGCGTCCACGAGGCCATCCAGCAGGTCGAGAGCGACGAGCCCCCGGGTCACGTCGTCGCCGAGGTGCAGCCCGGCTACGTGCAAGGTGGCAGGCTCGTGCGCGCCGCGCTCGTGGTCGTCGCCAAACCGAAGGCTTCGTGAGGAAGGAATAGAGGAGCCTTCTTAGAAGGACGCGAAAGTCATGGGGAAAATCATCGGTATCGATTTGGGGACCACCAACTCCTGCGTGGCCGTCGTAGAGACGACGCCCGCCGGCAAGGTCGACGTAAAGGTCATCCCGAACGCGGAAGGCGCCCGCACTACGCCGTCGATCGTGGCGTTCACCGCGAGCGGAGAGCGCCTCGTGGGGCAACCCGCGAAGCGTCAGGCCGTCACCAACGCGACCAACACGGTCTACGCCGCCAAGCGCCTCATCGGCCGCAAGAAGAAGTCCGACGAGGTCATGCGCCACTCGGATCGTTCGCCCTTCAAGATCATCGAGTCGCCCAACGGCGACGCGTGGATCGAGGTCGGCGGCAAGCAGATGTCTCCGCCGGAAGTGAGCGCGATGGTGCTCGTCCGCATGAAGGAGATCGCGGAGACCTACCTCGGCGAGACCGTCACCGACGCGGTGGTCACCGTCCCCGCGTACTTCAACGACGCGCAGCGCCAGGCCACGAAAGACGCCGGCACCATCGCCGGGCTCAACGTCCGCCGAATCATCAACGAGCCCACCGCCGCCGCGATCGCCTACGGCCTCGAGAAGAAGCAGTCCGAGCGCATCGCCGTGTACGACTTGGGCGGAGGCACCTTCGATATTTCGATCCTCGAGATCTCGGACGGCGTCTTCAGCGTGAAGTCGACCAACGGCGACACCTACCTCGGCGGCGAAGACTTCGACCTTCGCATCGTCGACGCCATCAGCGAGCAGTTCCTCAGCGAGAACAAGATCGATCTCCGCAAGGACAAGATGGCCCTCCAGCGCCTCAAAGAGGGCGCGGAGAAGGCAAAACACGAGCTCTCCTCGTCGGTCGAGACCGAGATCAACCTCCCGTTCATCGCCGTCGGCAGCGGCGGCACTCCGCTCCACGTCGTCAGGTCGATGACCCGCGCCGACCTCGAGCTGCTCACCGCCGATCTCGTCGATCGCAGCCTGGTGCCCTGCCAGAAAGCGCTCGACGACGCCAAGCTGCGCCCGAGCGACATTCAGACCGTCGTCCTCGTCGGCGGCATGACACGCATGCCCGCCGTCTACAAGGCGGTCAAAGAGTTCTTCGGCACCGAGCCGAGCAAGTCGGTCAACCCGGACGAGGTCGTCGCCGCTGGCGCAGCTCTCCAAGGCGCCGCGCTCGACAACGACGCGAACGTGGAGGTGCTCCTCCTCGACGTGACCCCGCTCTCCCTCGGCGTCGAGACCGGCGGCGGCGTGTTCACCGCCCTCATCCCGCGCAACACCACCATCCCCACGGAGCGGAGCGAGGTGTTCACCACGAGCATCGACAACCAGCCCTTCGTGCCGATCCACGTCCTCCAGGGCGAGCGTCGGATGGCGGCCGACAACCGCAGCCTCGCGCGCTTCGAGCTCACCGGGATCCCGCCCGCGCCGCGCGGCGTGCCGAAGATTCAGGTCACGTTCCGCATCGACGCGAACGGCGTGGTCTCGATCGACGCAAAAGATCTCGGCACCGGTCGCTCGCAGCAAGTTCGGGTCACGCCCACGAGCGGTCTCGACAAGAACGAGATCGAACGAATCATCACCGAGGGCGAGCGCTACGAGGCGACCGACGCGGTGAGGCGCGAGCTCGCGGAGCTGCGTAACGCTGCGGAAACGTTGCTCTATACAACGGAAGCGGCCCTCGAAGGTTACGTCGACATCGTCGACGCGGACACCCTCGAAGACACCCGCGAGTCCGCGAAGCGCCTCCGTACGCTCGTGGAGAGCCAGAGCGACATCCAATCGATGCGCTCGGCCTACCAAGACCTCGAAGCGCGCACCTTCCAGTTGGCGGAGAAGCTTTACGGGAGCTGAGCCCGCGCGCCCTGGTGGCGTGCTCGTTCGCTCGCGTAAAGCTCTCGTCCATGGGCCCGCACGGTCCACGATCGCGGAAAGATCTCGCCAAGATCTCTCTCGCCGCGCTCGGCGTCGTCTACGGCGACATCGGCACGTCGCCGCTCTACACGATGCAAGAGTGCTTCGCGCACGACGTCGCGCCCACCCGCGCGAACGTGCTCGGGGTGCTGTCGCTCATCTATTACGCGCTCCTGCTCGTCGTGGTGGTGAAGTACCTGAGCTTCATCATGAAGGCCGACAACAAGGGCGAGGGCGGCATCTTGGCGCTCCTCTCCCTCGCGTCGAATCGACGGGTGGCGGGGCCGCTCGTGCTCCTCGG
>JAAFHV010000238.1 GCA_013297655.1 Myxococcales bacterium | reverse complement strand
GGAACGGGAGGCACTTTTGGTCCGCTTGCCCTTGGGTCATCAGATTTCCGCGCTCGGTCGTGTGGGGCAGTCCGAGCGAATGACCTAGCTCGTGGGCGACCACCGCCGGGCCCACCGTGCGCTCTACGATGTCCGCGTGGCCGAGGAAGAGCGTCGGCGTAAAGTCGCTTCCGAGCGCGAGGAGCTCCGAGATCGAAGCGGTGCCGCCGCTCTCCAGCGTGTCGAGGAGCGCCGGCGAGACCCCGATCCCCGCAAAAATCCCCGCCCCGTTGATCTCCTCCACTCCAGGAGAGGCGATCGACTCGAGGACGACGACTTGCACGACCCCCACGCCCCGATTCCCACGAATGAAGTCGCGCATCGGCGCGAGCATCACGTCGGCGACGCGACGGGTCGCGGCTCCTTCGGCTTCTTTGCTCGCCCCGGCGGGTATTCGCGCGGCGTTCTCGAGCTCTTCTTTCGTGCCGGCGAGGGCGTACTCGATGTCGTAGGGAGTGGCGTCGCTGTCCGTCGTGAACGTGAGGCCGTATCCGCGGTAGTACGATTGGGCGAGCCTCGTCTCGTATGCGACCTCGTCCTCGTCGATGCCGTCGCCACGAAAGAGGGCGAGCTTTTGCGTGCGCGCGGGCGAAAATGGCGTCGCTTTGCCGTTCGGCGCGGCGCAGTCATCGAGCTTGGCGGCGCTCTCGGGGGCGGAAAAATAGAGCTCGTCGAGGCACGCGCCCACGTCGTCCGCGCCGGCGCACGTCCCGGCAGACGAGCAGGCGGGAAGCACGAAGAAAGGCACAGCGAGACAGGCCACGAGCGCAGCGCGCCGAAAGACGCGGACGGGAAGGGCGGGAAGGGCGAACATGCGCGCGGCCGAAGCAGCACGCGTGCCAGCCGCGACGCCGGCGCCGCCCGGCTGCGGTTCGCGGTCGATTTGCCCTCCGAGCGAGCGAGCTGGCGCCAGCGGTGGTCGACGGGCCTCTGCACCAGCGTGACCGATGGGCGACACCGCGGAGGACGCCCCCGTCGCCCCTCCTCCCCGTCGCCCTGCGCTCGAGGCCTCGTGGAGGCGGGAGCGGCTCGAAAGGGACCTTCGCGCGAGGGCATTCGAGGCCATGCGCGATACTACCGCCTATGCGTCGCTCGCGCCGCTCGTCCGTTCGATGGCTCCCGGGCGGCGGCGGCTCGGCTCGTTCACCGCGCGACGTCGGCGCGTGACACTCCGAAGCCGTGCCCCTCGATCATCGTGATCATCGGGCCTTCGGAGGCGAACCCGCCGACGAAAGGGTCGCTCGCGAGAAGCCATGCCGTGTCGAGATCGGCGTATTTCACCTTCGGGAGGCACGCGGCGAGGGTGGCCGCGCAGGTCATCCCGAGGCGCGTCTCGACCATGCCGCCGACCATGATGCCGAGGCCCTCCCGAAGCGCGCGGAGCCCGAGGGCGAGCGAAGGGCCAAAACCACCGAGCTTTACGAGCTTGAGGTTCACGCTCGTGGCCGCGCGGCGGCGCACGAGGAGATCGAGGTCGGCCGCGCTCCGCAGCGACTCGTCGGCGACCACGTCGACGTCTCCCTCGCGCACCACGGCCGCCATCCCATCGAGATCGTCGCGCGCGCAGGGCTGCTCGAAACACTCGACGACGACGCCGTGGCGGCGGAGCTCGGAGAGCATCGCGAGCGCTTCTTGTGCCGTAAATCCAGCGTTCGCGTCGAGCCGAAAGCGAAGCCCGGGCAGCGACGCGTGCATATTGCACAGAGCGCGGGACTCCTCTTCCCAGCTCTTTCCCACTTTGGCCTTGAATGCGCGGAACCCGGCAGAGTGCCAAAGAGAACCGACCCGCATCATCTCGGCCTCTCCCGCGATCGGAATCGTGATGTCGCTCTCGAGGGTCCTCGTGGTGCTCGCGATGCCGAAGAGGCCAGCCACGTTCGTGCCGCGACTTCGCGCGAGGGCGTCGACGAGCGCGCACTCGAGCGCGGCGGCGAGCACGGGCGTTTCTTGCGCGTGGCTTGCCGCGAGGCTGGCGCACGCCTCTGGTGACACGACCGCGTTGCCGACGAGGCGTGGGAGCGTGCGCTCTGCCGCGAGCATGACATCGGGCAGATCTTCGCGCGTGACCGGAGGCAAGCACGCAGCTTCGCCGAGTCCGACTGTCGCGTCGGCGGCGATGGTGATCAGCGCGGCGCGGGTCGCGACCATCTGCGCCGTCGCGATCGTGAAAGGCTCGCGGAGGGGCACCTCGAGCGGCTCGGCGTGGGCGGCGGTGATCTGCATGGTCGCGCAAGGTAGCCGAACCGCGTCCGGTGAGAGGCTCGCGGCGACAAAGTAGCTCGAATTGCCATGAATCGAGGGCCGAAGCGCTGGACGACCGCGCCACGGCATAGGAGCGTGAGGATGCCGCTCTACGCTTTTTTCGATGCGCGCTCGGTTCCTCTCCGCGACGGGCCTCCCCGTCGTGAGCTGTCAGGATTCGGCGGCCGAAAGTGAACGAGCTCACTTCGCGCGCCGACACCTCGGTGCGACGCTCGGGTCGAGCGGCGTCAGCGGGCGTGCACGGGCCGTAGCTTCGCGACGAAGGCCGATGGGGCGACGTACTCGAGGACGCGCGTCGCTTCGCGCCCCGCGCCGTCGAGCACCACGATCGTGGGTAGACCTACCACGTGGTACTTGGCCGACAGGCGGGCGGTCTCGGGATCCTCGTCGTCGGTCGCATCCACGAGCACGGTCTCGAACCGCTCGAGCTCGGAGACCACTTCCGGCGCGGCCATCGTTTTGTCGAGCTCTCGACAGGCCATGCACCACTCCGCGAAGAAGCGCACGACGACGGGCCTCCCCTTCGCGTGCGCGGCTCGGCGGATCGTGTCCTCCTCGTTTTTGGCGTGCCAAACCACGGGGAGGCGCTCCACGACGGGCGACTGCGCGAGACCACCTGGCGCGACCTCGAGGGCGCCCGTCGGCCGCGGTTGTGCGAGGCTCACGGTGGCGGGGTCCTTCGCGACCACCCCACCACAACCCACGAGGAGCGCGAACGCGAGAGGAACGAAGCGACGCATACGGAGATGGCTACCCACCGCTCGAGCGTAGCATTCCGTCGACGAGGAACACGATCGAGGATCCGCGGGGCAGCCGCGCGAACCGTGCGCGATCGCCCACGAACGAAGGGCGCCTCTCACGGCTCGCGCCGGAGCACGAAATAGAGCGGCCGCGCATCTCCGCGGCGATCCATGACCCCGAGCAGCGTCGTCGCGTCCACGCGCCTGAAGACGTCGTGAATCGGCAAATGGTCGTAGATCATCGTCGCGCTGACGCGTCCGCGAAAGAGGGTATCGCGAAGGCGCGCGCGCGGCTCGTTCGTCTCGACGAGGGCTCGAACGAGCGAGAGCGCGCCGCGAGCGATCGACTCCGGGAGCCGCGGGGCGTGCGGGGCGAGACCCATCGGCACCTTGCGCGGATCCACGCGGAACACCTCGCCGTTCGTGTCGCGAAAGAGCAGCGGGTGCACCGTCTCTGCGTCGACGAGCTCTTTGCCATACCAGCCGTACTTCGCGAGCATCCCGTTCAGCGGGTGCCCCGTCGAAAGCTCCGTCCCGCGCCAGCGCCCGATGATCTCCGGCACCGTGACCGAATCGAGGGAGGCGAAGAAGGCCTCTGCGTCCGCGTCGGTGGCGCGCTCCTCGAGAGCGTGGAGCGCCGAAGCCCGCGATTCGTCGTTCGTCTGCATGCAACGATCGTTATCACGGCGCGACCTCCGCCCGTGCCGGCGGGCGATCGCATGTAGCGTGCATCGATTTCGGCTCTTTCCCTGACGTCGGTACCGCGCGTCGCTCAAACGTCTTCGCGCTTACTTCGCCGCAGGCGCGACCGCGGCGCTCGCCGATGGCGCGGGGGGAGTGCTCGGAGGCGCCGGCTGGGCAGAGGGATCGACGGCGATCTCACCCATCATCATCGACTGGTCCGGTACTACCGGCGCGGGGGCGGCTCCTGTCGCCGCGGTGCACGCCGCCAACGTCGCGACCGAGAGGACGAGGGCACCCACGTTCAGTGCGGCTCGTTTCGCCTTCGATGCGCGCAGGTTCGCGACGGGAACGAAGCCGGACGGCAGCATCCCGAGGAGCACGTCGCCATGGCGGTCGGCGAGGTAGCGAACGCAGACCGGGGCCGTCGCGCTCTTTGCGACGACGAGCCGCGCTTCGACCTCCGACATCCGCGACAAATCGTGGACCTGTTTCTTGCACGAGCCGCAGAATCGATTGCGACCTTCGAAGCTCATCGTGTCCCAATCTTCGTGGCACGGGAGGGCGATCGTGACGTCGGCTCGCTTCATGAATCGAGCGTCGCGCGCCGTTGGCTCATTGGCAAGACGGGAGTCGCACGTCGCGCGATCATCGCCAATCGTACGTGCCGAACCTGTTTCGACCCAAGGATCGCCCGCGTGCGGTGTCGCCTGCGATTTGCCACAATGGCGACGCGCTCACGCCGTCTCGTCGTGGAGCGCCTTCGACGCGGGGGCCCATCCGCGGAGAGCGAAGAGGGCAATCAGGGAGAGGAGCGAACCGGCCACGAAGCCGACACGAGCGTTCGCGGCGTCTGCGACGAGGCCGCCGAGCGCGCCTCCTGCTGCAAGCGAGAGAGCATTCGCGGTCGAGAGGACGGTGAACTCGAGTGAGGCGCTCTTCGGGTTCGTCGCGCCCATCAAGGCAGCAAAGAGCACGGTCGTACCGACCCCGCTCGCGGCGTGCTCGATCGCCATCACGCACGTAACGAAGCCGACCTCCGACGTGCGCCCTACGACGAACAAGAGCGGCACGCACGCGACGGTCTGGAAGATACCTGCCCCCACGAGCGCGCGCACGTCGCCCACCCTGCGCTGGAGCAGCCCGCCGACGACGGAGCCGCCCACACCGGCGAGAGTGCCGACCGTCACCGCGAGCGTGCCGATGCGCTCCTTCGACCACCCACCATCGACGAGCACCGGCTTCAGGAGCGACGCCGCCATGTGGAGACCGAGCTTGTACGTGAACGCGACGACCAGCACCGCGCGAACCTTCGGTCGCCACATGCCTCGGAACGTGTGGAGCGCGATGTCCACCTCGGCGCGAAAGGTGGTCTTTTCTGCCTTTTCGGCGCGTTCGGTCGCCTTGCCTTCCGTCACGAGGAGCGCGCCGAGCGAAGCTAGCGCGATGGTCGCCGCGAGACCGACGAGGGCGTGGCGCTCACCGAGAGACGCGCCGAACGTGAGCAGCCCCGCCCCGCCCATGACCATGCCGAGCCGGTAGGCCCCGACCTGCGCCACGTTGCCGAGCCCTCGCTCTTCCTTCGTGAGGGTCCGCACCGCGAGGCCATCGACGAACACGTCTTGTGTCGACGCGAAGAGCGCCGCGATCGCGGTCACGGTGAACCACAACGCGCGCGACTCTCCGAGCGTACGAAGTGTGTAGAGTGCAATCGTCGATGCGAGCGCGAGTTGGATCCCCATCACGATCGCGCGTGCTCTCGAACGGAGCGCGGGGACGTCGCCCGCGCGCGCCCACAGCACCTTGAGCGACCACGGGAGCTGGAGCCAGCTCACCGCCGCGACGAGGCTGTACGACGCGTGCCCCTGGCGGAGAGTGACGGGCAGGTACTCCGCCGCGATCCCGAGCGGAATTCCCTGCGCGAAGTAGAGGGCGAAGAGCCCTGTGAGCTTCGGGAACGAGCTCTTCGACGCGTCCGCCATCTCTGCGACATACACGAAACCCGCGCGCGCAGGCGAACGGCGTTCCGTCGCTCGGGCGACCGAAGGGCGGTGTCCAGGCACAGCGCGCGGCACCGAAGCGCTCACCCGAGCGAAGGGACGCGACAAAAGCGGTCGTCCCGGCGTTGGCTGTCCGCGTACGCTCGCGGGATGGGCGCGAAGCTGGGAAAGGAACCTCGGAGCGATCGCGGCGACACCACGCTCCACGTCGTGCGCGATCGCAAGGGCCTCGCCCGCGAGCGCCTCGAGGCCTCCCCGGTGCTCGTTTTTCCGATCGAAGCGTGTGTCGTCGAGCTCTCCACGGGCGGCACCGTGACGCGGATCGACCGCGCGAAGCTCGCCCTCGTTCCGCCCCGCGTCGCGTTCGGTCTCGGCGGCGTATCGCCCGTCATCCAGGTCGTGCTCGTTGCCATTGGGACGCGCGCTGAGGCCACGTTTTTCTCCGAGTACGGCGCCGACGCCACCCCCGACGTGCTCCGCTCCGTGCTCGCCGAGGCGCGGGTCTTTCCTCGCACGCGGTGGGTGGACGAGCTCTGCCACAGGTACGTCTTCGAGCGCACCGTCTGCGAGAAACACGAGAGCCTCGCGGCGCGCTTTCTCGAGGTCGAGCTCGTGAAGGAGGCTTATTTTCTCGGGAAGGAAGCGCTCACGAGCCACACCCGCGCGTCGGTCGCGACCAACGAGGCGCCGCTCGTGAGCAAGGTCCGCGCGCACATCGACGCGCACCTCTTCGAGGAGGTCTCCCTCGCCGACCTCTGCCGCGCCTTCGGGACGAGCGAGTCCACGCTCCTCCGCACGTTCCGGCGCGAAACCGGTACTACGCCTGTAGAATACACGCGTGCGCGGCGTCTCGACGAAGCACGTCTCCTCCTCGAGACGGGCACGTATTCTGCGAGCGAGGTCGCGATCCAAGTGGGCTATGCGAGCCTCCCCGCGTTCACCTCCGCGTTCTCGCGCAAGTTCGGTCACGCGCCCTCTTCGCTGCGAAAGAAGGGCTCCCGGGTCGTGCTCCCGCCTCACGGTGAGGCGCCGGTTCGGAGGGCGCGCGCAAGGGATTGACGGTTTCGCGAAAGCTCGCGTTCGTGCGTTCGCTTAAGGTCCGTGCCATGCCGTCGCGAACCTTTCGTCGATCGATTCTCTCGTTGGGGCTGTCGTGGCTCGTCCCTGCCTGCGGGGCGGCGTCGACGACGACGAGCACGCCGGAGGGAAACGAGCCGGTCGTCCCGGTGCCGGCCGTCACCGGCCGTGAGCCCAGCCCCGTCGAAGCGGGGGCTCCCGATGCCACCGCCCAGCCGAGGCCCACGGACGGCCCCGGGGCGCACGTCACGGGCAAGGGCGTTCTCTTTCGCGTGTGGGCTCCTGGCGCACGATCGGCCTGGGTCGAAGGCGACTTCGGCGCCCGCGTCGCGCTCGGCGCCGAGCCCGGTGGGCACTTCGCCGGCGAAGTCGCGAGCGCGAAGGTGGGCTCGAGCTATCGCTTCGTGCTCGCGCCTCGCGATGGCAGCGCGGAGCTCGCGCGCCTCGATCCGTACTGCCGCCAACGTGCAGACAGCCGGACCACTTGCCTCGTGACCGATCCGCTCGTTTACCCCTGGAAAGACAAGGGTTTCGTCCGCGCAAAACGAAACACGCAGATCGTCTACGAGATCCACATTGGCAGCTTCACGCGTGACGCGACGAAGACCTACGGCACGTTCGCGTCCGCCAAAACGCGCCTCACCGAGCTCGCCGAGCTCGGGGTCAACGTGATCGAGCTCATGCCCGTGTTCGAGTACGGGGGAAACCCCGACGGCTGGGGATACAACCCGCACCTCCACTTCGCGACGAAGAGCTCGTATGGCACCGCGGACGACCTTCGCTCGTTCATCGACGAGGCCCACGCGAACGGGATCGCGGTTTGGCTCGACGCGGTCGTGAACCACCACGACGGATGGCGCGAGGCTCCGCTCCGCTGCTTCGATGGCACCTGTCCGAACGGGTCGGCCGGCGTGTACTACTTCGCGCCCGGGCCCTACGCGAGCACGCCTTGGGGGCCGCGCCCGAGCTTCACCGAGCCGGCCGTGAAGCGCATGTTCCTCGACGCGACGACGGCGTGGCTCACGGAGTTTCACGGCGACGGCTTTCGTTGGGACTCCACCTCCAACGTGCGCGCGATCGACGGGCAGGGCACCACCCCCGGCGGCAGGGAGCTCTTGATCGAGCAAAACAAGATCACGAAGGCGCTCGGCGGTACGAGCACGGCCGAAGATCTCAAGGGGTACGTCGATCTCACGAAGCCCGTAGAAAAGGGTGGGTTCGGCTTCGACGCACAATGGGATGGCTTCGGCTACGACGTCGCGAACGTGCTCGCGCCGTTCGAAGACGATGGTCGCGACATGGCCCAAATCGCGCGCGCCCTCACGAGCAGCTACGACGGCGATCCGTTCGCGCGGGTGCTCTTCACGGAGACACACGACACGGTGGGGAACGGCGGCGCGCGTCTCCCGAGCCGGATCGACCCCCAAAACGCAGAGAGCCTCGCCGCGCGAAGGCGATCGATGCTCGGCGCCGCGCTGCTCTTCACCGCCCCCGGCGTGCCGATGCTCTTCATGGGCCAAGAAGGCCTCGCGACGGGCACCTTCACCGACCCGCCGAAGACCCTCGCCGCGCGAACGCCGGCCGGCGATCTCGTTCGTGCATTCTACAAAGATCTCGTCACGCTCCGAAAAAATAGCGCCGGAAAGAGCGGCGCGCTCGCGGAGGCGGGGGTCGAGATCCTCCACCGAAACGACACCGCGAAGGTGATCGTGTACCGCCGTCATGGCGCTTCGGGAGAGGACGTGATCGTCGCGTTGAATCTGCGGAACCGCGCCTACACCCGCTACGACTTCGGTGTCGCGCAGGGGGGCACCTACCGCGTACGGCTCGCGAGCGATCGAAAAGCGTATGGCGCCGACTTCGGCGACGCGAGCGTGGCCCCGGTCGAGGCGCTCGCGCAACCCTACGACGGTCGCCCGTTCACGTTGCCGGTCGCGCTCGGCCCCTACGGCGTCGTGGTGCTCTCGCGATGAAGAGAAATCCGCTCGGCGATACCGGTCTCGAGGTGTCGGCGTTGGGGCTCGGCTGTGGCCCGCTCGGGGATCACGCGCTCGACGAAACGACCGTCGATCGATTGCTGTCGATCGCCTGCGATCACGGCGTGAACGTGTTCGACACCGCGCCGAGCTACGGCGCCTCGGAAGAGCGTCTCGGTCGGTTCTTCTCGAAAGAGCGACGCGACGTCGTGCTCGTGACGAAGGGTGGATATGGCGTGCCCGGTGCGCCCGATTGGAGCGCGGAGTGCATCGCGGGAGGGGTCGATCGCGCGCTGTCGAGGTTGCGGGTCGAGAGCCTCGGGGTGTTCTTGCTCCATTCGTGCGACGAGGGCACCGTGCGGCGGGACGACCTGTGGGAGCCGCTCGTGCGCGCGAAGCGGGCCGGGAAGGTGCGCGCGATCGGCTACTCGGGCGACGGGCCTGCGCTCTCGGCGGCGCTCGAGACCGGTCTCGTCGACGTGGTGGAGTGCTCGGTGAACCTGCTCGACCGCTCGGGTCTCGACCGGGTGCGGGGAGCCCGCGTCGGTGTGCTCGCGAAGCGGGTGCTCGGGAACGCGGCGTGGTCTCCGCGCGCGGCGGTCGGACGCCCCGACGTGGACGAGTACAAGCGGCGCAGTCGGCTCCTCTTCGGCGACGCGACCTCGGCGTGTGGGCTCGGACTCGACGAGCTGTTCCTCCGCTTCGCCGCCCACGCCGATGGAGTGTCCTCTGCGTTGCTCGGCACGTCGCGCCCAGAAGCGCTCGATGACGCCGTGCGGCTCGTCGCGCGGGGCCCGCTGTCGGCGAGCATCGCTTCGGAGCTCAGCCTCGGCTACGCGCCGCACGCGGGGGGCTTTTTCGGCCTTGTTTGACGTTCGGGCCGTCCCGCGGCGACGAAGAGCCGTGCGAGCTTTCACTACAAGCCTGCGCGTCATGTACCAAATCGTCTCGACCGCGCGGTGAACTGCGGAGAACATCGATCCATGAGCCTTCGTTTATGTGCAGATTGCAGCCGTCACGTGCGTGAAGCCACGTGTCCGTTCTGCGGCGCGACCGCGAGCGCCGCGACTCCGCAGCCCCACTCGCGCGCCACGCGTGCAGCGATGGTGTTCGGCGCGGCGACGATGGTCACCGCCGCGATGGCGTGTGGCGGCGAGACCACCACGTCGGACGCTGGCTCCGACGCAGCTTCCCCGACCGCCGCTCCCGTCTACGGGGCCCCAGTCCCCACGACCTCCGACGCGGCGACGGACTCTGCGCCCACGCCTCCTCCCGATGGTGGTCCGGTCGCCGCGTACGGCGCACCTCCTCCCGATGCCGGCGCCGTTCCGCCCTACGGCGCTCCTCCGCCGGACGGTGGACGATGAGCCTCCACGTCTGCGCTTCGTGCGCACGCCACGCCCGCGGCGTCGACTGCCCCTACTGCGGCGCCGCGCTCGTGTCTTCGCCCGACGATACCGGAGCGCTCGCGGGTCTCTCTCGCATGGGCCGCGCTGCACTCGCCCTCGGAGGCGTCACCGCGTTCTCCGCTGCGATGGTGGCCTGTTACGGTGCCCCCATTCCTCCGCGCCCACCCGCCGATGCCCACGATCCCGACGCCCCCGCAACGCAGGTGGACGCCGGCACCGACGGCAAGACTGGGCCGTGATCCGCTCGTCACCGTGAGTCATGCATGATTCATGAAGGATGCACTCGTTGCAGAGTGCATCCTTCGTCGCGTTCGAAGCGGCGCTCGGTGCGGGCCTACTTCGTCGCGGGCGGAGGGCCACCGTAGGCAGGTGCCGGCCCGAAAGGAACGTCGCTCACCGTCTTTCCCGCGTCGGCGGGCGTGGGCGCCCCGCCGTCGACCGCGGCGGGCTCGGAGGTCGCCACGGGCGGAACGAGCCCCGGTGGTGGCCCGCCGTAAGCCGGCGCGGGAGGTGAGTTGCAGCCGGCGGCGAGGGCGACCGAGCCGACGAGAAACGCGGCACGGGTGGCGAGAGGCGTGCGCTGCATCACGCGAGGATGAGAGACCGCTGCGCCGCAGAACGGGCACGCGGCGCCGCGGACGTGGCGAGCACACGACGGACAGGGGACGAGCGTCATGCCTCGAGGGTATCCTTCGATCGACGCCCCTTCGTGGAGAACTTTCGTGGGAGAAGGTCGTACGATGCGGCCATGTCGCTCGTCCTCTGTGCATCCTGCGGTCGTCATGTGCGCTCTTCCGAGCCCTCGTGTCCTTTCTGCGGAGGCGACTCGCTCGCTTCTTCGGGGCCTCCACAGGTGATGCCGATGGGCGCAACGCGAGCGCATATTTTCCTCGGTGCGCTCACCCTCGCCGCCGCCACGAGCGCGGTCGCCTGCAACAAGGTCGACGCGCCGACGAACGATCCGAACACGACGATCGTGCAGCCCTACGGCGCGCCGATGCCGATGAACGACGCGTCCGTAGCGCCCGTGCCCACCACCGCACCCGATGCCGGCCCGCTCCGTCCGCCGAGCCCGAGTGGCGCGTACGGCGCTCCCCCGAAGCCCGGCTGAGGTCGAGCGCTCTACGCGAGGGCTTCCGGCACGCACGAGGTCCGTTCTGCGGCGCGTCGAGCGGGCCGCGCGCGAACCGGCGTTCGAATATCGCTGGGCACATTCGAATCGCGCCTTACGGTGTGCACCCCAAAGATGAAGATCGCGTTCTTCCTCACCCCGAAAGCCGAGTGCGCGTGGGTCTCCGATTCGTCGACCGTTCGCCAAGCGATCGAAAAGATGGAGCACTGGCGCTACAGCGCAGTCCCGGTGCTTACCGGCGATGGCATCTACGACAGCACGCTGACCGAAGGTGACCTGCTCTGGTTCTTGAAGCAGCACCCGCACCTTCGCTTCGACGAGACCGGACACCATTCGATCCGCGACGTGGAGCGGCGCCGAACCGTGCTCCCGGTGCGCATCGACGCCGAAGTGGAAGACCTACTCGCCCTCTCGGTGCGCCAAAACTTCGTCCCCGTCGTCGACGATCGCGGCGTCTTCATCGGGATCGTGCGTCGCACGCGCATCCTCGAGCGCTTCTACGCGGAGGCCTATCGCGGGCGCGGCGGTGAAGGGATCTGACCCGTTCTGGAGTGGCAATCCCGGAAACCGGGTGAGCGAAATCGAGCGATTCCATTGGGTTAGCGCCGGTCACATACGGATGTGACTCCGGCCACACACGTGGGCGTGATCTCAGTGCTTCGCTGGACTATCGCGCCGAGAAGCGACCTTCTCGCGCTCGATCGAGTTTCGCTCTTCTTCGCTGATCGCGGTGGGGTAGTTCCCGTCGAAGCACGCGAAGCAGTGAGGGCGCCCGGCGAAGAGCGCGCGGAACTCGGCGACGTCCGGGTAGACGACCGCGTCGGCGCCGATCGCGCGCTTCACGTACTCGAGATCGTGGGTCGCGGCGATGAGCTCTGCCCGTCGCGCGATGTCGATCCCGTAGACACACGGATGACGCAGCGGAGGCGCGGCGGACACCATGTACACCTCCGTCGCGCCGCTCTCGCGCACGCTCTTCACGATGTGCTTCGAGGTGGTGCCGCGCACGATCGAGTCGTCCACGATCGCCACTTTTTTCCCCGCGAGCACGTCGCCGATCGGGTTCAGCTTCTGGCGTACCAAGCGCTCGCGATCGATCTGCGAAGGCACGATGAAGCTGCGCCCCACGTGGTTGTTCTTCGTGAGCCCGCGGCGATAAGGCACGCCGAGCTCCTCCGCCATCGCCGAGGCCGCGAAGTACGCCGACGACGGCACGTCGATGACCACGTCGGGGAACAGGCCCGCGTCGCGCACGGCTTTGCCGAGCAAACGGCCCATCCGCACCCGCTCGCCGGCGACGAGGTGACCGTCGAACACGGAGTCTTCCCGCGCGAAGTAGATGTGCTCGAAGCTGCAGAACGCTGCTGTCTTCTGGCTGTCGACGTCGAAGTGGACCTCGCCGTTCATGTCGACGAACACGGTCTCGCCGGGGAGGAGATCGCGCACCCGTTCGAAGCCGAGGTAATCGAACACTGTCGATTCGGAGGCGAACGCGTGCTCCACGCCCTCCGGCGTCACGCGCCTCCCGTAGAGCAGCGGGCGGATCCCGTGGAAGTCGCGGAACGCGAGCATGCCCTTCTGCGCCAAGATCGTGATCGTCGAGTACGCGCCGTCGACCTTCTGCCGAAGCGCACGAACGGAGGCAAAAATGCCCGCGGGCGACAGATCCTTGTATCCTACACTCTCGAGCTCTTGGGCGAGGATGTAGAGGAGGAGCTCGAGGTCGTTCGTGGTCTCGATCACGCGCTGCCGATCGCTCTGCAGCTCGGCTCGCAGCGCCTCGAAGTTCGTCACGTTCCCGTTGTGGACCATCGCGAGGCCGAACGGGTACGCCATGAAAAACGGCTGCGCGTCGAGGAGCTCGGTGCTCCCTTGGGTGGCGTAGCGGGTGTGGCCGAGGCCGAGCTTGCCGTGCAGGCCCTCGATGTCGCGCGGATCGCGGAACACCTCCGCGACGAGACCGCGCCCCTTGTGGAGGTTGAACTTGCGATCGAACGTGACGACCCCGGCCGCGTCTTGCCCGCGGTGTTGAACGGCGGTGAGCGCGTACACGAGGTTCTCGGCGACGCTCGATTTCCCGAAGATTCCTACGATCCCGCACATGGCTTGGCTCTCATTTCCGTAGGCCGACAGGCGGCGTGATCAAAAATTCGCGCAACGCTTCGGGGTAAAGCGCGTGCTCTACCGCGAGGCCGCGATGCTCCACGTCTTCGAGGGTGAGAGCGCCACGGAGGTCGACCGTGCGCTGGGCGAGGATGGGGCCGGTGTCGAGCCCGTGATCGACGAGGTGAACCGTGACGGTGGTCTCTTCGAGGTGCTCGCGAAAGGCGTAGTCGTAGCCGCCGAGCCCTTGGTGCTTGCGTGTGTCGGCCGGGTGCACGTTCACGATGCGACCTTCGTACGCCTCGACGAACACTTTGGACAGGATGCGCATGAAACCCGCGAGCACGATCACGTCCGGACGATGCGGCGCGAGCTTCTCGACGAACGCGGCGTCCCACGCTTCGCGTCCGAGGCTATTTTTTGGCTGCGCGACGGTGGCGATGCCGCTCTCGACGGCAAACGCGAGGGCAGGGGCGTCGGGCTTGTCGCTCCCGACGAGCACGATCTTCGCGACGCCGGCGAGCGCTCCACCCATGGTCGCGGCGTGGATCGCGCGCAGGTTCGAGCCGCGCCCGGAAGCGAGCACCGCGATGCGCTTCACGATGCGCCCCCGATGTCGTCGCGCCAAACGAGACCCGCACACGAGAGCTCACGAACGCGCGTGTACGCCGCCTGCTTCGCGGTCGCCATCGTCGCGCCACGACCGACCACCACGAGCGACCGTCCTTGCGGCATGACGACCGTGTCGTCGTCTTTGCGTGCGCTCGCGACGCATACCCATGCGTCGTCGCGCGGAGCGAGATCGCGAGGGAGTGGAACGGGCGCGCCGACCGGGCTCTTCGGGTACCCCTCCCGCGCGAGCACCACCGCGAGCACGTGCTCGGCCTTGGTCTCCAGCGACTTGCCCGCCAGCGCTCCATCTGCGCAAGCGAGGCAAAATGAAGCAAAATTGCCGCCGATTCGGGGCAACACGGCCTCGGCCTCTGGATCGCCGAAGCGCACGTTGAGCTCGAGCAGCTTCGGCCCGGCTTTCGTGAGCATGAGCCCGGCGTAGAGAAATCCGCGGTAGTCGATGCCGTCCGTCACGAGGCCCTTCACGAGCGGCGTGACGATCGTTTTTGCGATCTCCGCGTGGAGCGGATCGTCTTTTGCGAGAACCGGGGAGAATGCACCCATTCCGCCGGTGTTGGG
>JAAFHV010000237.1 GCA_013297655.1 Myxococcales bacterium | reverse complement strand
GGCCCCCCTCCGCGCGACGGGTTCCGGGGCCGGCGCGACGATCGGCCTCCGCCGCGAGACGACCGTGGTGGTCCTGCACGCGGCGCAGGCGCGGGCGCTGGCGCGACGCGTGACGATCGGCCTCCGCCGCGAGACGATCGTGGAGGTTCTTCGCGAGGAGCGGGACCCGGTCGAGACGATCGAGGAGGTCCTTCGCGAGGAGCGGGACCCGGTCGAGACGATCGAGGAGGTCCTTCGCGAGGAGCGGGACCCGGTCGAGACGATCGAGGAGGTCCTTCGCGAGGAGCGGGACCCGGTCGAGACGATCGACCTCCGCCGCGCGACGATCGTGGAGGCCACGGTCCCCGCCGCGACGACCGCGGTCCCTCGTTCGATGCCGACCGGCGACCGCGGCGCGACGGCGGCTTCGCGGGTCCGCGTCGCGACGATGGTGGGTTCGGTCCGCCGCGCGAGGGCGAGTCGAAGCCGCGCTTCCCGAGCGAGCCACCGACCCTTTCGCGCCCGAAAATAAGGCGAATCATCGATCAAGCCGCGCCCCGCAAAGATGGCGCGGCGGAGGAGCCGTCGACGAGCGCGTTCGACAGGCTCGCGGAGGAAGCCGACCTCGACGTGACACCGCTCGCGATCCCGCGCGAGGCGAGCGCCCCCGCGATCGTGAGCTCTCCCGTGCCGCCCATGTCCGAGGTCGAGCTCGAGGCGGACTCGGATCCCGAGCCGGACACCGAGCTATTCGGCGCGCCGCCGAGCGACTCGATCGCGACCCCCGCGCCGCCGCCTCCCTCGGTGCCGTCGAACGTCGCCGCGCTCGTCGAGGCCACACTCGAGGACGCCGTGCTCCGTGTCCCCGAGCTTCGCGCGGTTTTGCCGGTTCCGCCGGCCCCCGCGTCGCGTCCCGTCGTCGATTCGCCGATCGAGACACTGGTCGCGCGGACGTCCGAGCTGCGACCGGCGCGAACGGCCTCGACGCACCCGAGCCACCCGCCGCCCTCGCGCGAGGCGCACTCGGAACGTCCGCAAGGGCAGGGGCACGGACACGCCCACGCGCACGGCCGCGATCACGAGCTCCAACCCGAGCACGGCGTGGTTCACGCGCACGATTACGCGGCGGTCGCTCACGAGCGCGCGCCGGCACATGGGCCCACCCACGATGTCGGAGCCCACGACCCACCGCCCTCGCCAGAGCACGGTCACGCGCACGATCACGCGCACGATCACGATCACGCGCACAGCCACGGGCACGACCACGTCCCGCACGCTCACCCCCACGATCACGGTCGCGCGCACGGTCACGGCCACGATCACCCGCACACGCACGACCACGGCGACGCGCACGGCCATAGCCACGGGCACGGGACGGCGTCCGATCGGAAGCTCCACCGCGACGAGCTCGGGCTCGGCTCGGGGCGCGGCAAGGTCCTCTTCCTCGACGCGCCGAGCGGGCTCGCGGGCGACATGATCGTGGGCGCGCTGGTCGATCTCGGAGTACCCGAGTCGGTCGTGCTCGACGCGATCGCGAAGCTGGGGCTCACCGGCTTTCACGTGCACTTCGGGGGCCGCGAGCAAAGCGGCATCGTCGCGACCACGTTCCACGTCCACGTCGACGCCCCGCAACCCGAGCGAACGTTCCGCGCCGTGCGCGCGCTCATCCTCGCGTCCGAGCTGCCGCAGAAGGTGAAAGATCGCGCGCTCCTCGTGTTCGAAAAGCTCGGCCGCGCGGAGGCGAAGGTGCATAAAATGCCCATCGATGACGTGCACTTCCACGAGGTGGGGGCCGTCGATGCGCTGTGCGACGTGGTCGGCGCCGCCGCCGCGCTCGAGTACCTCGGGGCGGAGATCGTGGTGTCGCCCTTGCCGCTCGGTCGCGGGTTCGTGAAAGCGCGCCACGGGATCTTGCCGCTCCCCGCTCCCGCCGCGCTGGAGTGTCTCCAAGGTTTCCCCACCTACGACGCGGGGATCGATCGGGAGCTCGTGACCCCGACCGGCGCCGCGATCGTCGGTGCGAACGCGTCGCGCGCCTCGCGCTGGCCGGACATCCGCATCGAGCGGGTCGGCTTCGGCTCCGGCACCCAGACGTTCCCCGATCGACCGAACCTCCTCCGCGTCGTGCTCGGCCCCGTGGCGGAGGGCGCACAGATCACACCCAGCGTCGGCACTCACGCGATCCTCGAGGCGAACCTCGACGACGCGACCGGCGAAATCGTTGCACACTGCATCGATATGCTGCTCCGTGAAGGCGCGCTCGACGCATGGGCGACGCCGACCACCACCAAGAAGGGGCGACCGGGGCTGGTGCTCGCGTGCCTCGTCCAAGTCCCCCTCGCAGACCGGCTCACCGCGTCGCTCCTTCGGGAGAGCACGACGATCGGCGTGCGAAGGACGGACGTCTCGCGCGTCACACGCCCTCGCCGCGAGACGGTGGTGCAGACACCGTACGGGCCGATCTCGGTCAAGGTGAGCGAGGGCCCGTTCGGGACGCCCCAGCAAAAGCCCGAGTTCGACGAGTGCGTTCGCGCAGCGGCGTTCCACCGCGTGCCCGTCCGCGAGGTGCTCTCGGCCGCGCTCGAGGCCGCGCGCGCTTCACGCGAGGTCTGACGTCGTGGCTCCCGGTGCGAGAGGTCGGCGCCCCCAACCGCTGCCTCTCGAACCCGTTCGCCCCCGCGCGGGGGCCGCAGCGCGCGAAAATTCGGCAGTCGCGTGAAGTTTTTGTCGTCGGCTCGCCCACGGTGAAGATTGTCGGATATGCTCATGGCACGGCGAGAAACGTGTTTCCTCGCTACGCCGGCACCGTAGCGCCTTCGCGCTACGGCTCGCTGCGCCGGTCGACTGGAGAGAAGATCCATGAGCCCCTGTCCGCAATGCGGCGCCATCCCCCAGACCTCCGATAAGTTCTGCAACGTCTGCGGCTTCTCGCTCGGCCCGTCGCCCTTCGGCGCGCCTCAGGGCGGCGGCTTCGGCGGTGGGCAGCCTCCGCAGTATGGGAGCCAACCCGGGTTCGGCGCGCCTCAGCAAGGTGGCGGCATCCCGCCGATCGACTCGATGCCCTTCACGAACGATGCGTATGGCAACGCGCAGCAAGGGGGCGGCTTCGCGCAGTCCGGCGGCTATCCCGCGGGCGGCGCTGGCGGCTTCGGCCAACCGCAGGGCGGGGGAGGCTTCGGCCAGCCGCAAGGTGGCGGCGGTGGCTTCGGTGGCTTTGGTCAGCAGCCGCAGGGAGGCGGCGGCTTCCAGGACCAAACCGCGCAGCCCAACTACGGCGCCGGCGGCGGAGGCTTCGGTCAGCAGCCGCAAGGTGGTGGCTTCGGTGGCGGAGGCTTCGGCCAGCAGCCGCCCCAGCAGCAAGGCTTCGGCAACTATCCTCAACCGGGCGCGCCCCCGGGAGGTGGTGGCGGCTTCGGTGGCGGCGGTTTCGAGCCGCAACCGCAGGCGAATCCCTACGCGCAGCCTCAAGCACCCGCGCCTGCGGCGTCGCCCCAGGTGCCCGCGTATCAGCCGCCCCCTCCGCAAGCGCTCCCGGCGACGGCGCTGCGAGGCTTCGTTCTCTCGTACCAGGCGAACCCCGCGGGCGAGTTTTGGCCGCTCACCGGCGGACGCAAGGTCATCGGCCGTGCGAACTCGGGCGAGCAGGTCGACGTGCCCCTCGCCGACGCGACCACGTCGTCGCGCCACGCCGCACTCACGGTCGACGGCACCACCGGCACGATCACGCTCGAGGACACCGGCTCCACCAACGGCACCTTCGTGAACGAAGAGCACATCGGGTTCAACGGCCGTCGCGAGCTCAAGGACGGCGACAAGCTCCGCTTCGGTGGCTACGTGGCGTTCGTGAAGATCATCACCCGAACACACTAAGATCCCGGTTCTAAACGGAAATCTGGTGCGTGAGCGGCCGCGCGAGAGAGGCGTGCGGCCGCGCTCTTCCGGATGCTTCGTCGTGCTCGCCGATCCGCGCCTCCGCCGCTAAAGTAGGGAAGCCACGCCAAGGAGCCGCTCCGGCGGCATGCAGATGAGCGCAGGGAAGAAGCCAAACGACGACGAGCCGACGGCGGCCTTCGTGATCCCGGAAGGGCTGCTCCGTCGCGCACGCGGCGAGGACGTCCCGCCGGACACCGAGCGTCAGCCCGGGTCGAAGGGGCACGCCGCGGACGACATCCCAACGGCGCCGACCGCGCGACCGCGCGATCCGCGTGCCGTGGTGCGTCCCCTCTCGTTCGCTCCGGAGGCGCGAGGCCTCGTCGATCCGCCGCGGCTCCGCCGTGCCTCGTCTCGTCCCGCCGAGCCCGAGCTGCCCGAGCTTGAGCCGTTGACCGAGCGCGCGCTCGAGGAAGACACGCTCGTGAACATGAACCGCGACGAGCTGCTCCGGCGCGGCAACCGCTGACCCGGCGACGCGGTCCGCCAGCAGTTCGAGTGGCCATGCGCTGGCCGTAGTCTCGTCGCGCGCCGCCCGCGCCCGTTCGTGAGGGACGCGACGCGCGCGAGTCGACCACATGCTCTCGCGAGCGAGGGGCCGCGCGCCTCGTCGCGGAGCTCCTTCGCGGCGCTCGCTCGCTCCTCGCCGCTCCTTGCCGTGCGTCGCGCGTCGCTCGTCGCTCGTCGCTCGTCACTCGTGAGGAGCCTTGACGAAACGTATCACATTCATAATATTACGATCGTAATCGCGAGGAGCGACGGGATCATGGGCGTCAAGACGGAGCAAAAGCAGCGTTCCTACGAGGCGATCGTCGCGTCGGCGTCACGGCTCCTCCGGGAGCGGGGCATCGGCGGCGCCAAGGTGGCCGACGTGATGCATGGAGCCGGGCTCACGGTGGGCGGCTTTTACGCCCACTTCGCGTCGAAAGAGTCGCTCGTGGACGAAGCGCTCCGGGCGACGGCGCGTGAGATGCGCGAGGGTCTCTTCGCCGGCCTCGGGGAGGGTGGCGTGGAGCGTGTGCTGCGGAGGTATCTCTCTGCCGTCCACCGTGACGAGACCACCAAGGGCTGTCCGTTTCCGGCCGTCGTCGGCGAGGTCGGCACCCATGCGCCCGAGCACCGAGAGGTCCTCGCGGAGCAGCTCGAGTCGATGGTGAGCGCCCTCGCCGAGACGGTGGCGCGGCCCTCGGTGATCCCGGTTCGTCACGTCGCGCTCGGGCTCGTCGCGCTCATGTTCGGAGGCTTGAGCCTCGCGCGTGCCACGCGAGGAACGCCTCTCTCGGACGAGATGTTGCGCGCGTGCCGTGCGGTGGGAGCGCTCGCTGCGCGCGCTGCGGAAGGCACGACGGATTCCACCCGGAAGTGACGAAGAAGGAGACCCTCATGAAAACGAGCTACGTCATCGGTGCCGTGCGAACCCCTCGTGGGCGTGGGAAAGCTGGGAAGGGGGCGCTCTCGAGCGTTCATCCGCAAGAGCTCTTCGCGCAGACGCTGGTCGGTCTCGCGGAGCGGGCCGCGTTCGATCCGCGCGACGTCGGCGACGTGATCACCGGCATCGTGTCGCAGGTAAACGAACAAGGCGCGAACCTCGCGCGGAACGCCGTGCTCGCCGCGGGCTGGCCCGACGAGATCTCGGCCGTATCGCTGAACCGCTTCTGCGGCTCCGGTTTGCAGGCGGTGAATTTCGGGGCGATGGCGGTCGCGTCGGGGGCGATGGACCTCGTCGTCACCGGCGGGGTGGAGAGCATGTCGCGTGTGCCGATGGGCGCCGACGGCGGCGGGCAAGACGGGGGAAACACGAACCTCCGCAAGCGCGTCTTCCAGGTCCCGCAAGGCATCAGCGCCGACCTCATCGCGACGCAAGAGGGCTTCTCTCGCGAGGAGCTCGACGCCTTCGCCCTCCGCTCGCAGACGAACGCGGCCCGCGCGATCGAGGAGAATCGCTTCTCGCGCTCGCTCGTGGCGGTGAAAGATCCGGTGACGGGAGCGGTGCTCCTCGAGCGCGACGAGTACCCGCGCCCCGACACGACCGCCGCCGGCCTCGCCGCCCTCGGTCCCGCGTTCGTCGCCCTCGGCGCGGCCCCGGCCGGCCCGAACGGGGAGACGCTCGACGCGATCGCCCTCGCGCGGTACCCGGGCGTAGCCAGCATTCGACACGTGCATACTGCAGGCAACTCGAGCGGGATCGTCGACGGCGCGGCGGCGGTCGCGATCGCGTCGGAGAGCTACGTGAAGGAAAGGGGGATTCGCCCTCGCGCGCGCATTCGAGCGGTCGCGACCCTCGGATCCGAGCCCCTCGTGATGCTCACCGCGCCGGGGCCGGTCAGCGAAAAAGCGTTGCGTCTCGCGGGGATGAAAGCGAGCGACATCGATCACTGGGAGATCAACGAGGCGTTCGCGGCGGTGGTGCTCCAGGCCATCCGCAAGCTCGGGATCGATCCTACGCGGGTGAACCCGAACGGCGGCTCGATCGCGCTCGGGCACCCGCTCGGCGCGACCGGCGCGATGCTCCTCGGCACCGCCCTCGACGAGCTCGAGCGCACCGGCAAGGGCACCGCGCTCGTCACGCTGTGCATCGGTGGCGGCCAAGGCATCGCGACGATCCTCGAGCGCGTCTGACCGCGCACGAACGGGCGGCCCGGCGCGCTCTCGAACGAGGGCGCGCGGGCTCCGTTCTGCCTATAAGCGATGGGCGGAGTCGGGCGTGGCGGGCAGCGCGCCGGTGCTCTCGGGGGCGTCGTCTTCTTGCGCGTCTTCCGTGTCGCGGAGCGCGATCGAGAGCAACCCCGGCAGCACCGCGAGGGTGAGCAGCGTGCTCCAGAAGATGCCCACGATGACGACGGTCGCGAGCGGGCGCTGCACCTCGGAGCCTGCGCTCGTCGAGAGGGCCATCGGTAAGAACCCGAGGCCCGCGACGGCGGCGGTGGTGAGCACGGCACGGACCGAACGCGCAGCGCCGGTGGCGACGGCTCTCTCGAGCGGCTCGCCTTCGGTGATCGCGCGCTTCGTCGCGGTCGCGATCACGACCCCGTTCAATACCGAGACGCCGCCGAGGGCGATGAACCCGATCGCGGCGGGGAGACTGAAGGGCATCCCGCGCGCGAGCAATCCGGCCATCCCTCCCGCCGCGCCGAAGGGGACCAAGAGGAACACGGCGAGGGCGGGGCGCGCGCTGCCGAACATCCAGAAGAGCATCCCGAAGATCACGACCACGACGGCGGGGACCACGAGCGCGAGGCGCTTCGAGGCGCGCTCGAAGTTTTCGAACTGGCCGCCCCATTCGAGGCGATAGCCGGTCGGGAGCTTGGCGTTCTTTCCTACTTTTTGCCGCGCTTCTTCGACCCAGGAGACGAGGTCGCGCCCGCGGAGGTTCACGTCGACGCGGATGAGACGCTCACGGTTCAAGCGCTTCACGACGGAAGGGCCGTCGCCCTCCTCGAACGTGACCACCTCCCGCATCGGGACGCCGCTGCCGTGCTCGGTCTCGACGAAGAGCTCGGAGAGGGCCTCTGCGTTCGGGCGCGACGGCGGCACGAGGACGCGCAAATCGAACTTGCGCTCCTTTTCGTAGACCTCGCCTACACGAATGCCTTCCCGCGATGCGGCGAGCACCGCGAACGCGTCTTCGACCTTCACCCCGTAGCGCGCCATCTTTCCGCGATCGGCGGTGGCGGTGATCATCGGTCCGCCCATGATGCGCTCGATCTTCAGGTCGGCGGTGCCGGGGATGTCGCGCACGATCGCGCCGATCGCGTTCGAGGTCTCGACGAGCTTCTCCAAATCGGCGCCCACGATTTTGATCGAGACGTCGGCGCGCGAGCCGGCGATGAGCTGGTTCGTAAGATCTTCGATCGGCTGCGAGACGGATACGAACGTGGACGGTACCTCGGTCTCGATTCTGTCCTTGAAGAGCTCGCTCAGCTCTTCGAGGCTCGCCGCGCTCTTCCACTCCTTCAGCGGCTTGAGCGGCACGAGGACGTCGGTGTTGTTGTTGCCGACCGCGTCGAGCGCCATCTCTGCGCGCCCGCTCTGACCGAGCGCTTTTTTTGTTTCGGGGAACGAGAGCACGATCTTCTCGACGAGCAGATCGAGGCGGCGCGCCTCTTCGAGCGAGATGCTCGGTGGTCTCTGGAGCGCGAGCACACAATCGCCCTCGAAGATGCGAGGGACGAACTCGGCGCCGGCGCGCGAGAACGCGAACGACGCGACGCCGAGGAGCACGACGCTCGCGCCGACGAGGGGCCAGCGTCGTGCGATCGCCACAGGGACGAAGCGCTCGTAACTATGAGCTATTTTCTCTAGCCAGCGCGGTCCGTGATCCTTCGCCGGGGGCACCGCGAGCACCACGAGGCCCGGGAAAAAGATCACCGAGTAGACGAGGGCGCCGAAGAGCGCGCACGCCATCGTGATCGCCATCGGTCGGAACATCTTCCCCTCCACACCCTCGAGCGTGAGGAGCGGGATGTACACGAGCATGATGATCGCGACCGCGAAGGCGACCGGCTTCACGACCAGCTTTCCGACGTCTTCGTAGGCGCGCGCTCGTGCTCTCCCGACGAGCGCTCTCCCCGCTGTCGCGGCGAGGATGCCTTCCAAGATCACGATCGGGCCGTCGACGAGGAAACCGAAGTCGATCGCGCCGAGGCTCATCAGGTCGCCGGTGACGCCGAACAGGTGCATCCCGAAGATCGCGATCGCCATCGACGCGGGGATGCCGAGGGCGACGACGACGGCGCCACGGGCCGTCCCGAGGAAGAGCGCGAGCACGACGGTGACGATGACGAGCCCCTCGACCAAGTTCGTGCCGACGGTCTTCAACGTGCGCTCGACGAGATCGGAACGATCGTAAACGACCTCGATCCTCACGCCGGGTGGGAGCTCCTTTTCGATCTCGGCAACCCTGATTTTTACGGCTCCGACGACGTCGCGGCTGTTCGAGCCGGCGAGCATCATGACGAGCCCGGAGACGGCCTCACGATCGCCGTCGAGGGTGACCACGCCGTAGCGCAGCGCGGAGCCGACGCGCACCTCGGCGAGGTGTTTCACGAGCACCGACGGCCCGTCCTTCGCGCTTCGCACCACGACGTCGCCGATGTCGGCTTCGTTCTTCACGAGCCCGCTCCCGCGGATCGTGTACGACTCGCCGCCGCGCTCGACGTAGCCCCCTCCTACGCTCACGCTCGCGGCCGAGAGCGCGGTCGTCACGTCGTGGAGAGTGAGGTCGCGCGCGCGGAGCTTCTGCGGATCGACGACGACCTTGAACTGCTTGAGCTCGCCGCCGAACGGGTTCACTTCGACCACGCCGGGCACGCTCCGCAAGCGAGGGCCGATCTCCCAATCGAGCATCGTGCGGAGCTGCATCGCGGAGTGGCGATCCGAGCGAACGACGAACTTGAAGATGGTCCCGAGGCCGGTCGACGGGGGCGCGAGCTCGGATGTGGAGGCTTGCGGGGGCAGCTCGCCGGCGACCTGCCGAAGCCGCTCGAGCACGAGCTGCCGTGCCCACCAAATGTCCGTACCGTCTCGGAAAATTACCGTCACCGCCGAGAGACCGAAGCGCGACACGCTCCGCATCTCGACGCTCTTGGGGAGGCCGTTGAGCGCCTTCTCGACCGGCACCGTGACGGCGCGCTCGACCTCGACGGGGGAGAGCCCGCCGCACTTCGTGAGCACGTCGACCTGCACGCTCGAGACGTCCGGGAGGGCGTCGATAGGGAGCGCGCGCGCGGCGAAGAATCCGAGCACGAGCACGAGCACGAGCACCGCGGCGAGCGCCTTACGGAACCGGATCGAGATGCGTACGAGCGATTCGAGCATGGCTATCGGAAGAGCTCCGACTTGAGCGCGAACACGCCGCCCTTCGCGACGAGCTGTCCGCGGGTGAGCCCTTCCACCACCTCGTGGCGAGTGCCGTCGGACGCCCCGAGCTTCACCGGCGCGGGCCGCATGCGAAGCTCGCCCTCCGCGACGAAGACGGTGGGCTTGCCATCGACGTACACGACCGATTCGTGCGGGACGAGCAGCGCTTCGCGCCCGGATCCGTTCGTCGAGATGATCGCGCTGACGGCTTGGCCGGGTCGCAGGTGGTAAGGCGGATCGTCGACTGTAATGCGCACGTCGGTGCTGCGCGAGGTGGGGTCGATCACCTCGCCGACGTGGGCGACCTTGCCGTCGATGCGCACGCCGGGATCCGAAGAGGGACGAAGCTCGACGGGGTCCCCGACGCAGAGGGAGGGCAGATCGTGCTCGAAGACCGACAGCTCGACCCAAAGGTGCGCGATGTCGGCGACCTTGAACGAGGCTTTGCTCGCTTCCACGGATTCGCCAGGAGAGAGGTGTCCGCTCACGACGTGCCCTGCGATCGGCGATTTGACGACGAAGAGCCCGAACGCGCCGTTGCCCCCGAACGCTCGTACCCGCTGCTGCGCCCCGGCGAACGCGGCCTTTCGATTGACGAGCTCGGTCGTCGCGACCTCGGCTTCGCGCGCGGTGGTGAGGTTTCGTAGGAGGAGGTCTTGCTCTCGTTTCGCGTTGATTTCGGCGGCGTAGAGGCTCGCTTCCGCTTGGAGCACGTTCGACTGCGCCTCCCCGAGCTCTGCGCTCTCGATCTCCGCGAGCGCCTCGCCGGCGTTCACGCGATCGCCCTCGACCTTGAAGGTGCGTCGCACCGTTCCGCGGACGCGTGCTCCCACGACCGCGACGTGGCTCGGGTTGAGGGAGACGGTTCCGGTGAGGCGAATCGACGGTCGAAACGGCTCCGCGGTCACGGGCACGGTGGTGACTCCGGCGCGATCTCGGAAGGCGGCGGAGAACACGATCGTGTCGCCGTCGAGGTGGGGGACGTCGCGCGCGCTCGCCTTCGACGGACCTTCGTGTCCGCACCCGAAGAGCGCGGCCGCAGCGAGGATGTAGATCGTGGCCAGTCGCACGAGGGGGACGGTAGCCTCACCGAACCTCGAGAAAAGCCCTTCGTTTCGAACGTTACGGGGCGGTAACGGAGCTTCTCCGACGGGCGCGAGGGGGCTACCCTCGCCCCGGTGAAGGTGTTGCTCGTGGAAGACGATCCGAAGCTCGGTCCGCTCGTGTCGCGCGCGCTCGGGAGCGACCGTCACGAGGTCACCCTCGCGACGAGCGTCGACAGCGCCCGGCGCGCGGTTGGCTCGTTCGACCTCGCGGTGGTGGACTGGATGCTCCCCGACGGTGACGGACTCGAGCTGTGCGGCCTCCTTCGCCGCGGCGAGTTCGCGGGACCCATCTTGATGCTCACCTGCCGCGGCGAGACCAAAGATCGCGTCGCGGCGCTGGACCTCGGGGTGGACGACTACCTGACCAAGCCGTTCGACATGGACGAGCTGCTCGCGCGCGTGCGTGCCCTCGGGCGGAGAGGAAAGCGCCTCGATGGCCTCGACGTCGGCGCCCTCCACATCGATATCTGGCGGCGGAACGTGTTCGCGGAGGGCCGGCTCCTCCCGCCGCTCACCGCGATCGAGCTGGATTTGCTGGTGTATCTCTCGCAGCGTCCGAACCAGACGGTCTCGAAGGCCGAGCTCGTCGGCGACGTGTGGGATGGCCACGAGGTCACCTCGAACTTGGTCCAGGTGGCGGTCTCGCGGCTTCGCGACAAGCTCGAGAGTCACGCGTGGATGATCGAGACCGTGCGCGGTGAGGGGTATCGGCTCCGCACCACACGCGCACGCGAATGACGTTTCGGCTCCGCACCGCGCTCGCCGTGCTCGTGCTCACGGCGGGCACGATGGGGGCGGCTTTTTTCCTCGTCTGGGGCACGTTCGTCGCCTCGCAACGGCACCAGCTCGACGTCGCGCTCCTCGACGTGGCCGAGCGCGAGGTCGCCGAGGCGCGCGCGGGTGCGCTCGAGCTCACCGACGCACCGGGACCCTCCGCCAACGCGGTAGGTCCGCTCCCGAAGTACGGCGTGATGTACGACGCCGCGGGGAAGGTGCTCTCGACGACGAACAACTTCAAGCACGTGCCTCCGCTCCCCGCGCGAAGCCCGTCGAAGGCCGCGTTCGACTTCGAGCACGACGACCACCCGATGCGCGGCGTGGTGCTCGACGTCGGCGGGCAGGGGCCCGCGCAGCGCCTCTTCCTCGCGACGACACGCGACGACTTGGAGGACGACGGGCGCATCCTCGGGCGTGGAATGAGCGTCGCTTGGCTGGTGGGGTGCATGTGGGCAGCCACCGTCGCGTTCGGCGTCGCTTCGCGCCTGACCGCGCAGCACCAGGTCGTCGCCGACGTCGCGCGGCGGGTCGCGAGCGGAGACACGAGCGCGCGGGTGGCGTTTCGGACGACCGACGCAGACCTTCGCCAGCTCGCGCGCGACCTCAACGCGATGATCGACCGGCTCGTGGGGCTCGTCGCGAGCCAAGAGCGCTTCGTCTCGCACGCCGCGCACGAGCTGCGCACGCCGCTCACCTCGCTCCGGCTCGAGATCGAGCTCGCGCTCCGCACGTGCGACACCCGCGAAGCCTACGCCGAGGCGCTCGCCGGCGCGCTCGGGTCGTCGAAGCGGTTGAGCTCCCTCGCCGACGATCTGCTCGAGCTCGCGCGTGCGGACGCAGACGCGGTGGCCGAGGACGTCGCGCTCGAGGTCGCGATCGACGATGCGTGCGCGGTGGTCGCGCCTCTCGCGCGCGAGAAAGACGTTCGTCTCGCCATCGTTCACGACAACATACATGTGCAAGGTACACGCTCTTCCCTCGCGAGGGTGTTGCGCAACGTGCTCGAAAACGCGGTTCGCTTCTCTCCGACTGGCGGCGCGGTGGAGCTCCGCGCGGAGGAGCGAGAAGGCCGCGTCACGATCGTCGTCACCGACGAAGGCCCGGGGATTTCGTCCGCGGACGCAGAGCGCATCTTCGAGCCGTTCGTACGCGGCGCAGCACGTGAAGGAAGCGATCCGCGCGGCGACACGCACGCGGGATCGGCGAGCGACGGAGGCCACGGCGCAGGGCTCGGGCTCGCGATCGCGAGAGAGCTCGTCCGCGCGATGGGCGGCGACGTGAGGGCCGTATCCCGTGCGGCAGGCGAGATCGTCGTGGTGCTCCCCGCTGCCGCCGCGCGCTGATCTGGCGCGCCGATGGTGAGGACGCGTCGGTCGCGCTTCGCGATCTGATTTGGCACTCGCCCTCAAACGGCGTCGTCCACGCCGCTGGCGTTGGAGCTGGAGTGGGCGCCGCGTGTAGGCCCTTCGTCGCTTTGCCTGTCGTGCGGAACAACCTCCGTCGAACCCGGCGGCGGAGCTGCGAAAGACTCGAAGATGCGGCCCGTGGCTCCGCAAAATCAACATATGGGTTGACGGGCGAGCAGTGCCCCCATAGGTTGTATCCCGTGCTGGTGGCGAGGTGCCCGTCGTGGCCTCGTCTAATAGGGAATCCGGTGAGACTCCGGAGCTGCCCCGCAGCGGTATTCGAGAACGAACTTCGTCCGTAGCACTGGGCCGTCAAAGGCGCTGGGAAGCGACGAAAAGTAGGAGATCCGGCGTCCTCGTCGGTCACGCTCGAGAGTCCGAAGACCTGCCCGCACCCACCCCTCGTATCCAATCGGGGTGGTTCGATCTCGAGCCTCGTGGGAGGGCGTTCGGGTCTTTCGCGGTCACGCGATCGTGTGCACTCTGCACAGTCGATCGTTTGGACTCGATGGATTCGTGCGCCTTCTCTCGAAGCTCGGTGTCGCCCGCGGGGGCGACGATCGGCGCGAGGGCCCAGGCGAGGCTCGGTGCACGGGTGCGCCCTCGTTCCGTCGTCGTCTCCTTTTGTCCGAGCGGGTACGTCCCGCTTCACGAAGAGGAGAGAGCCATGCTTGTCGAACAGGTTCGTACGGGTGGGATCGGTGCGCCTTCCGCGCAGCGCGAAGGTGCGGGCGACGACCGCGACGATTTCGGGACGCAGATGAAGGTCACGAAGCGCGACGGGAGCCGCGCGCCGATGGACGTGACCAAGATCATTCGCGCCGTGAGCCGTTCGTGCGCGGGGCTCTCGCGCGTCGATCCTCTTCGCGTCGCGACGAAGACGATAAGTGGGCTCTACGACGGCGCGACCACCCGCGAGCTCGACCAGCTCTCGATTCAGACGGCCTCCGCCCTCATCGCCGACGAGCCGGAGTACTCCCGCCTCGCCGCGCGCCTCCTCGCGACGACGATCCAAAAGGAGGTGCAAAACCAGGAGATATTCGCGTTTTCGCAGTCGATCGCGGCCGGCCATCGGCTCGGGCTCGTCGGCGATCGGGTCGCCGACCTCGTCGCGAAGAACGCGCGCAAGCTGAACGACGCGATCGAACCGGAGCGTGACGATGCGTTCGAGTACTTCGGGCTCCGAACGGTCTACGACCGGTACCTCTTGCGTCACCCCGAGCGCCGCCTCGTCGTCGAAGCGCCGCAGCACTTCTTCCTTCGCATCGCGTGCGCGCTCGGCGACACGGTCGCCGAGGCGATCGAGCTCTATCGTCTGTTCTCGTCGCTCGAATATCTGCCGAGCTCGCCGACGCTCTTCAACGCGGGGACACGCTACGAACAGCTCTCGAGCTGCTTCCTCCTCGACTCGCCCGAAGATCATTTGGAGTCGATCTATCGCAAGTACATGGACGTTGCGCTCCTCTCCAAGTTCTCCGGCGGGATCGGGCTCGCGTACCACCGCGTGCGGTCGAGCGGCTCGCTCATCGAGAGCACGAACGGGCACTCGAACGGGATCGTGCCGTGGTTGCGCACTCTCGATTCTTCGGTCGCGGCGGTGAACCAAGGAGGAAAACGCAAGGGCGCGTGCTGCGTTTACCTCGAGCCGTGGCACGCCGACATCGAGGAGTTCCTCGAGCTGCGCGACAATACGGGCGACGAGGCGCGGCGGACACACAACTTGAACCTCGCGAATTGGGTGCCCGATC
>JAAFHV010000236.1 GCA_013297655.1 Myxococcales bacterium | reverse complement strand
GGCAATACATCGGCGCCTTGCGCCAGGCCGGGGTCTTCGTCGACACGGATTGGCTCCAGCCCACGAGCACCGCGACCACGCTCTCGCTCCGCGGAGGCACCAAGAAGGTCCAAGACGGCCCCTTCGCCGAGACCAAAGAGCAGCTCGGTGGCTACTTCGTCATCGAAGTGCCCGACCTCGACGCGGCCCTTGCCTGGGCCGAGAAATGCCCGGCAGCGCAGTACGGCGTCATCGAGATCCGCGCCTCGGCGATGCCGCCGGGACAGAAAGGCGCCAAGTAGCAAGTAGGGCGAGCGGCGCCTGCGTCGTGGCTCGGGGCGATAGAGTGCCCCGAGCCCATGAACGCGGATGCCGCCAGCCTAAGCGAAATAAGCCACTTTGGGTGAGCAGGGGAAGGCGGGACGTCGTGGCTCGTGCGCCGGTGCGGGAGCCGATAGCCTCGAGATCCTTCTTCACGAACTTGGGCAACGCGATCGCGTGCGCCCCGTCCTCCACCGCGCCATCCACGCGATGACGGAGGCCGAGGTCGAAGCGAAGCTCCTCACCGGGCTCACTCGCAGCGAGCCACCCGTGCGCGTGCCGGTCGATTTCGCGTGGGTCCACCACGAGCTCTCCAAAGCTGGAGTCACGCTTCAAACGCTTTGGGTCGAGTACCGGGAAGGCGCGACTACTGCGGCTCCGGCAAAGCCATACGAGCGGGGTGTGTCAGGAGCGAGCGCCGCGAAGCGCAACTCGAGTCTGGGAACCTCGAGCTCTGAATCAGGCGCCGGGGACGAGCTGCGCCACGCGCTTCGAAGGCCCCCCGCGCGGTCGACTCACCATCTCGCTTCCAGACGCCTCGCGAGCGAAGCGCGGCCGAGGGCGCGGTATGCGCTCGCCATCTCTCGCTCGATCTCTTGGCCGAGCCGAGTGTTCACCCAACCGACGATCATCTCTCGCATGATGCCGAGCGCGGTCGCCGCCTTGTTGCGTGCGCGTGCGTCACGAGAGCGCGTCAACGCATCGCGGACACTGGCGTCTTCGTGCGGGTAAATGGCGACCGCGAACGGATCCGAGGCCGGGCCGACTGAATCGAACTGCGCGTTCGGGGCAAGCACGCCTACCCCATCGCCGGTGGGCACGTAGCGCCATCCCCGCGGGATCGTGGGGACGAACGAACGCAGAGGCGGACGAGGGGCGAGCAGCAAATCCAGCTCGAGGCGTTTCGCGAGCGCAGCGAGACTCGAGCGTCGCTTCGCCTCGCTGTCTTCCTCCCCATGGCTCTCGTAGTGCGGGCTCGTCTCATCCGCGACGAGTCTTGCGATGCCTTCGCGGAACGTGGTTCCCACCATCCGGGTGGCGGGCGTCAAGTGCAGGTCGAACAAGATAAGTGGGCACTCGCTCCTTGCGGCCCCCTGCCGAGGGACTGCCGAGCGCAGCTCCGGAGCGTGGCCCAAGAATCCCAACTCGCCGCCACCGCCGTTGCTCGCGAACGCGAAGAACTCTGGCGCCCCCGGGAAGAAGTAGGCACTCTTTTGCTTGGGCGTGAGCACGTCCGAAACCGGTCCACTGAAGTGGTCGAACGACAACGGCAACTCGTATCCGGACGATGGCGCACCGTTCACGACGAATCGAATCATCTCGATGAAGGCGGGGTCGAGCTCGACGCCGTAGGCGCTCCGAATCGCTGCTTCGAGGTCGTCCATATTTCCGTTCTCCGCTCCACGAACGAAGCCATCTTGCTCCGTTGCGCGCCAATGCTATCGACAGAACACGTCGCCGGCACCGCCGAGGCGCGAGCGGCGCCGACTGCGCAGTATCGGCAGCGTAGTCTCACGCGTCATGATCGGCGGCGACCGGACGGCGATGGGACGACGATCGACGTGTCTGCGCTGCGCCGTACGCCCGAGGATCATGCCCGTAGGCGGACGCGCGATTCCACGGTCGGCGCGACCTCACGGCCTACGTAAAACGCCCAAGTCGGTGCGTCGGGCCCCTTCACTCACGTCCGAAACCCCCGCCAAGCGATCGTGGCGGGGTCTCGAGAGACATCACGCGCGGCCTCCCGAGTGGCGTGAGGCCGGCACGCTCGGAACGCGCATCGACGTCGGCTCGAGGCGCCGCGCAGAGGCGCCCTCGGCGTGGCCGACCGCAGTGGCGCGGTCGGCCCAGGCCGAGCTTTGCCTACGCTCAATCCGTCGCGAGCAGCGTTTTGTCGCCTCCGACGAAGGTCGTCGACCCGTAAACGTAAACGGTGTGGAGGCGAACGTCGGGAGCGAGCTCGCGAATCTTCGCCGTCGCGTCGGTCCAGGTCTTCCCGCCGTCGCTCGTTTGAAAGAGGAGCGGCTTCGGATCGCGCGGCCAGCCCGTGATCCAACCGTGTTTTCCGTCGGCCGCGAACGCGACGTGACGGAACGTGGTGTAGTCCGCCAACTTCGGTGTCGTCGCCTTCGTCCACGTCGAGGTCGCGCCCTTCGACGCGTCGTCCGTCTCCCAGATGGCGGCGTCGTTCGACCCCAAGTCCTTGCCGGCGTAGGCGACACAATGGTCCTTCGAGGTGCACTCCACCCCGTACGGACCGTCCTCGCCGGCGCGGCCCGGAAACTCGACGTGACGGAACTCTTTGCCACCGTCGACGGAGATGCAAACACCGGGTTTGTCGTCCCCGCGGCCGCTCGCAGCGTCGGCCGGCATTACGATCAGGCTGAGATCCGGCGCCGTGTAGATGAGCTGATTGAGCTCGGCGGTGGCGCCGGGATCGGTATTGCACAACGTATTGTTGCCCTCTTTCCGCTCCGCGTCGCGACGCGCGCGGTGCCCGGTCGGAATCTCGGGGTTGCCTCCCGGCGCCCAAATTTCGGACCACCCGGCGCTGCTCCCCGGCGTGTCCGTCGACTCCCAAATGCGGTTTTGGGAGATCATCAACCAACGTTTGCCGTCGTATCCGAATCCATATTGTTTGTTCAGGCCGAAGTCGTCAGCGCCGATCGCGGTGGTGGTCCAGCTCGCGGCCTGGGTCACGTCGCCCGTCGCGCTGGTGAAGATTGCTTCGCCGGCGCTATGGTTGATGATGACGCGGTCTCCGACCTTCGAGAGCCCCATGAACGCGGTGCCGCCTTGCAGCCCCAACCCCGGGTCGGCCTTCTGCGCATAGGCTTCGGTGCCGGTGAGCAGCGGAGCGCCGACGATCGCTTTGCCGTCGGTGGCGTAAAGGTGCCCCGCGTTCGCAGGCCGGCCGGTCGCGACCACGCACTTTCCCGGCGCCGAGCAGTAGACGCCGGTTACGCGCTCGGTCTCGTCGGTGAGCGCAATCTTGCGGAACGCCTTTTCGTGGATGTCGCCGCCGGCACCACCCCCACCACCGCCAACGCCACCGCCACCGCCACCGCCACCGCCGTCGTTTCCGCTGTTCCCTCCGTCGCTCGCTCCGCCACCCTTACCGTCGTTCGCGGTGATCGGCTGGCAGGCGGCGACGAGAGCGCAGAGAGCAAAGATTCGTACCGTAAGATTTCGCATGATGAAGGTCCTCCAATTCGGGTTATTCGTCTCTACGGGCGCCGAGTCGCGTCCGAGATCCGTTGAAAATCAGGGCAAGGTCGCGCCGGGGACGCAGGAATGCGGCCTTCGGCGAAAGCGCCTCGCGAGCGGGAATACCGAACTTCAGCTCGCGCAGGGCGCGGAGCGTGACGCCGTCACTGGCAAGAAGCGCTGCGAGGAACGCACTGGTAGCAGCCACCATTCGGCGCCGGCTCGCAGCACTTCGCAGGCGCTCGGCAGACCGGCGGCCCGGGTGGCGGCACCACCACTGGGGGAGGAGGCGGCGGCACCACCACTGGGGGGGCTGGCAGACGGCTCTTGTTCACGATGAGCGCGGTGTGGGCCGCGAGGCCGAGGTTCGGTTGTGTGTTGCCCTCGACACGGAACGTGATCGCGTAGCACTTGTCGTACACGCGACGATCGCTCGCGGTGAGGGCGACCCACCCGTCGCAGGCCCGTCTCGCTTGTTCACCGGGCTCGCCGCGTCACCGTCCAAGTCGTCGGCGAGGTGGCTGCCAGCGCCGAGTCGGCTCGTGAAGCTCTTGGCGAAGCGCGCCATCACGTCGGCGCCGAGCCCGGGCAAGGGAGCACCGAGAGGGGTCGCGACCGCGTCGAGGACGATACGATTCGCACGCACGACCTCGAGCCCCATCATGTCGACGCCCCCGTGGGACGCATCTTCGGTGTGGGTACCGATGCTCGATGGGACCTCGTCACCGTAGTTCCAAACGTAGAGCCCGTCAGCGAGGCGCAATCGATTCATGAAGTAGCGAGTCATTCGGGACACGCGTATGGGGAGCGCGGTCCGCGCCAGGGCCGCCCTCGGGTCGACTTGCCCACTCCCCAGATAGTACGAGCTTCGCAGCGCGTTCCAGAGCTCGATCGAGGCCATCACGTAGAGGAATTGGTAGTTGTAAGGAACGCCGCTGCCGGCAAGCTCGTCGATCCGCTTGCACGCGAGATTCTGCGTGTCGTTGCGCGCGCGGTCCGCGTCGCTCGGCGGCTCGCGCGCCTCGAGCGCGTCGCGGTAGGCATCGCACTCGGCGTTCGTCGGCACTCGTGCGAATGTCTCTTTCAGAGCGCGAGCCTCGACTGGAAACGTCGAGCGCGCGGCCACCGTCGGCGCGAAGATGGCGTCCGTCGCGAGCGCTGCGTTCGTATCGTCGATCGCGTCTCGGCCGAACGAAGCGTGGAGGCTCGGGGTCTCCATCACGATTCGAGCGAACGCCGATAGCCCGTACATGTAGACGAACGACGCATAGCCCACGGTATGAAGGCCCGCGGTCGGAGTGCCAGCTCCGCCCCACCCCGAAAGCGGCGAAGGGCTCGCTCGCAAGACGTCGAGCGCGGGGGGGAGCACGGACTCCGCGAAGTCCGAGTGCCTGCCCGGATGGTGATCGTCGCGATAGGGAAGGATCTCTTTCAGAAGGGCACCGAGGTGCTCCACGTACCGCCGTTCGTGCGTCAGGTCGTACATGCGAACCATCGCATGAATCCACTCGAACGCCTCCCACATGGCGCTGTCGAGGCGGTGGAAGAGCCGGTAGCGCGTCTCGAGCACCGCGCGCTCGCGCTGATACGGTTGCATGTATTTCGCATCGAACGCGGCGATGTCGGCGGCGGTCACCTGGTTTCCTGCCGCGAGGTCGATCGTCACGATCCCGGGGTCGCCCGTCACCTGCACTGTGTGCGACGCGAGCGTTCGCCCGCGCACGACGAGCGCGAAGGTCGTCGTGTGCTCGACGACGAACGCGTGCGTGCCGCTCGCCCGCATCCTCGGGTCGTCGAGTCGAACCCCACCGAGCCTCGGCGCCACGTCGACGTCGCAGGTAGGCGGAAGCTCGATGTTCCAACCGAGGACGACGCTCGCCTCGCGGAGTGACGCCGTCGTACGATCGACATGGTCGCGGTCGGCGGTGAGGGTCGCGCGGATCGCGGCACACTCCGGAGGAAGCCCGCTCGCCGCCGGTACCGCGCTCGTCGACAACGAGCTCGCGCTCGTGCCCTCCGTCGAGCGGTCGTCGTTCGGTGGCGCTCCGCAGGCCGCGCCCAGCGCGATGATTGCGCCGAGCCCCAGCGCCGACGCGTGACGCGCGACGGAACGAGCCGAGAAGCAAGATAGGGACACGAAAATGCTAGATTTCATTCGGGTGCTTTCACCGGCCGGAGCGGGCCGTGGACGGTCGAAGGGTGAGCGTCGAAAGAAACGGCGACCACGTCGTTCGTCGTCCAATCGAAGTCCACTGTGCGGTGGTGGGGGCGAGGGCGGAGGAAAGGGGCAGTCGCTCCCGAGAGGCGCAGCGCTCTTGCTCGAACGGCGGGAGCACACCGCTCGAGCGCGCGAAGTGGTCGCCTATGGAGCCAAGAGCGGCGGCAAGACCGCGTTCGCGATCTCCCAGCTCGTCCCTGCCATCGCGTCGTTGCGCGCGTTGGTGTAGTCGAATGCCGGGAGCGCGCGCCGTTTCCAGTCGTAGACGAAGGCGACGTCGTATCCGCGGTTGCCGTTGTAGGCGGTGCACTTGAGCTGAGCTTCGAGGATGCGAGGCGTAGCGTCGCCGTAGAGTGGCGAAGCGATGCACGAAGGCGAGAGCCGCGTCAGGATCGTCCGATTCCCGTCCGCGAGGCTGGCCTCGAGCCCAGGGGTAGAGAGCCCAGACGCACGGCGCGCGACGAGCGCGATGGGCCCGACGACGTCGAGCGCGAAACCGAGCTGGTCGATCGCCGCCTTGTCGCTCGCAGCGCTGGCGTAGGCCGCGGCGAGAGTGCTGCAGTCGGTCGCCCGGAACGCGAACGATTGAAGGCTGTCGGGCGTCATCGCTGCCATGTCGGCGACGTCGATGACGGCGCTCCTCGCGCATGCCTTGACCTCCGCCGCGGCGATGGCGTCGATGTGGGACTCTATGCTGATTCGCGCCGCCGTCACGGCTGCGACGATCTGGTCTTTCGCTTGGGCGAGGGTGAGCCCGCCCCCGTCGATCCGCTCGTAGATGGCGTAGGCCGTCTTCGCCGCCGAGATCGCCTCCGCAGGTGTCACGTTCGCGACGGGACCACCCCCGGGAGAGGCAAGAAGCGAGGGCTCGGCGGCCTCCGCCAAACCCGGGTAGCCGAGCTGCTGCTCGAGCTGCTCCGCTCCCTCCTCGTCTGGCGCGCAGCCCGTCGCCGCTGCGATCGCGAGCACACCCACCGCAACCAGCGAGCGAGCAGTTCGTGTCGTCCATCGGCCGCACTCATCGAATCGTCGATTCACCATGATATTTTCTCCACGTATGTCGATTAAGGATCGAACGAGCTCACGGGGCCCGCCTCGGCGGCGCTTTCGGCGGCCGCGATCGCGCGCGCCAAATCGGTAATCGCGGCGCGAAGGCGGTGGCGGTAAGTACCGAACGGCAGCCCGAGATCGGCGGCGGCGGCCTCCTGCTTTTGTGGCGTACCGAGGTAGGTCGTGCGAAGCAGGCGCGCGGCGTCCTCGTAGCCAGCCTCGGCCTCGAGGTCGGCGATCGCGTCGACGAGCACACGAACCAGGCCGGCGGGACCCGCCCCCCGAACGGCGCGGAGCGAGAGGAGCGGGCTCGTCGCGAGATCACGCGGTCGCGCGAGCTTCGGAAGTGCCTCCCGGAGGGCCCCCACGATCGCGGTCGCGGCGAGCCCGCTCGGCCCGGCGGTGCCGACACCTACCTGTGCGAGGGCGCAGATTCGTTCCCGCGCCAGCCTCGCGGCCGTCTCGATCGGCGATCCGGTACCCACGAGGCGGTGCAGATCGGCCACGCACGGGCGCGCACCGTCGCCGGGGCCGGGCTCCGCTTCGAGCACCGCGTTCCAAGGCTCGGCTTCCGCGGCGTTCGCCGCGATCGCCACCACGTAGCGTCCCCGCGGCGCACCACGCGACGCGACGAAGAGCGCGCCCGTCACGAGCGAGAGCAGCGCCGGATCGTGCGAATGATAGCTCGCGCTCGTCATCCACCACCGAACGGCCAATGCGTCCCACGCCCCCGTGGCGTCGAGCGATCGCCAAGCGGCAGTCGCCGCCTCCAACGCCGGGTCGCCCTCTTGGAGCACGGCAGGGAGCCCGCGCAACGCGACACACCCGAGCACCGCGAGCACCTCGCCATGAGCTCCGCACACCACCCAGAAGAGCGAGCGATCGTGCAAAAACGCGGCGCGGAAGCGACGTTCGGACCCCTCCCCTTCCCAGCGGCGCACCACCGCCGCCATTGGCTGGAGATATCGCGTCGTCGCCTGCCGGAGGACCATCCGCGGGCCGAGCTCGATCTCCAGCGCGCGCAGCTGGGCCGACGCTCCTCGCCGCGTCGACAGCGCTCGCATGAGGGCACCGTGCATCGCGCCGACGTCGTCGCCCGACGTCCGCCGCAGGAGCAGGTCGCTCGCGCGAGACGCCATATCGACGTGGAGGGAACCTTCGCTGCGGAGGAGCTTAGAGTAGAGCGCGCTGCGAACGACGCCGTGGAGCGCTAGGCCTTCTCCCCGCACGTCGACGAACGCGCGGCCAGCGAGCCAAGCGAAGATTCGCGCCGCAGCGCCTTGCCCGCAGCCGAGCATGACCTCGAGGAGGCCCTCGTCGAGGACGTCGATCATGGCGAGCGCGAGGAGCGCCCGCACGTGGAGAGGCGTCGGGGCATCGACGACGAACAACGCCGCGAGCGACGACGCGACCTCGTTCTCCGCGCTCGCCCCGGGGTCGCCGAGCACCAGTTTGTCGGCCATCCACTTGAGCGCGATGGGATACCCAGCTGCTTGCGCGACGAGCTCGGCCTGCGCGAACGAGGGCACCGCGCGGCGCTCGAGATATTCTGTCGCCTCGCGGTCCGAGAGTGGCGGCACGTTCACCTCGCGCGTCACTGCACCGACCGCCGCCCAGTCGTTGGCAGCGGCGTTCGTGCGTTCGCGCGACACGAGGACGACACAAAGGCGAGAGCCGGCGCGGACGAGGCCCTCCTCGAATAGCCATCCTCCGAGGTCGACACACCGCTCGAAGGAGTCGATGACGACCACGTCGGCGAGCGCGCCGCGGCCGAGCGCATCGATTCCACCCTCGATCGCACGAGCTATGCTCGCCTCGAACGACGCCGCGTCGACCAAATCACGGTCTCCACGAATCCAAATTTGGCGGCGCGCGCCGAGTCGCCGCCCGAGCGCGCGCACGAGGGCGGATTTGCCAATCCCCGGCGCGCCGATCACCTTGACGATTCGCGGCTCACGGTCGGCCTCTCGAACGAGCGACTCGAGCCCATCGAGCAGCTCGCCCCGGCCGACGAACGCGGCGCCCTCCGCGTCTTGGACGCGCGACAAGAAGCTCGGCATACCGTCACTCCCTACGGAAAGACACCCTACGAGCGCGAGCGAGGACGTGCCCCGAATCGACGATTGCGCGCCCGGAATTCCCACGTTCGTCGTTTTCGCTCGATCGATGGACATGTAGCCTCCAACAGCGCGTCTCCGATCGGAGGCTCGCCTGCCAATTCCCAAAGTTCGTCTCCGTCGCCGAGCCGAGCGTTCCTTCTTTGGAAACGATCGATCGCAGCACCCTGGCGTGTCGCCGGCGGAGACCTCGACGATTCACGAGCGCCACGGAGCGCGGGAGACCCCGACGCGTCGCTCGACGCTGGAAGCGTCGTGCACTGAGCCGCTCGAGCTCGTGAGAGGTCCTAGAGCAACTCGCGTGCCGCTGCGAACGACGCAGAAAGCGCGGTCTCTGACGCGGTCCGCATGGGCGGCGAAGGCTTCTGCGAGGCGCGGGCGGACGGGGCGCGCCCACGTTCGCCCGGGGCGCCGCCCATGTCCGCTCACGTTTTTAGCGGAAAAACAGGCTCGCGACGGCGTCGGATCGGGTGCTCGAGCCCTCGGCATCATGGGCGCGAGCGGGCGCCCCGGGCGCGCCCAGCCCTCGGACGTGCTCGCGTCGACGACGACCCGCGCGAGACGCAGGGTGGCATCGTCGCCGTCCGCGTGGCGCGTCCACAGCAGCGGCGAGGGTGCCACCGTCGCCGTCCGCGTGGCGCGTCCACAGCAGAGGCGGTCGCCGGCGCATAAGCCGTTCGGAGCGCGATCGGCTCAGCGAGGCGCGGGCGAGCGCGGACCCCGCCACGAGGTCACGGCACCGGTTTGTCGTCCACCGCGAGCACCTTGCAGTCGGCCCGTTTGCACGCCTCGATCGCCGCCGTCCGCGCCTCCGCGGCCGTGCGCTGCGCCGTGCGCGAGCCATATCCTCCCGTCAGCGACACGGCAAAAGCCTTGTGCGGCGCGGCTGCTTGGTACGTCTCCCAATCTCTGGCGCCCGTGGCGGGCAGAGAGGCCGGGGCGGCCGCCACCGGACCCGGCGGAGAGCGTAAGCGAAACAAGCCACTACTGCGCGCACTACACGCTTCCACGTCGATCGTCGTCCAAACGCCGTCCACTTCCGAAGCGGGTTCGGCCACGCGAAGCGTCGCCTTTGTCGCCAGTGGGCATATGGCTCGAAGACAGCGACCGATCTCCCGATCACTTCGGATACGGATCCCCCCGAAGCCGCGCTGCTGCGTCGTCGTCGCCAACCGCGCCCGGCCGCCCTCCGTGACCACCGCGATCTGCTCTGCTCCAATCGACAGGCGGTCGATGTCGGGGTAAAGCTTTGCCATGCTCGACATCTCCAGCGAGCCGCTCGCCCAGGGAACCGTCATCGCTGGCGTGTATCGCCTCGAGCGACCTCTCGGTCAGGGAGGGATGGGGGCGGTTTGGGCGGCTCGCGACGCTACGGGGGCGCGTTTTGCGCTGAAGGTCGCGCTCGGCGACAAGCCCGAGGATCGCAAACAAGATCAGCGGCTCCTCCGCGAAGCGCGAGCGGCGAGTCGGGTGCGTCATCCGAACGTGGTGCCCATTCTCGCCGTAGTCGAGACGGCGGGTGGAATGCCATGCCTGGTGATGCCGCTCTTGGAAGGCGAGTCGCTGCGAGCCCTCTTGTTGCGAGCACGGGCAATGCCGTTCAGGGCGTGCGCGCGCCTCTTTCTCGGCATCACCGCCGGCCTCGCCGCGATTCACCTCGCCGGCATCGTTCACCGTGATTTGAAGCCCGAGAACGTGAGCGTGGTGAACGGCCAACCGATGGTGCTCGACTTCGGGATCGCGAAGGAAGTGGGCGCCGGCGCGGGCGGTGAGACAGTGGCGCCCTCGCTCACGTCGACGGGGGCTGTCATTGGCACTCCCTATTACATGGCTCCCGAGCAAATCTTCGCCGAGCGCGACGTCGACACGCGGGCCGACATATGGGCGCTCGGTATCATGATTTACGAGGCGCTCTCCGGCGTATTGCCCACCCGCGCCGACGGCTTCGGGCAGATCATGAAGCGCATCACCAGCGGCCACATCGCGCCGGTGTCGTCGCTCGTTCCGGCGGTTCCGGAGCCGCTGTCGCGCTTGGTCGCGTCGATGCTCGCGAAGGATCGCAGCGCGCGACCGACCCTCGACGTCGTCGCGTCCATGCTCGCACACTATGCGTCCGCGCCCGCGCTCTCGGCGACGCCAGTGAACGTGCAGGGTGTCGTCGAGCCGCCGCCGCTCCCTCCCTCGAGACGCCCTGCCCTTTTGGTTCCGGGCGCGCTCGATGTCTCGGGTTCGCCGTCCCCGAACGTGTCGCCCACGCGTAGGCGCGGCGTGATGGTGGGCGTGGCGAGTGTGCTCGCGATCGTCGTGGCCAGTGCAACGATTGCCACGTTGCGGACTACCCTCGCGACCGCGTGGTCTGGCGCTGGTGCGTCCGAGAGCGCGTCGACCACGGCGACGGTCGCGCCCTCGTCCGATCCGGAGACGAGACGCGCAGCACCGAGCGGCACTTTGCCGCCCTCGGCGAGCCTCGCGACGACGGCATCCGCGCCTCCGAAGAGGCTACCGAACGGCCCCGCCGCGCCGAGCGCATCGGGCGCGCCGACCCAGCACGCCGCCTTCGACACGGGCATTGGCAATTCTGGTGGCATAGGTCCCGAGAGCCCTCGTCTCTTCAGCGCAGTAACGAATCAGCTCCCCAGGCTGCGGCCCTGCTTTCCGAGCCCCACCGCGACCGTCGCTTGGCGAGCGTCGATTTACATCTCGTGGCCGAAGGGCGGCGGCCGCGTCGTTCGGTTCAGGCCCAGCAAGAATGGCGTAGGCCAAGAGCCTGCCGCCGAGTCGCGCGAGATGCTGGCTTGCCTCGAGAAGACGTTTGCCACCTTCGAGATCCCGCCCGCGACCGGGCACGCGGATCTCGATGGCGGCGCGGCATACATGGTGGCGGATGCGGGATATCGCTGGAGGTTTGGTCCCGCTCCGTAGAGCATGTCCGCGCGAGAGCCCGTCAGGCCGGGCCGGGATGAAGTACTACGTGAAACGGCTGAGCAAGAACGAGCGCGCGTTCGTGTACGTCGCATGCCACGGCGAGGCGGGAGCAAAGAAGTCGACGATGGTGTTCGCGAGGATGACTTGCCGCCTGAACTCGACCCCGAGCCGCCGCCCACGGAGGGCCTCCCACAGGATGCGCTCTGAGAGCGTGGGGTGGCGACGCGAGTGTTGCGCGCACGGCGTGAGAAACGAGCGTTCATGACGAAGCGTAGGAAACAGAAACCGCATGGGGACCTCCGTGCCGGCGAGAGCGCCGGCTTCGAGCAACCCGGCGCAGGCTCCGTGACGACCCTTGGAAGTCCCTGACGAGGGACAGCGGCGCGATCCGTCTCGCCCGTCACGTAGTGCCGCTGGCGCGGAGCGTGCGCCACAGCTCGCAGCCGGCGCTCTCGCCGGCACGGAAGCCGAGTGCTTCGGCCCGGTCCGCGTCGACCGCGGCGCCACACGCCGACCACGTCCCAGACGAGCGCCCCACGCCGCCCGCGAGCTCTGCGTCTCCCCCTATTCCCTCGCAGGCTTTGCGCTCGTGGCGCATCGCGACGGCTCACGACGAAGCAAAGCCGAGAAGGAATTTTGGGGGAGACCGACAGGGGAGAGAAAGAACACCGCTGGCGGCGCGTGGCGCGCGGGAAACCTTGGGCCTCGGCGGCGCCGCCGTCTTTCTCTCCCCTGGCGAGAGGGGGCACCCCGCCTTTCTCTCCCCCCGCCGCCCCGAGCCGCACTTAGCCCACCTTTTTGCTGGTTCCCAACGGTCCAGCCTGACGCCCGATCGGCACGCGCTGCCGATGGGGCCGGCTCGTCCCGAAGTTGTCCACATGGATCCCGACGTTTTCCCCCAGTTATCCACAGGTGAAGAGATGGAACATCACGTGCGGGGGCACTAGCGGAAGACCCACCTCTATCTGCTAGGGTCCGCTCCCCCGTGACCGACCCGGCCCCGCTCGACGCAGGTGCACACACCTACTCGGTGAGCCTTCCTCAGTTCGAGGGCCCGCTCGACCTCCTGCTCCATCTTTGTCAAAAGCACGAGCTCGACATCCTCGACATCCCGATCGGGTTCATCACGAAGAAGTACCTCGAGTACCTCGCGCTGATGCAGGTCGTGAACCTCGACATCGCGGCCGAGTACCTCGTGATGGCGGCCACGCTCGCGCACATCAAATCGAAGATGCTGCTCCCGGTGCCTCCGCCGGGCCAAGAGGACGAGGTCCAAGAAGAGGAAGAGGAAGATCCACGCGAGGCCCTCATCAAGCGCCTCCTCGAGTACCAAAAGTACAAGCTCGCCTCGCAGGAGCTCGAGACGAAGGGCATCGCGGCGCAGAACGTGTTTCTCCGCGGCGGCACGATCGAACAAGAAGAGAACCCGGGCCTGCCGCCGCTCGCGCAGATCCCCCTCTTCCGGCTCATCGAGGCCTTCCAGGGTGTGCTCGCGAAGAGCAAAATCAAGATCACCCACGACATCGTCGCCGATCGCATCAGCATCACCGATCGCATCCACGAGCTCACCGCGGTGCTGGAGCTCCGCCCGCGTTGCATCTTCGAGGAGCTCTTCGACGGGCTCACCTCGAAGTTCGATCTCGTCATCACGTTCCTCGCGCTCCTCGAGATGACGCGGCTCCGGATGACCCGCCTCTACCAGACGGACACGCACTCCCCGATCTACGTGGAGTACACCGCGGCGGCGGGCGATCCGCTCCCCGAAGGCCTCGAAGCGCGCTGGCCGCCCCCGCCCCCGAAGGCCCCGCCTCCTCCGCCAGAGCCCGCGGACGCCGCGCCCGCGAACGCCGACCCTGCGACACCTCCAACGGTGCAAGAGCCCGCGCCCGCGGTCGACGACGGGGTCGTGGATTCGATCGAGCCTGCCGCGCCCGCCGACGACGCGGTCGAGGCGGAAGCACGAGCGACGGAACCCGTTGAAACCACGGAGCTTTCTGACACCCCGGAGAGCGACGAAGCCCCCGACACCGTGCTCGAAAGCGGCGCGCCCCCGCCCCTCGCAGCGGCCCCCGTCGAGGCCGAGGCCCAGCCCCTCGTCGACGAGCCGCAGCCCGCTCTCGCGACGCCGAACGAGCCTGCCGGAGACGACGCGGGCCACGTCGCGCAGGCCGACGACGGCGCGTTGGCCGACGACAGCGCGTTCGCGTCCCTCGACGCGCAAGACCGTGACGTCGTGCTCGTCGATGAACCCGCGCTCCTCGATCAACCCGCGCTCCTCGATCAACCCGCGCTCCTCGATCAACCCGCGCTCCTCGATCCACCCGCGCTCCTCGATCAACCCGCGCTCGTCGATGAACCCGCGCTGCTCGACGACCCCGCGCAAGCTCTCGACGCGCAGGACCGTGACGTCGTCTTGGTCGAGGACGCCAACGCTGCGACGAGCGCGGCCGATCTCGAACCGAGCGCGCCAGAGCCCGTCGCGGAAGCACACGAGCACCTCGCCCCGATGGAGGCCTCGAGCGCGGCAGAGCCCGTCGAGGAGACGCCCGCGGGCACGCCTGGCGATACGAGCGAACCGGACGCTTCGGAGGACACGCCGGACGCAGGGCCGAACGAGGACGACGCCGTGGCCGTCTCGACCCCGGAAGAAGACACCGCGGGCGACGCGCCCCCGCCACCTGTGGCTCCTTCCGACCTCGGCTTGCCGCAGGAAGGCGCGACCGCGCTGCCCGATCCCGCCCCGACCGAAGCACACGTGGAGAACCCGCCGAGCCTCGAGCCGCGAACGCTCGACGCGCCTGCGCCCCTCGCCGACATCGAAGCCCCCGCTGCCGCCCCGTCGTCTCCTGGCGCCGACCCCCGCGCCGACCTGACGGAAGAGCCCAGCGCCGAGACGACCGACGCGGACGAAGCACCGCCCACGGTCGCGTCGATTCCCCCCGCCGCGGCCTCCCCCGAAGGCGCACTGCTCGACGAGGCGGTCGTGCTCGACGCACGCGCGGCCCAGCCACTGGCGTTCG
>JAAFHV010000235.1 GCA_013297655.1 Myxococcales bacterium | reverse complement strand
TTTGGACCGAGGCCAGTCGTCGTCCGCGCCCGAGCGCCGAGGCGCGATCCGAGGAGCGCGCGGAGCCTAGTTTTCTAGGTGAGCACGCACCGCAGGATCGCAACGAAGGCGGTCGGGATGCGGCGGCGACTGGCCGACGACCCTTGGAAGTCCCTGACGAGGGACGGGAGAAAATCAACGGGCTGCTAACGGCCAGTGAGCTCGCGCGGCGCTATTTTTTGAGCATCTTCGCGATCGTGGCTTTGAGCTCCGGCGACACCCAACTTTGGAGGCCACTCTTCTGGAAGGCCTCGAGCTCGTCGGGGCGGCCGGCGAGCTTGGGGCAGAGCGCGTTCTTCGCGTCGACGTAAGCAGCGGCGGGGTGCGCAGCGAGGGCGGCGAGCGTGGTCTCGGCGAGGGCGCGTGCGTCGCTCGACACCGTGTCGACCATTCCGAGGCGCAGAGCTTCGTCCGGGCGATGAAGCCCCGCGCCGAGCACCACCGTCGCGAGGTGGTTCGGGGGAATGCGCCGCCGGGCGAGCTCCAAGATCGAAGGCGGAAAGCGCAAACCGAGCGCGACCTCGTTGAGCCCAATGCGTGCACTCTGCACATCTGCGACGATGCGCGCGTCGCAGGCGAGGGTGAGCACGCAGCCGCCCGCGATCGCGTGCCCGTTCACGAGCGCGACGGTGGGGCCCGGATACCGGTAGAGCGCGTCCACCATGCGCTCGAGGAGGGAGAGGAAGCTTTGGGCGGCGGCCAAATCGAAGCCCGCGACCTCTTTCAAATCGAGCCCCGCGGAGAACGCGTTCCCCTCCCCCGTGATGAGGAGCGGCCTGCCCCTTGCCTCGTCGAGCTTCGCGAGGATGGTCTCCATCGCGCGCGTACCGAGGGCATTTTTGCCTGGAAACGAGAGAGCGAGCTCGTACATGAGCGGCATCATGCGCTCGTGGAGAGGGGATGTCGCGGGGGAAAACGGGCGAGGGCGAGGACCAGCTAGAGCGCCGCACCGCTTAATGACCGAGGATTTTCGCCGAGTTGCGAGCCGTGCGAGGCGCGACGACGAGTCCTACTGCTGCTAGCCGAGGAGGAGCAACGAAGCACGGCGACGCAAATCGGCGAAAAGCCGACCGAATTAGGCGGTTCGGCGCTCTAGCGTTTCGCCGCTCCGGCCTCTGCGCAATCGATCCCGACGAGGCTCTGGACCTCGGTGATGCCTTTCAAGTGGGCCTCGAACGTTCGTTGGGGAAGCACGTCGAGCAAGGGCCGCACGCCAGGATCGCGCGCCAATTCCGCGGCGAGCACGAGCTCGCTCGGGCGGGCCTGGGCCTGAAGGCGCGCCGAGACGTTCACCGTCGTTCCGAAGAAGTCCAATCGATCGTTCGCGCGCACAGCGAGGCACGCGCCGCTGTGAACTCCGAGCTTTACCCCCAACCCGAGGGCACCTTGCTCACGGTCGTGGAGGCGAATCATCTCGATCGCCGCGCTCACGCCGCGCACCGCCGAGGGAAACGTGGCCATGACCGCGTCACCCATCGTCTTCACCACCGCGCCGTCGTGCGCGTGAATGACGCGCTCCATGAGGGAGAAGTGGTGCTCGACGGTCGCAAAGCCCTTGGCGTCGCCCACACGCTCGTAGAGCGCGGTGGATCCGGTAAGGTCGCTGAAGAGAACCGTGAGCTGCCCAATACTGAGCTCGGCCCCCGTCGCGGGGGCCTCGGTGGCGAAGAGATCCAAGAACTCGGGAAACGAAGCGACGACCGATCCCGTCACCTGATCGGCGTTCCAGCCGCTTCGTTCCAGCAATATCGTCTTCGGTGTCGAGGCCGTCGAATGCAGCCTCACCTCGGTGCGACCGTCGGTCGACTGCCCCTCGAAGTCGAGCCGCGTACCTTCGTCCGACACACGGATGGTGAGCGCACGAGGCGGCGTCTCGAGGTTCGTGTCGCCGGCGTGGCCGCCGGGTGGTGAACCGGACGTGCTGCGGGCGCCGAGCGAGCGACTATGGAGCTCCCCGAGAGGGAGAGTGGCGTGCTCGACGCGTTCGGCGCCGGGAGCCAACGTGGCTTGTGCGAAGACGTGCGGCCGCCACACCGGGCTCGCCGCGCAAAAGACGGCTGTCGACACACGGCGAATCTGCGGATTCGTCTGAAATACGGCCTCCACGTAGCGACCGAAATCGACCCCGTACGAGACGTCGCACGCGCCGCAATGAACATCGCTCCCCACGTCTTTGAGGGATTCTGCGACTTGGGCGGAGACTCGGCATACGGGGCAATTGATCTGCCACCTCAGATCGACCAGCCCGACGCGCGTGGCGTGAAGGAAGAGCGACAGCACGTCGCGCCGCGAAGCGCCCCAAACCCGCGCCACCTCGAAGGGCCGAATCTGCCCGACCTCTTCGTCGGGCCTCGTGGTGAGCCATTCGCCGAGCCTACTTACGAGCTTGGGAGCGACGTTTTGCCGGAGGAGCTTCTCGAGGCGAAGGGAGAGCGCCACGTCGTCGACCGGCGAGCGCGGGCCGGACGTGGTCTCGTCGTAGCTTGCGGTGAGCATACGGCGGGCCCGCACCACGGCGGGCTCGTCCTTCTCGCCGACGAACGCTTCCCCCTCTGCGAGGGCGACGGCGACGACGTCGAGCGCACGACCGATGGCCCTCTGCTGACGAATGCGAACAACCCAGCCGATGAGCGAGAGTACAGGACTCGTGCCCTCGAACCCGATCGACATCTCGCAGTCGGTTCCGCCGCTCGCGCTGTCACTTAGACGTACGGCGAACGAGCCACGCTCGACCGGGCCGGAGACGAACTTTCGCTCCGTCTCGATGAGCTCGCCCTCGATCCACTGATACGGCGGTTCGATCCATTCGAGAGTCTGGCCCAGATCTTTGGCAGTCGCGACATATTCGCGTTTGCCATCGATTTCGCGCCACCCATACTTCGCGGCGACGTTTCCGAGCGCACGATTCATGCGGTTCGTGTCCGCGACGATTGCCCAGACGACGTCTCGTCTGGCCGCGAAGGTGCGGCTTGCGCGCGATTCGTGGCGAGGCATCGGCCTTAAGCTACCGTTCTCCGCCTCGTGAGGAAAGCGGCACCGAACCGCGCGCGCGTTCGCGGAGCGGCGACACCCGGGCGAGGAGGGCCGTGTGCCACCTCGTGTCTACTTGGGTTCCATCCCGAGCACACGACGACCGAAATCGAGGCCCATCGCTTCTTTTGCGAGATAGAGCGTCTTCTCGGCGACCGCGTTCGCCTTGTCGACGTGGGCGCGCAGGATCTCGAGCACCCTCGCGTCGCCCTTTTCGCCCTCGAGGGCGGCGCGGCGCTCGCGCATCGGGCCGAGGAGCTCGTCGATCGCGGTCGCGATGTCGGCCTTCACGTGGCCATCGCCGATGTTGTCCCCGCGCGAATATCGGTCTTCCAAGTCTTTCACCTTTTGTTCGTCTTTGATGAATGCGCGAACGTAGGTAAAGAGGGCATTGCCGGTGTCGCCCGGCTCTGTCATCGATTGACGACCCGTGTAGAGTGCACCGAGCTTCTTCTTGATCTCTTTGCTCGAGTCGGTGAGGTAAATCACGTTGCCGAGGCTCTTCGACATTTTGTTCTTGCCGTCGGTGCCGACGAGGCGGCCTACGCGCCCTACCAGCGCGTCCGGGATCGGGAAGAGGCCGCCCTCTTTCAGGTGGTCTTCGTCCTTCGACTCCGGCTTCACCGGCGTGTACGTCCAGTTGAAACGGCGCGCGATTTCGCGGCACATTTCGATGTGGGCGACCTGATCCTCACCGACGGGGATGAGCTCCGGACGGAAGGCGAGGATGTCGGCGCACTGGCCGACGGCGTAGAGCGGAAACCCGAAGCTGTAGTGCTCGCCGAGGCCCTTGAGCTCGATCTCGGTCTTCAACGTGGGATTGCGCATCACCCGGTTGAAGGGAACGATCATCGAGAAGAACCAGGTAAGCTCCGCGATCGCGGGGATCTCGGTTTGGAGCACGAGGGTGGAGCGCTCCGGGTCGATGCCGGCGGCGAGCCAATCTTTGGCGATCTCGAGAGTGTCGCGGCGAATGTCCTTCGGCTGCTCCGCGCGGGTGGTGAACGCGTGCATGTTCGCGAGGAGGAAGAAGCAGTCGTAGTCGGCCTGGAGGCGAACGCGGTTCTCGAGCGAGCCCACCCAGTGCCCTACGTGGAGCCTGCCGGTGGGCGTGTCGCCAGTGAGGATGCGCGGACGGGGAGAGCTTTCTTGGGTTGCCACGCGCGCGACTTTACCCGAGAAAACCTGGTCGCCCGTCGACTTTTGCTTCGCGTGGTCGGTCAGGGAGGAAGGGTCCCCTCGTCCTCGCGCGCGGCGCGGAGGGTCACGTCTTCGACCGTGCCGTAAAGGTCGGCGTTGTCACTGACGACGAGCGCGCGAGGGGACACCGGCACGGGCAAATCGGCGATCCCGCGGAGCAGCTGGGTGAGCTTTTCGCCGGCTACCAGCGCTTCGGGTGCGCAGTACACGACGAGGAGCTGATTGCACGCGCTACCAGCGTCGCGATCGACCCCGTCCGACGCCAAGCGCCCGCGGAGGAACCCGCCGTACTCGGGTGGATCGTCGACGATGTGGGCGTAGCCGCGGGGCACGTTTTTCCGGTGCGCGTCGCGGGCGTCGAAGAGACGTCCGTCGGGATAGATCCAAAACACGAAGTCCGGATCGCGGTGGGTGAACTCTTTGAGCGCCTTGCGACGGCCCGAGAAGCGCGCCGCGAGGAAGGGGAAAGTCCGCGCAGCGTCTTCGCGCGATACGGAGCCGATGGTGATCATTCACCGCAAAACGTAGCGCAAGCGCGGCATGGGGCGAGCTTCCTCGCTGCTCGTTCGCGTGCGAGCTTGAACCTCGCCCGAGGGGCGTGGGAGTGTCTGCCGATGCTCGACGCCGTCACGTTGGACCAGCTCCGCACACTCGTCACGGTGGTGGAAGAGGGGAATTTCTCGGCCGCGGCCCGCAAGCTCAAGCGGGTGCAGTCGGCGGTGAGCACCGCGATGGCCAACTTGGAATCGCAGCTCGACGTGGTGCTGTGGGACCGCTCGACGAAGGTGGCGACGTTGACCGAAGCGGGGCGCGCCGTGCTCGCGCGGGCGCGGCGCGTGGTCGGGGAGATGGACGAGCTGCGCGCGTTCACGAAAGGGCTCAACGGGGGCGTGGAGGCGAGCGTGTCGCTTTGTGTGGATACCCTGTTTCCCGTCGCCGCCCTCGTAGAGGCATGTGGCGAGTTCGCGCAGGCCTACCCCGCCGTCGACCTGCGGGTCGACACGCAGACCATGTCGGCCGTGACGGACCGGGTCGCCGAGGGGCCCGCCACGCTCGGGATCGTGAGCCCGCTCGGCCTCCGCCCGAACCTCACGCGGCGCGCGCTCGCGGCCATTCGCATGCTCCCCGTCGTCGCCCCTTCGCACCCCCTCGCGCGGGTGCGCGGCAGGGTGCCCGCGCCTCGACTGCAAGAGCACGTGCAGATCGTGCTCTCCGAGCGCGGCGACGAGGGGGTGCCGGATCAGGCGGTGCTCTCGTCGCGAACGTGGCGCATCGCCGACCTCTCCACGAAGCACGCGATGCTGCTCCGGGGCCTCGGATGGGGCAACTTGCCAGAGCACCTCGTGCGTCACGATCTGGCGGAAAAGAAGCTCGTTCGTATCGTTCCGGAGGCGTGGGCAGAAGACGAGCACACCCTACGATTTTACGCCGTCACGAAGCCGGATCATCACGCCGGCCCCGCCGAAGCGTGGCTCCTCGACGTGCTCGAGCGACGCTGCGAGGACGCCGTGAGCACGAACCGCGACGCGCGATCCAAGAGCGGGAACGCGCGCCGCGGGCGAGGGTGACGGCGAGAGGTCTCGCCTCATCCGAGGTCGAACACGAGCACCTCGGCGTCCTTCGCGCCATCGAGCACGATCGAGCCGGGATCGCTCGTGTAGGCGGCATCGCCGGCAGACAAGAGCTCCCCGCCGACACGCACGCTGCCCTTCGCGACGTGAACCCAAGCGTGACGGCCGGCGCCGACCTGATGCGCGACACGATCGTCTCCATCGAGCACCGCGGCGTAGAGCGACACGTCCGCGTGAATCGTGACGCTGCCATCACGACCGTCGCGCGAGCCGACGAGGCGAAGACGGCCGCGCTTGTCTGCCGCGGTGAAGGTGGTCTGCTCGTAGCCAGGAGTGATCCCGCGCTTCTCAGGGACGATCCAAATCTGGAGGAAGTGGACCTTCTCTTCTTTGGAGGGGTTCATCTCGCTGTGGAGCACGCCGGTTCCGGCGGTCATTCGCTGCACGTCGCCAGGAACGATCACGGATCCGTTGCCCATCGAGTCCTGGTGACCGAGCGAGCCCTCGAGCACATAGGAGACGATCTCCATGTCTTTGTGGCCGTGCTTGCCGAAGCCCTTGCCGGCGTCGACCCGGTCGTCGTTGATGACACGGAGGGCGCGGAAGCCCATCCACCCGGTGTCGTAGTAGTCGGCGAACGAGAACGTGTGGCGCGACGAGAGCCACCCGTGGTCGGCGACGCCTCGCTCGTTCGCGCGGCGAAACGCGAGCTTGGACTGCCCCGCGGCGGCGAAGGTCGAGGACGAAGAGGCGGTGGCGGTCGTGGTGGCGGTCGTGGTGGTCATGGCGAGCTCCTTACGAGTGGGACCCCTCGAACGTAAGCCGCCCGTGCCCTCAACTGAATCGATGATCGTACGATACTTATCATCATCTCAATCGATGGTTTGGCCCGCCCCGCGGCAGGCTCGATGGCCTCGGCGACCTTGAAATTGCAACCGATCGCCGTCGTACGCGCTCAAATCGAGGCCCCCGCGGCGCGTGCGCGACGGAGCGCTTCGGCGGCGTCGTCGATGGCGTGGCTCAAGGTCACCGCGGGGTTCGGATCTTTCGGCGCGAGAAAACGGAGGACCACGTTCGCGAGCTCGCTCACGTCGCGCGGCAGGCTCGCGGGCGCCGAACGAAGCAGCGCGTGCACGGCCTCGAGGCGATCCATGTTCGCGGCCGACGCGGTATCGATCACGCTCGAAGCGTCGCGAAACGTCTTCGCCGCGACCGCGGTCCACGGCGAGCCGAGGTGCTTGCCGGTCGTCTCGAGCGCGGTGATCGCGAGGTCGTAGAGCTCGGGCACGTCGAGCGCGGCGAGGTTCGCGCGCTCATCCTGTTCGACTTGCATGCCGCCACGATAGACCGTTACGCCGCCGTGCCCAATCGCTCCGATCCGCATAGCGAGCTGCACGGTGACTCACGATCACGACCGGCGACCAACCCCCTCGACGCCGTGAGCGTGGAGCGCGAGCGCGCCTTTCGCGAGCCAGCCGCCCAGCTCGACCCGCGTGCCGAAGCACCGTCTCCGGCATGAGCACGAAACGATCCTCGGGCTCGACCTGGAGCACGGAGCGAGCTCGTGATCAGCCGTCCGGATCAGCGGTTCGCGAACGCACGCTCGCCGCGCTGCGCCGCGAGCGCGACGACCACGAGGAGAGCCTCGACCGACGCGTGGAGCTCGGACGCAGTGACGTAAAACGAGCGCGCGCGGACCGCGCCGAGCACGAGCGCGGCGAGCGGAATGGCGACGATGACGACGAGGGCGAGCACGGTCGGCCGGCGACCCATGTCGTGTTGGAGGGCCTCGACCGACGCGCGGAAACCTCGTGGCGTCTCCCGCGCGCGCGCGTCTTCCGGCACGAGGCGCAGCCACGCCGCGTAATGGAAGGACTGCGTGAACGCGAAGACGACGAGGAGCCGCTTTCGGGAGGAGCAAGCGGCACCGCCCGCGACTGCGTCGGTTAGCCGAACGAGGGAAAACACCCTATCTGCGAGGGGCGTACGGATCGCGAGCCCGTCGAACGCGCCAGAGAGCACGAGCGCGAGCGCGACCGCGACGAACCCGACGACGGCGAAGGAGACTGCCCACGATCGTTTCCGCGCGACGAGCCAAACGAAGAGCGGAACGAGGTTGTGCGCGTGCAAGAACACGAGCCGCGAGGTCGTCGGGCCGATCGCGGTGCCGACACCGGTGACCACGAGCGCGAGCGCGGCGACGAGCCGCCATTTTCCCCGCGCGAGGACCACGACAGCGGCCAGAGTAATCCAAGGGAGCGCGACGACGGCGTGACCCGCGAAGACGAACCCGATCTGCACGGCGACCGCCGCGACGAGGAACCGACTCGTGCGGCGATGGGCCGGCAAGAGGACCCGCGCCTCGGCGAAGAGATGTGCGGCGCCGAACACGAGCGGGCCGAGGAGCAACAAATAGCCCGTCGCGAGCACCGACGCGGCGAGCGCGAGCACCACCGAGACGAGGGCGACGACCACGACGCGAAGGTTTCGCGAGCGCACGAACGGCCGCGCGACCGGGCCGAGCGCACGGAGCAGCGCCCCCCTCGCGGAGTCGAAGCGATCGAGCGTCGGGAAGATTACGCGAGTCTCCAGGAACGCGAGCACCCTGGCCGTACGCTCTAGTCGGCGCCTCGATTCCGGGGCGGTTCGCGTAGGCTCGGGCCTCTCGATACACGTGTACAACGCACGCGCTTCCCTCGGCGGTTCACGGAGAGGCCGCGTCGGCAGTCGGCGCGGGCGGCCCGTGACGGCGAGCCTACGAATCGAAGACACCAGCGGTGGGCTGGGCTCGAAGCGTATCGCAGGGCGGTTTTCGACTCAGGTCCGCGCGACGACTTCGGCCACGACGATCGAGAGGTCGTCCTGCAGCGCCCCGGACGGTAACCGCGCCGCAGAGATGAGGGAGGAAGGGATGTCGGCGAACGGGCGCGCGAGGATCTCCATAATACGTGCATACTGCACATACGACGAGAGACCGTCGGATGCGACGAGGAGGCGGCCCTCGAGGGGCACCGGATCGATCGCGACGACCGTCGCCCGCCCGGAGCCGAGGAGAGGCTTTCGACGCTGATTTTCCGTAAGGTCGACGAGCTCTTTTCCGCGCTGCATCCACGCGCCAGAGTCGCCCACGCTCGCGCCGAGGACGACTCCGTCGACCACCGCGAGCACGACCGCGGTGGTCTCGCCGCCCCCGAGGCGGTCGTCGAGCGACGCGAGGAGAGCGACACATGCGGACGCCGTGCGAGGGCGCTCGGCCAGCGCGCGCGCGACGACTCGCGACGCCGCTTCGGCTCCTCCCGTGGTTCCGCCTGCTCCGTCCGCGAGCACGAGGAGGTACCCGGTGGCAGTTCGCACGGCGCCCGCGCGATCGTGGCCACGGCCAGGGCTCGCGTCGATCACCGCCACGAGAGGCTCCGTGATCGTGAAGCCCCGCATGCGGGCACAACACCGCGCGTCGACGATCATTCCCGCGCGCACACGGCTGCAGGTCGACGACGCGCGGTTCGATCGCGATCAGGGGTTGCCGGCGTCGCGCAGAGCAAGCTTGTAGACTGCACCCGTTCCGGTCATGCGGTCTTTCGTCGCGCCGACGTAGAGTGTCTTTCCGTCGGCGCCGCCGAACGCGAGCGAGGTCGGCTGGTAGCCGCCCGGGAGCGCGACGGGGCCGTATTTCGTGCCGGTCGCGGAGTAGGCCTCCACGCCGAGCGCCGTGGCGACGAACACGTTGCCGAGCACGTCGGTCGCGAGGCCGTCCGGATCTTTGCCCGTCGTGACGAAGTCGACCGGGTTACCGTCCGCCGAGCCGTCGGCCTTGAGGGCGATCTTCACGATACGGTTCTCCCCCGTGAGCGAGACGTAGAGCGTGGTGCCGGCCTTGGTGACGGCGAGTCCGTTCGGGTGTTTGCCGGTGTCGAACTCGGCGACCGACGTGGTCACCGCCGGAGTGCCAGCGACGAGGTAGACGCGCTCTTTGGGCTGCACCGTGCCGGGGTAGGTGGGATCGCTGAAGTAGATGCCTTTGCCAGCGACGACCTCGCAGTCGTTCGGCGCGTTGAAGCTGAGCGTGTTGAACTGCGACGAGAGCGCGACGCGGCCATCCGGAGTCGCGAGCGGCCGGCGCGCGACGGCAGGAGGCGAGGTCTCGGTCACGACGAGCGCGCCGCCATTTTCAGGATCGAAACAGAGCCCGACGGTAGACGACGTGAGGCGAACGAACGCGGGCTCCAGGCCCACCCGCGGGAGCTTCCAGATATGCCCTTTGCCCACCTCGGCATAAGGGTCCGTCAGGTACAATGCGCCCGCCGCCCACACCAGGCCGTCCACGTAGCCGAGGCCCATCGCGGTGCCTTCGGTGGGGCTGAGGTGCTCCGCTGGAGTGACGCCCGCGAGCGGATCCAGGCTCGGCGCGGCATCGGGGATCGGCGCGCCGTCCGTCGGAGTGACCGCGGCATCCGGCACCGCGGCGTCCTCCCCCGGCACGGTGGTGGGGTCGGGCCCAGGTCCGCTCGCGTCCACCTCGTCGCTCGGGGTGGGGGTCGTCGTCACCGAGCACGCGTAAACGCCACACGGAACGAGGGCAAGGAGAGCAAGAGAGACACCGTTGAGCTTCATCGCGAATACGTCCTTCCAGGGATATCCGGGGACGGATTGCAACCGACGTTCCGCGATCGAGATCGTCGAAATTCGGCCACTTCTGCGACACTTCTGCGCGCGACGGAGCGCCGTCCTGCCTCGACCGAGGCGAATTGGTAACCCGCCAGAGGTGGCAGCGAGGACTTGGCACTACGCCATTCTTCTGCGTCGTCGTGGCGCCGATCCGGTGGTCACTTCGGCGACCACGCGCGCATCGCAGCCCTCGCAGGCCGTGCCACGCCGGGCAGGTCTTCGACCACCGTGGGTCCGGGCACCAACGGGCCCGGAGCGGCGCCTTTGTTCAGCTCTTGGAAAATTTCGACGAACCGTGCGACTTCGCGCCGCGAGCTGCTCCTGGCCATGAACGGAGGCGCCACGGCGGCGCCCCGAAACCGGACAGGGAACCATGCGCACTGCTCACGCTTCGATCGCCTTCTTCACCCTCGTCGTGTCCACCCTCTCGGGGTGCGCTTCGATGGGATTCGGCACCGACACCCCCAAGCTCGTCGGCACCGCCGCGTTCGACCACAGTTGCCCGAAGGAGAACATCAAGGTCGTCTCCGAGGAGCCGGGCTCGATGGGCGTGACGATGTACGTGCTCGACGTCTGTGGGACGAAGAAGAAGTACAAGCGCGCCGGCACCATGTATTACGACGCCGAGAAGGGCAGTCCGATGCCGCAGTGAGGCAGAACGGCACACCCGGCCCCGCACGCACGGCCCCCTTCGTCGCAAACGACGCATTCGGGTTAAGGAGGCTGCTCTTTCGTAGGTAATGGACCTGCGCGAGGGTAAGACGGTGCGATGCGTTCTTCTCTCGTCGTTCGTTCGCTCATCGTCTCGCTCGCCGCCGCCGCGGCCGCCGCATGTGTGCCCCACCGTGACCTCCCGCCCGATCAAATCGAGAAGCTAGGAAAGCTCTCCGAGGTGATGGACGTGCAGGCCACGGTGGCCGACCCGCAGTTCAAGAAGATCGGCACTGGCCAGTTCTCGGACGCCGATTGGGCCGAGCTCACCGATATGGGCATTCGTATCCAATCGACGAGCAAGAAGATCCCGCAGTTCTCGAAGGGTCCCGAGTTCGACGCGCTCGGCGCCAAGCTCCACGCCACGGCGGAGAAGCTCGGCACCGCAGCGGGCGCAAAAGACGTCGCAGCGGCCAACGCGGCGCTCACCGAGATGAAGGCGACGTGCAAGGAGTGCCACTCGAAGTTCAAGTGACCTTCGTTTCTACGTCGACGTAGAAACGCACGCCGCGACCGAGATCAGCTCGCGCCGAGGGTCGGCAGCTTCGTCGTGCCCCGCGACGACACCGCCTCGCGCGCGAGCTCGTCTGCGCGTTCGTTCCCCGCGACGCCAGCGTGGCCGGGCACGTAGACGATTTTGAGGCCCTTGTGCGCCTTCACCAAGGCCACGATCTTGGCGACGAGCTCCACGTTGGCCTTGGCTTTCCACCCCTTGGTGAGCACGCCGATGCTGTACTGACTGTCGGTGTGAACGACGACCTTCGCGCTGGGATCCACGGCCTCGAGCACGCGCATAATCGCGGTTAGCTCGGCCACGTTGTTCGTCGCGTTGCCGAGGAACTCGTAGGCCTCGTGCTTTTCGCCGGTGGGGGTAGTCAAGAGCACCCCAAGGCCCGCCGGGCCTGGATTTCCCGAGCAAGCACCGTCGGCGTAGGCCACGTACGCGTCCTTCGGGAGCGTCTCCGCGGCAGCCACGGCCTTCTTGGCAGACGCGGCTTTCTTCTCTTTTTCCGTGCGCGGCACCGCCTCCCCCGCGACGCAGTGCTCTTCGGGGAGCACCGCTTCGCCGTCGCGAACCTCGAGGTTCGCGAGCGCGGCCTGGTAGGCGCGGCCGTCGGTCGGCTTGTAGCGAATTTCGACCCGCCCGCCCTGCGCGACGAGCTTGCCGTCGTCGGTGCAGCGCGCGAACACCTTCTGGTCACGGAGCTTGGCGGGGATCCAGGGCATCGCTCCTCTATAACCGCGAAGGCGCGGCGACCCGTCGAAAAACTCGTCCCTCGGGCGACGCCGCGGGCACGATCGCGATCCGCGTGATCGCGCGGGAAACGCCCCGTCGCGAGCCTCGCGCGACCGCCGCGGGGCTCGCGCGGCGCCGATGGACGATCCGCGCCCGCGACGATGGTAGAGTCGGCCCATGAGCGCCCCTCGCCCTCTCGTCCTCCTCATTCTGGACGGCTTCGGCTCCCGCGCGGAGACGGCCGACAACGCGGTCGCCCTCGCGAAGACCCCCGAGCTCGACGCCCTCGTCGCGGCGTACCCGAGCACCACGATCGGCACCTCCGGGGCCGACGTGGGCCTGCCCCCTGGGCAGATGGGCAACAGCGAAGTAGGCCACCTGAACTTCGGCGCCGGCCGCATCGCGATGATGGACGTCTCGCGCATCGACATGGCCGTGCACGACCGATCGTTCGGGAAAAACCCGGTCATCGCGCAGGCTCTTTCGCACGCAAAAGACAACGGGGGCAGGCTGCACCTCCTCGGTCTCCTGTCCGATGGCGGCGTGCACAGCATGAACACGCACCTTTACGCGCTCGTCGACTCGGCGCACGAAGCGGGCGTCCCGGTCGTCGTCCACGCGTTCCTCGACGGGCGCGACGTGCAACCCGGCACCGCCCCGGGCTTCATCGAGGAGCTCGAGAAGAAGCTCGTCGGCAAGGGCCGCATCGGCACCGTCGCGGGGCGCTTCTACGCGATGGACCGCGACAACCGCTGGGAGCGCGTGGAGAAGGCCTACCACGCGATCGTGAGCGGCACGAAGAGCAGCCACGCGATCGTTCGCGAGAGCGCCGCGGGTGGGACGCGGGAGAGCATCGCCGCGGGCAAGGCCGACGAGTTCGTCGAGCCGTTCGTCGTCGCCGGCTACGAAGGGGTCGCGTCCGGGAAAGACTCCGCCCTCTTCTTCAACTTCCGCCCCGACCGCGCGCGCGAGATCACGCGCGCCCTCGCGGTCGACATCTTCGACGGCTTCCCGCGCGACACGCCGCCCTTCCACAACGCGTTCACGTGCATGACCGTGTATGATGCATCTTTTGGGCTCCCGATCGCGTTCGGCAAGGAGCACCACCCGGACATCTTCCCCGAGGTGATGGCGAAGGCCGGAAAGACCCAGTTTCGCTGCGCGGAGACCGAGAAGTACGCGCACGTCACGTTCTTCTTCAATGGCGGCCGGGAGGAGCCCTTCGTCGGCGAGACGCGCAAGCTCGTGCCTTCCCCGAAGGAGGTCGCGACCTACGATCTGAAGCCCGAGATGAGCCTGCCGGCCGTCATCGTCGCCACCGCGGAGGCGATTCGCTCGAAGGCGTACGACTTCGTGCTCGTGAACTTCGCGAACGCGGACATGGTGGGTCACACCGGCAACCTCGACGCCGCGATCAAGGCCATCGAGGCCGTCGACATCGGCATCGGCGAGGTCGCGCGCGCCACCCGCGAGGTGGGCGGCGCGCTCTTCGTCACCGCCGATCACGGCAACGCGGAGCTCATGCGCGACCCGGAGACGGGCAATCCGCACACGTCGCACACCACGTTTCGTGTGCCCCTCGTGTACGTGAACGACGCAGACAAGGGCGCAAAGCTCCGCTCGGACGGGCGCATCTGCGACGTGGCGCCGACCCTTCTCGGGCTCGCGGGTGTGCCCCAGCCGGAGTCGATGACCGGCGTCCCGCTCTTCGAGCGCGCATGAGGACACGATGAGCGAGGTCCGCTTCGGCGGCTATCGGATCGTCGAGACGATCGGATCCGGCGCGCTCGCGACGCTTTACAAAGCGGAGCAAGAGAGCCTCGGCCGTACGGTAGCGATCAAAGCGCTGAAGAGCACGATCGCCCCTTCATCGAGCTTCGCGCAGCAGATCGATCGGGAGGCCAAAATCCTGGCCGAGCTCTTCCACGCGAACGTGGTCATCTTGGTCGACTATCGGCCAGCGACCTCGGGGTCCACGTCGTTCTTGGTGCTCGAGTACGTCGACGGCCCGAGCCTCGCCGAGCTCGTCTCGCGTCGGCGCGTGCTTCGTCCGGAGGCGGCGGCCGCGATCGCCTATCAGGTCGCCGAGGGGCTCGCCCACGCCCACGAGCGCGGCGTGGTCCACCGCGACATCAAGCCGCAGAACGTGCTGCTCTCGCGCCGCGGCGACGTGAAAATCATCGACTTCGGCATCGCCCAGCGCGAACGACTGCCGAGCATGGCCGAGCCGCTCACTTCGGCGAGCGCGAGCGAAGGGCGCACCCACGAGGCGTTCGGGACTCCCGCCTACATGTCGCCCGAGCAGATCTTGGGCGATACGGTCGACGCGCGGAGCGACCTCTTTTCCCTCGGCGTCGTGCTCTATCGCATGCTCGCCGGCACTCGGCCCTTCGAGCGCGAGACGAAAGCGGGAGTGCCGGGCCA
>JAAFHV010000234.1 GCA_013297655.1 Myxococcales bacterium | reverse complement strand
TTGCCATTGCGAAGCGGACTCTTCCTCTGCGAGGCTCCTCGCCGTCACGTCTTCCAAGACTCACGAGGAGCACTGAAGGACCATGAGCAACTACACCCGCCTATCCGGCTCTGCGATGCGCACCATCTCGAACCATTGGCTGCGGGACGAAGAAGCCCATGCAGTGCTCACCGCACACCCGAAGACGGCGTCGCTCCTTCCCGATATCGGCGAAGCGCATGACACGCTCTGCGCCGCGCTCGGGGGCGACGACAACGCCCCCCTCGAACAACAGATTCAAGCGCTCGGCAAAGAGGGCGCCGTCATCGACGATCGGCACGACCGCAAATACCGTGGCACGTGGAAGCTCCTCGACGCGATGGCAGAGCTGTCGGACAAACCCGAGACCGCCGAGGCGCTCCTCGCCCTTCGCAACAAGCTCCAACCCGCGGGCCTGCCGCAAGTCAACGCCTCGTGGATCGACGAAGCGGGAGCGCCGCCACCCTCCGCGAGGAGCTCGACAAGCCCTCGCGCGCCGAGCTCAAACGTATTCCTTCGATCGAAGGCCGAACCCTCGACGACGAAGTGCAGGCGTGGGTCAAAGCCGGCGAGCAGCTCGGCCCGATCGCCGCGAAGAAGGCCGCCCTCGAGCATCAGCTCGCGAACCCCGAAGAGGTCACCGAGAGCCCCGCCCTCCACGACGCGCGGATGCGTTGGATCAAGATCGCCCGTGCGCTCGAGAGCAACCTCGATCTCGTGAAGGGCCTGTCGAACGAGGACCGGGGCAAGGTCGTCGGCGTCTTGCAGACCGCCGCGGCCAACGCCGAACGCCGCAGCGCAGCAAGGCGAAAGCCGGTGCCCACCCCCGAGCCCGCGAAGCCCGAGTGAGTGGGCGGCGGCGCCTCGGTGGCCGCCTCTGTGGGGCTCTGTGGGTTCAGTAGGTCGCTGAGCCACCCTCGGTGGTGGTATCAATTGGTCCGCGAGTACCAAAACCGCGCCTTTGGGGGTGGTTTCAAGTGCTCCCCGAGTGCAAAAACCGCCCCTTGGGGGTGGTTTCAAGTGCTCCCCGAGTGCCAAAACCGCCCCTTGGGGGTGGTTTCAACTGCTCCGCGAGCACCCAAACCGCCCCTTGGGGGTGGTTTCAAGTGCTCCGCGAGCACCCAAACCGCCCCTCGGGGGTGGTTTCAAGTGCTCCGCGAGCACCGCCGATGCGATCGGAACGCGGGGGCGCTGACCGACGCCCCCTTGGAAGCCCCTGACGACCGGCGTGAATCCACGAGCCCGTCAAGGCATGCCAGCAGCCTCGTACAGCTCGTCGACCGAGAGCCGCGCTGCGATCGCGGGCAGCTCCGCGACACCGCCGGCGAGGCTAGAGCTCAGCGTCCACTCGTCCGATGGGGTCCGCGACCACCTCGATTTGCCGACCGCTCGTCGACACGAGGACGTAGTGGCGCAGCGTGGGGATGAGCTTAGTTCTCGAACTTGCCACCCCGGTCGAACTCCGCCGTGCCCGGCGAGAGCACCTCGAACAGCACAGTCGGGTTCACCACCGTGTTTGCGTCCTCAGGGTCGAGCTCGCGAGGTCCGCAAACCGGGGTGACGTCGGGGTAGGTGGCGAGCCCGGTCGCGAGCACACGAACTCGGAGAACGGCTCCGTGCGCGCGGCAAGTGCCGCCGCGAATCTGCGGGAACAGCAGGCTGGGCACGGCCACCTGCAAGGCCGCGTGGGCAGGGGTTCCGCCGGCCATCGCGTAGATTTCGCCCTGATAAAACTCATGCTTCACGTTGCCCGATTCCTCGAGCGCGAGGTAGTCGCGGAACGTGTAGTGGGCCGCGTGAGCAAGACCAGACATCGACCGAATCGTAGCACGCGTCGTTGGCTCGGCTGGGTCGCCTCCATGAGGACTCGGGGCTCGAAGCGAGCACACGGCGAGCGCCCCCTCCCCGCTTGGCACCCCCACTCCCAGTGATACCCTCAGCGCCCATGAAGGACCTCCGTCAGAAGCTGCTGGTCACGTCCGTGCTTGCTGGTCTCGCGATGGGCGCCCTCGCGCTCCGCGGCTGCGGCTCCGAGCCGAACAAACCGGCCGCCGCGACTACCGACGACACGTCGCCTAGCGCCAAGCCGCGCGATCTCTTGAACCGCCTCTGGTTCGACAAGCTGCCCGAGAAGCGCACCGACGAGGTCTCGATCGCGCTCTTCTTCAGCGGCGGCATCGGGCTCTTCGACACCGGCTCCGCGTACCGCTCCACGTTCGAGCTGTTCGAGTTCGAGCGCAAAGCGGCCGACCTCGACTTCGTGCTCCTCCACGACAACAAACGCGCGAACGTGAAGTACACCGTCACCGCCTGCGAGGACAAACCGCCGTTCGACCTCTGCCTCGTGCTCGAAGGCAACCCGCGCGGACCCAAGAAGCTCTACGGCTTCGCCTACGACGACGACGAGGCCGCCAAGGTGCCGTGGTCGCGCGAGCTCCGCGACGCCGCCCGCGCCCACGCGAAGATGCGGTAGTTCAAAAAGTAAGCGCCTCGGCTACGGGACGCTCGCTCACCGCGAGCGTCCCGTCCTGCATTTGCCGGCGCAGCTCCGCCCCCAGCACGCGCCAGGCCCCAGCGAAGTCCGTGCTCTTTCGCGTGAACGGTTCTGCTAACGTTTGGAAACCGCCCCTTGGACACCGGGTACGTCGTCGAAGGCCGCTTTCGGATCGAGCACCGCGCCAGCGTGGGCGGCACGGCGAAGGTCTACCGCGCGACCGACCTCCGCGACGGCAGCGCGATCGCCCTCAAGGTGCTCTACGGCGAGGTCGCGGACGACCAGGCCGAGCGCCTCGACCGCGAAGCCGAGCTCCTCGAGCAGCTCTCGCATCCCGGGATCGTCAAGTTCGTCACCCACGGCGAGCTCAGCCCCGGCACCTCTTACCTCGCGATGGAATGGGTCGAGGGCGAGACGCTCTCGCAACGCCTCACCCGCGTAGGCCTCACCACCCGCGAGAGCGTCGACCTCGTGAAGCGCATCGCCGAGACGCTCGCGTACGCGCACGGCCTCGGCGTGGTCCACCGCGACATCAAACCCGCGAACCTCATCCTCCGCGACAAAGACCTCGAGAAGGTCGTCCTCATCGACTTCGGCATCGCCAAAGGCCAAGGCGGCGTGTCGTCGATCACGCAGGTGGGCGCGGTGCTCGGGACCCTCGGTTACATGGCCCCCGAGCAGGCCCGCGGCGTGGGCAAAATGGACGCCCGCACCGACGTGTTCGCCCTCGGCGCGCTGCTCTACAAGTGCCTCACCGGCTCGCCCCCGTTCGACGCCGACGACCCCATCGCGGTGCTCGGAAAGTTGCTTTACCAAAAGGCGCCCCGCGTCCGCGACAAGCGCGGCGACGTGCCGCAGGCGATGGACGATCTCATCGCGCGTATGCTCTCGCAATCGCCAGACGATCGCCCCGCCGACGCTGGCGTGGTCGCGGCAGAGCTAGGCGAGCTCGGGGCGATGGAGCAGGGCGCGCCCATCGTCGGCGTGACCTCCAAGACCGAAGCGGCGATGCACGGGGAGCAGCGCCTCGTGAGCCTCATCGCGGTCGCGCCCCCGGGCGGCGCCGAAGAAGAGCCCACGATCGTGGACGGGCAGTGGCAAGGCTTCAAGTCGATCGGGAGGCGCCTCCGCCTCGCCGTCGCGCCATTCGGAGCCCAGCTCGAGACGCTCCCGAACGGGATGATCGTGTCCACCCTCGCCGGCCGCACGAGCGCGACCGACCAAGCCGTGCGCGCCGCGCGGTGCGCCTTCGCGATGCGCCTCGCCGCCCCTCGCGTGGCTCTCGTGCTCGTCACCGGGCGCGCCATCCTCGAAGACGGCATGCCGATGGGCGACGCGGTCGATCGCGCCGTGGAGATGCTCCGCCACGACGCCGACCGCGAGCTCCGCGAGGGCTCCGTCTCGGGCACCAACGTGCCGGTGCGGGTCGACGAGGTGACCGCCGGGCTCCTCGACGGCCGCTTCGTGGTGCGGCGCGACGAGAGCGGGCTCACCCTCATGGGCGAGCGAAACACCCAAGACGCCGCGCGCATGCTGCTCGGGAAGCCCACCCCGTGCGTGAGCCGCGAGCGCGAGCTGGTCGAGATCGAGAGCGTGTTCGCCGAGTGCGTCGCGGACGACGTCGCGCGCGCGGTGATCGTGAAGGGCGCCGCCGGCGTGGGCAAATCGCGCCTCCGCTACGAGACGGTGCGCGCGATCAAGAACCGCAGCGAGTCGGTCGAGGTGTGGCTCGCGATGGGCGATCCGATGCGCGCGCGATCGTCGTTCGGCATGATCGCGCAGATGGTCCGCTTCGCCGCCGGCGTGCTCGATGGCGAGCCCCCGAGCGTGCAAAAAGAGAAGATCCGCGCCCGCGTCGGCCGCCACGTGCAAAGGTCCGAGGTCGCCCGCATCTCGCAGTTCTTGGCCGAGCTCATCGGCGCCACGAGCACCGACGGCGACGACGTGCAGCTCCGCGCCGCCCGCAGCGACGCGCAGCTCATGGGCGATCACATCACCCGCGCGTGGGAAGATTTCCTCGCCGGGGTCGCGCTCCACAAGCCGGTCGTGCTCGTGCTGGAAGATCTCCACTGGGGCGATCTGCCGAGCGTGAACTTGGTCGGCGCGAGCTTGCGCATTCGCGAGCGCCCGATCATGGCCCTCGCCCTCGCCCGCCCCGAAATCGACAACACTTTCCCGGGGTTGTGGGCAGAGCAGAACGCACGCGTCGTGCAGCTCGGGGAGCTCTCCAAGAAGGCGAGCGAGAAGCTCGTGCGCGCGGTGCTTGGCGACGACACCGACGAAGAGACCGTGAGCCGCATCGCCGTCACCGCCGGTGGCAACGCGTTTTACCTCGAGGAGCTCATTCGCAGCGTGGCCGAGGGTCACGGCACGAAGCTCCCCGAGACGGTGATCGCGATGGCGCAAGGGCGCATCGAGGCGCTCGAGGTGGAGGCCCGCCGCGTGCTGCGCGCCGCGAGTGTGTTCGGCAAGTCGTTCTGGACCGGCGCGGTCGCCTCGCTCTTCGAACGCGAGACGCACCGCACCGAGGTCGCCGCTTGGCTCGACGAGCTCGCCGCGCGCGAGATCCTGACCCGCCACGAGGTGAGCCGTTTCCGCGGCGAGGAAGAGTGGTCGTTCCGCCACGGCCTTCTCGCCGAGGCGGCCTACGGCATGCTCACCGAGAAGGACAAAAAGTCCGCCCACCACCGCGCCGCCGAGTGGCTGGAGACGATGGGCGAGAGCGATCCCGTCGCGCTCGCGACGCACTTTCAAAACGGCGGCGAGCCGCGACGCGCGGTCGTGTTCTGGCGGCGCGCGGCGGCGCAGGCCCTCGAGGGAAACGATCTCGAGGCCGTGATTCACTACGCCGATCGTGGGATCGCCTGCGGCGCCGACGGCGAGGTGCGCGGGCGCCTGTTGCTCCGCAAAGCCGAGGCGCGACGATGGCGCGGCGAGTACGCGGAGGCCGAGCGGCACGCACGGGAAGCGATGGCCCTCCTCGGTCGGGCTTCCACGCGGCACTTTCGCGCGCTCGCGGAGGCGGTCGAGGCGGCGTCGGCGCTGGGCGACGAGCCGCGCCTGCGTGAGCTGGTGTCGCTCTTGTCGCAGCGGAGCCAAAACGGCGTCGCGGCGGTCCCTCATTTGGTCGCGCTGTGCCGCGCGGCGGTGGCGCTCCTTCGCACCGGCGATTACCGCTCGGCGGACGGTCTCCTCGCGTACGTCGACGAAGCGAGCCCCGACTTGACGACGTCGGACCCCAACGCGGCGGGCACGGTTCACGCGACCCGCGCCTACCGCGCGCTCGTGCACGGCGACGCGGCGCTCGCGCTGTCGCTCTACGACGCCACGATCGCGCGCTTCGAGCACGTGGGCAACGCGCGCGGGGCGGCACAAACGCTGGTCGACTCGAGCGCAGTCTGCGCAGAGATCGGGGCGTGGGAAGACACCGAGCGCCTCCTTCGCCAAGCGCTCGGCTCGTCGCAGAAGCTCGGGCTCGCGACCGTCACCGCCGGAGCGCGCCACATCCTCGGTCTCTGGCTGTCGCACGCCGGCCGCAACGACGACGCGATCATCGAGGAAACTGCTGCGATCCGCGCGTTCGCGGCCCAGGGCGACCGCCGCATGGAAGGCGCCGCGCGGGTGGTGTGCGCGCGCATTTGGCTCGCCGCAGGGCGGAGCGAGGAGGGCGCGAACGAAGCGCGACGCGCGCTCGCCCTCGGCCAAGTCTCGCCCCACGTGAACGTGTACGCCCTCGCCGCGCTCGCGAAGGCCCTCCTCGCGATGGGCGAGCCAGACGAAGCACGCGAGCCGATCGACGAAGCGATGCTCGAGCTCGACGGCCTCGGCGGGATCGAAGCGGGAGAGAGCTTCGTGCGCCTCACCTACGCCGAGGTGCTCCACGCGAGCAGCGACGTCGCGCGCGCGAAGCGCTCGATCGTGACGGCGCGTGCGCGCATCTTGGAGCGGGCAGAGATGATCTCCTCCGGCGAGTGGCGAAGGAGCTTCCTCGAGCGGGTCGACGAGAACGCAAAGACGCTCGAGCTGGCGCGGATCTGGGGCGTGTAAGGCGCCGGCCTATGCGGGCGCGCCCCGGGCACGCCCACTCGCATATTCCCGGATTCACGCGCTTTTTGGGGCAACGGGCGACGCGTGGGTTGGCGCGGCGGTTGCGATACGAGGGCCATGCCCCAACCCCGACGTCTCGTCGCTCTCGGTCTCTGCTCGGCCGCGCTCCTCGTGTTGATCGCCCCCACCGAGGCGACCGCGCAGAGGCCCGCGCGCGCGTTTCCCTTCGACGCGGTGCTCACGAAGTCGCTCGGGTTTCGGACCGGGCCGGACACGGCGGCGCCGTTCGTTCTCCCGAAGCCGAACAACTACCTCGACGCCCCGACGCGCGTGCGCATCGTGGCCTCCACCGCGCCGGTGGGCGAGCGAGGCGCGACGTGCACCGTCGAGTACGGCGGCAAGCGCGGCTTCCTGCGCTGCGACGAAACCAGCGGCGTAACGCCGGTGCCGGCAACACCTCCCGCTCCCTCGGGCGCGCCTCCTTCGACGCCTGCCCCTGCCCCGCGCACCCCCGTCGCTTCGACGAAGCAGTTTTGTGAAGGCGTCGCCGAGTGCAAGACGTTCTGCGCCTCCGCGTGCAGGCTCGATGTTCAAGGGTGGCGCGAGGGCACGATGAACTCGACCTGCACCTTCTCGGCCGACGCGATCGCGCGCGCGGGCGGCCCGCGGGCCGATCAGGTGAGCAAGATCCCGGCGCTGGCGAACGTGGTCGCCGACGAGAGCGCGGTCGCGACCGGCGACGTGATCGAGGCGTTGAAGCGGCTCGATCAGCGCATCGCCTCGAGCGGCGCATCCTGGCCGGCGGGGCACGTCGCGTACGTGAAAAACTGCTACCGGCCCCCGATCGAAGAGGCCACGCGCGAGTGTGACTTCATCCTCAAGGCCGCGCACCTCCAGCGAAAATGGGAGGGACGCACTCCGAAGGACGCGGCCGAAGCGAAGATCCGCGCGAGCAACCTGGCGCTCGCCCGCCAGCTCGAGAACCCCGCCGACAACCTCGGCCTCACGTGGCCGGGGCCGAGCCCGCACAGCCGCGGGATGGCGTGCGATATCGTCGTGGCGAAGCGCGGAGAGCGCGGACGCATGACCCCCACCACGAGCTGCGCCGGCAGCAACGACGCGACGATGCGCGCGCACTCGAAGGCACTCGACGAGGCCCTCACCAATGCCACCGTGGGAGCCGTTCGCCTGAAGTACGAGGCATGGCACTACGAGTTTGGTCGCTACGAGACCACCGGCAAGAGCTGCCGCTGCGTCGCCCCTGCTTGCAACGACAAGTACTGGCCCCCGAACTGCAAAGACGGCTGCTGATCCAAGCGCCCTCGGACAGCCCGCTTCAGAAGATCGACCACCCCGTTCGTGTCGTGAATTCGTCGAGGCCATCGACGCCCCGCGCGCTGTTGCCGCTCTTGTCGAGCGCAGGGCCCCACACGCAGAGGCACCCTCGGCCCGGGAGGATCGTGAGGATTCCACCCCCCACTCCGCTCTTCCCGGGTAGACCGACGCGATAGGCAAAATCCCCCGCCGCGTCGTAGGTGCCGCACGTAAGGAGCACGGCGTTCATGCGCTTCGCGCCACTCGTCGAGAGCAGCCGTGATCCATCGGCGCGGAGGCCACCGCGAGCCAAGAAGAGCCCCGCCATCGCGAGATCGGCGCAACTCAGGCGGAGCGCGCACATGCGAAAGTAGGGGTCGAGCACACGCGCCACCGGGTGCTCGAGGTTGCCGAAGCTCGACATGAAATGAGCGAGCGCGGCGTTGCGATGGCCATACTCCGCCTCCGACCGCGCGACCTCCATGTCGACGTCGATGTCGGGATTGCCACTTTCGGTCCGCACGAGCGTTCGTACGGCGTCGAGGGCGTCGCCATAAAGGCCAATCAACCGATCGATCACGACGAGCGCGCCCGCGTTGATGAACGGGTTTCTCGGAATACCGCGCTCGTACTCGAGGTGGACGAGGGAGTTGAACGCCGTACCGGAGGGCTCCCGGCCCACGCGGCTCCACAGTGAATCTTCGTCCTTGGCGAGGACGAGGGCGAGCGCGAACGTCTTCATCACGCTCTGCGCCGAGAACGGGACCTGGAAATCGCCAGTACCGACCAACGGGCCGTCGACGGGGGCGAAGGCCATCCCGAACTTCTGAGCGTCCACCTTCGCGAGCGCAGGGATGTAATCGGCCACCTTTCCCCGCGCCGGCGCGGCGAGGACATCACGGGCAATCGAGTCGAGGAGGGCCTTCAGATCCATGCCCGTTTCTTACCGTGAGCGCGCGGCGTCCGGGTGAGGAACCAACCGTGCCAACGGGACGAGCGCAGCTCGGACCGGTGGCCCGATGGACCGTGGGGAGGAAGGTCCGAAGGACCGACCGACGCCACGAACCGCCTGTGCCCCCAAAGGCGCGATCGCAGCGCCTCGAGCACAAGGGACGACGCGAGCGCGCGGCGCCTACGCCTGCGCGACGACCGCTGCGGCGTGGTGTCCCAACGCCGGCAAGAGCGGCACCAGGAGGGCGCGGTGGTCCGCGGTCGCGTTCGCGAGGAAGGAGGCGATCTCCTCGTCGCGCACGGCCGCGAGGGTGGGGTGCGTGTCGAGCAACCAGCGGAGCGTGGTGAACGCGAGGGCGGCGTGGCGCGCTTCGTCGTCCGCCAGCACACGGTAGTGCTCGCGCATCTCTTCGGGACCACGGAGGCTCTCTTCGTCCGCGAGCGCGGCGGCGAGGGTCTCGCCGACGGCGCCGCCGCGGAACACGTCACGGAACAACGCCTCCACCTGAGTAGGTCCCTCGCGGAGCGGCGCCGCGGCGGCCGGGAGCGCCGCTATCGTCACGGATTTCCCCGTGATTCGGGTCGCCCACGCCACCGTGCGCTCGGTGTGCTCCACCTCGTCGGCGAGGGCGCGCGCCGTCTCGCGGAGGAGCGAGAGCGGGGCTCCGAGGGCCATCAGCTCGCACGTGGTGCGCGCGAAGGCAGCGATGCTCGCGTGCTCCTCCGCGACCTCGCGTAGGAGCGCGTCGACGCGGGCGTTCGAGGGGAGATCGCCGGGGCGAATCGGTGACGCAGGGACCACCTTCGCGACGTGCACGTCGTCGTCGACGAGGAGCGCGCGCCCGCGAGTGGGCTGCACGACCCCGATGCAGCGGCCGGTCTTCGCGAGGGTGCCGTCCTTCGCCCGCGTCTTCTGGCAACGAACCCTGTCACAGTCGGCGTCGCTCGCGCAGACCACGTACGTCGGATCGCGCTCGGCAGCGGGCGCCGTCGCCACTGGGGGCGCCGTCACCGTCGCCGTCGCCGTCGCCACCGCGGCGGTCGGCGGAGCCGTCGGCGCGGCGTTGGGATCGGCCGTCGGCGCGGTCGGCACCGGATCGGCCGCGGTGGGAACGTCTGCCGCCGACGGGCTCGGGATCGTTCGCGGTAGGTTCTCGTCCGGCACGGGCGACGGCGCGCTCTTGCAGCCCCCGAGGAAGGCGAAGTGAGCCAAGACGAGAGCGGTGGTTCGGGAGGAGATCGCCATGCCCGCGATCCTATCCAATGGCGCGTTCTGGCGGAGGATTTCGCGCGCGCCTGAGCATCGAGCGGACGGGAAACGGATCATACCCACGGCCCGAGATCGAGCGCCGCCGTGTCGAGCCCCACGCGCTTCGCGAGATCGAGTGTCGCGCGCGGTGAACGGCAATGCGCCTCCACCGTGCGCCCCTCGAAGCGACCTTTGAGCGACGCGAACAAGAGCGGCTTCGCGGGGTGAAGCACGAGCGTCTTCGCGACATCGGGTCCGTGCGCGTTCCGGAGCTCGTCGAGCAGCACCGGCACCCGCGCCACGATCGCGGGCACGAGCGCACGGCAAGCCGCGGCCCATCGCTGCGCGCCTTCGACGAGCGCCGCCACCTCGGGCTCCGCCGAGCGCCCGCGCGCCAAAAGCTCCTCTTCGATCGCCACGAAATCCATCGTCGCGAGCGGCCGCGCGCGGAGGACCGCTGATTGCCACTCTCGTTTGACGCGGCTCCAGTGGTCGGCGCGCGCGGGCACCGAGTACAGGCGAAAATCGGGGAGTGACAGCGCGGTGAGCGTGTGCCCGTGGCACGCGCCGGTGTCGAGCCCGTAGGTGCCGTTTTTGCCCACGTGCGGGCCGATCTCGAAGACGCGGTGGCCGAACGCGACGGGCACCTCGTCGGCATAAAGCTCGTGCCACGCAGCGCCTCCGAGCGCGCCCTCGAGGAACGCTTCGCCCGAGGTGGTGCCCGCGAGCACGTCCTCGCGCTGCATCGCGAGAGGCACCCCTGGGATCATCGCGGCGTGAACCACGCGGGCCGTTTCCGTCTCGAAAAAATAGGGCAGCGCGCTCGCCCACGCGACGAACGACTCGTACTCCTCGCCCATCTGGAGGCGGGTCACGTCTTGGGCGTACGAGCACACTTGGCGCACGTGCTTCCGCTCGTGGTTGCCCATGAGCACGATCGACGACGGTCGCTCGCGAAAGAAGCGCACCACCTCACGCGGCGACGGCCCGCGATCGACCAAATCGCCGACGCTGACGAGCACGTCGCTCGCCGAGACCACCGCGCGCTCGCAGAGCTCGAGCAGCTCCTCGTGGCAGCCGTGAACGTCACCGATGACGAGGTGTCTTTCCATGGCCGAAGAACGCCCCGGCTCGCCTTTCGATCCGGACACCCTTCCGGACATCGAGGAGCCTAACGAACGGGGGGAGGAGGCGCGGTGGGGATGCGCGCTTCGCTCTCGGCCATCTGCTTGTGGAAGAGGCCATCCGCGCGCCCTCGCACCTCGGCCTCTTCGCGTCGGGTCTCGTCGTCGTTCGCGTACTCGGGCGACGACCGCAGCAGGTCGGCGTACACCCGGCAGCTCCGCGCGAGCTCCACGTCGTTCCCGATCTCCTCGAAGATCCAGATCGACTGCAACAAGTGTCCGCGCGCTTGCACGTGCTCTTCGCCACCGGCAGAAGCAGCGGCCATGACCTCGCCGAGCGAGCGGAGCGCGACGCCGAGCTGAACGCGGCTCTGGATCTCGCGGAAGAGCTCGACCGCCTTGGCGATCGCCTCGCGCGCCTTCGTGTACTCGCGCTGCGCGAGGTACGCCTTGCCGAGCCCACGAACGGCCTCCGCGAGGCCGAGCTTGTCGCCCAAATCGTCAGCGATTTCTTCGGCTTCCTTGAGGAACTTGATCGCCTTGTCCGGCGAGCCGAGGCGGGTCTCGGTCTCGCCGAGGTTGGTGAGGACGAGGGCGATGCGGTTGCGATCGCCGGTCTCTTTGGCGACCTCGTAGGCCTCGAGGAAGAGGTTCTGCGCGCGCATGTCGTCGCGCTGATCTTGGGCCACGGTGCCGAGGTTGTTGAGCGAGATCGTGACGCCGACGAGATCGCCGATCTCGCGACGAATGCGGAGCGCTTGCTCGAACGAGTCGAGCGCGAGGTTGAACTTGCCCGAGTCTTGGTAGACGAGCCCGAGGTTGTTCAAGCTGAGCGCGATGCTGCGGCGATCGCCGAGACGACGACGCGCGGCGAGGCCCTTCTTGGTCGCCTCGAGGGCGGCGGCGTAGTCGCCGCGCAGCCAAAGGAGCTTGCCCACGTCGTCGACGGTGCTCGCGATCCCCCGTTCGTCCTTCGAGGCCTCGAAGAGCGCGAGCGCCGCGTCGAAGTGTTTGCCGGCGTCGTCGAGGCGCCCCGTGTCGCGGTAGAGGCGGCCGATGCGGCTATGCGCGGCGCCACCTTTGGCGCGTAGATCGAGGCGATAGGCGCGCTCGAGCATCGAACGGAACGCCTCCCGCGCCTCGTCGTTGCGGCCGAGCACCTGCAGCACGTCGCCGTAGTGGTGGAGCGCCGTCACGTGCGCTTCGAGCTCCACGTCGATCCCGGACGCGAGGAGCGTGAGGCCTTTTTTGTAGAGCTCGGCCGCCTTTGCGTTCGCGTAGCGATCGCGCGCGATGTCGGCGGCGGCCACGTACGTGAGGGCGGCCTGCGCGGTGAGCCCGCCGAGCTCGCGGTGGCGCGCGAGCATGCTCATGTACTCCTCGTGCGAGCGGACCGACTCTTTGAACGAGAGCCAATCTGCGATCGCGCGATGGCAGCGATTCGCGTCGGCGCGCGGCATGAGACGGAGGAGCGCCTCGCGCTCGAGGTTGTGCTTGAAGACGAGCTCTTCGTCGTCCGAAAACGTGCTGTCGGGGAGGCGGAGCACGTAGTCGCGCTCGCGAAGATCTTTGAGGGTGGCCGCGATGTCGTCCAGATCGGTCGCGGTGCCGGGGGCCCACAGCTCGGGCGCCTTCGCGCTCGTTCGTGCGATCGCGAGCAGCCCTCCGACCCAGAACACGCCGCCCATCGTCGCCGCTTGTTCGAGCAGCGTGCGCTCCTTCGGCGACAGCGACGCGATGCGCGCGGAGATGGCGTCTTCCACCGTGAGGGGGAGGCGCACGTTCGCGAGCTTGTCGGTGTGGACGGTCCACTTCTCGTCCTCGGCGAACGCGTCTTGCACCTCGAGCACGCCGATGTCCTTGAAAATACGGACCATTTGCTCGAGGAGGGCGGGGTTACCGCCGGCGAGCGTGGCCGCCGCGTCGACGAGATCTTCGACCGCCTCGGGATCGTCGCAGGGCGCGAGGAGCTCGCTCATGACGGCAGACGCGTGGGTCTCGCTGAGCGGCGGGAGCTCGAGCATGGTGTGCTTGCCGGCCGCGAGGGTGCGAAAGTCGTCGCGCTTGGCGAAGAGCTCGGGGCGACCGATGCATACGACGAGGAGCGGGCCCTCGAGGGAGTCGACGAGGTACGCGAGCAGCTCGAGGGAGTCGTTGTCGGCGTAATGAAGGTCGTCGAGCACGAGCACGATCGGGCCTTCGCCGTTGGCCTCCCCACGTTTCGCGTCGAGCTCGATGAAGCGCTTCAGCACCGCGCGACGGAGGAGCCCGGTCTGCACCGCGTCGCCGCGCACGGCCTCGAGCAACGGCGAGTCCTCGAAGCGCAGCTCGAGCAGCTCGCCGAGGAACACGCACACGTCGTTCACCTTCCGATCGCCGAGGACGTCGCTCACTTCCTCGCGTACGCGCACCTTCGCGTCGTCGGCGGACATGCCCTCGACGATGCCGAACCGCGACCGCAGGACGCGCGCGAAGACGCCAAACGCCGCGCCCGCTTCGGTTGCCGCACCGCGGAAGACGCGGGGCAGCGTGCCGTCCTTTTGGGGCTTCGAAAGGAAGTCACGGACGAGGCGCGTCTTGCCGACCCCGGGCGCGCCGACGATGGAAAAAACGCGTTTTTCGCGCTTGTCGCGGACCTGCGAGAAGGCACCATCGAGCTCTCGGAGCTCCACCTGGCGACCGACCAACGGCGTGCGGCGTTCGGTTGACGCCCCTCGGGAAAAGCTCATCGCGTCGGCAGCATACACGACACCGACGCGCTGCGGGCTTTGGCCAAGACACGCCTTCCGCGTGTATGCTTGGGGCATGTCTTCCTTCGACCTCCGCACCAAGGTCCTCGGCCGCGCCGCGTTCTTCGTGGCCGCCGCCGTCTTCGCCGTCCACGCCCCCGCTGGCTGCACCACCAACGACGTGAAAGACGCCGGCGACGCGAGCCCCGTCTTCGAGTGCTCGCCCGATCCGGTGCTCTTCTGCAACCCGCTCCCGGCCGGAAGCCAAGGCTGCACCGGGTCGAAGGACTCGCCAGACACCTACCTTCAGCGACTCCCTGCCGACAAGGTGTTCGCGGAGAACTGCGTCGCGAACTTCGTCCGCAAGGACATCAAGGTCGAAGAGGTCTGCGGGCTCTCCGCGGTCTGCACCTGCGTTCGCGTCGACGAGACCGACGCCGCGGTGCCTCCCCCGCCGCCCCAGGATGCCGGCGCAGACACGTCTACCGCTTCCGACGCCGCGACGGCGGACGCCGAAGTCGACGCCGAGGTCCTCGACGCCGACGTAGACGCCTCCGTGGCCGACGCTGCGACCGACGACGCCGCGACGGGTCCCGACGCGAGCGTTTCGGCCGACGCGGCGGTCACTCCCCCGCCCCCGAAGACCGGCCGCCTCGTGTGGAGCTGCCGCTGAGCCTCGGCGGCAGCACCTTGCCGTAGCAGCGCAAGAGAAGCGCCACGCGAGCCCCCACGGCCGAGCGAAACCGAGAGATCGACAACAATCGATCTCCCGTTTTCCCGATCTCGTCTCCGCGCCCGCAGCGGATCTGCGCGCCACGCCACGAGGGTGGTAAGGTTTCGCGATGGCGAACACCACGAACCGCGAAGGCCTGATGCCGGGCTCTTCCGGCGAAGAAGAGGTGCTCTTCGTGGGGCACCCGTCGGTCGTGCCGAACCTCGGCGCGCTCGTGCTCACCGTCCTCACGCTCGGCATCTACGCCATCTTCGCCTTCGCGCGCTCACGAGGCACGTCGTACCGAATCACCACCCAACGCATCGTCGTGGAGCGGGGCGTGTTCTCCAAGCGCATGGACCAAATCGACCTCTATCGTGTGGTCGACTACGTCGTAGAGCGTCCGTTCGGCCAGCGCGTGCTCGGCACCGGCAACATCGTGCTCGAGGCGATGGACA
>JAAFHV010000233.1 GCA_013297655.1 Myxococcales bacterium | reverse complement strand
CGGGTGGATTCGCTCGCGCTTCTTCTCGGTCGCGGCGGGGCGGATGTAGCCGGCGAGGTAAACACCGGCGTTGATCGTGGCCCAGGAGCGGAAGTGCTGGAACGTGGTGAGCCACTGCATAGGCAGCGGACGACGCACGCTGGGACGGAGCCCGCACGCGCCGGCGTGGTCTTGGGCGGCGCGGAAGCTGTCCGCGATGCGCTCTTGGACGGCGAGCGGAGAGCAGCGCTCACGGGAGAGCTTGCTCGCCATCGTGCCGAGACGCGCGCGCCCCTCGGGATCGCCGAGGAGACGAAGCACGGCGCGACCGAAGGCCTCGTCGGCTTGGTGCTCGGCTTGGGTTCCGGATCCGGGCGCGAGCAGGACGCCGTTCACTCCATCGCGGATCTGCGAGCTCACCCCCATGCCGTCGGCGTAAGCGACCGTGGGCGTGCCGCACCAGAGCGCCTCGCCCATGACGTTGCCGTAGGTCTCGCTGAGGGAGGCGTGCACGAACACGTCGGCGTAGCCGTAGTAGTCGACCATGCGGGTGAACGGCACCTCGCCGGCGAAGAACACACGAGAGCCCACGCCCTCTTCGGCCGCGACGCGCTTGTAGAAGGCGCTCTCGGGACCGTCGCCGAGCATGGTGAGCGTCGCTTCGGGATCCTTCGACGCGATGTGGCGCGCGAAGATGCGAATGACACGATCCTGAGCCTTCTCGCGGGTGTGACGGCCCGCGCAGAGCAGCCGGGCACCGCCGAAGTAGGGCGTGTCCCCGAGCAGATCTTGGTAGGGGTCGTCCCCGAGGGGCTTGTCGAAGATCTCGGGCTGCACGGCGCGGGGCACCACGTGGATGGGGGCCGTGACGCCGCGCTCGCGCCAGTACGAACGGAGCCCCTCGCTGAGGACGATGAGCCCGTCGGACTCGTTGTAGACCTTCGCGAAGAGGCGCTCGTAGGGCCGCTTCAGGGTTATCTCGAGGCCGGCATGGAGGGCCGGGATTTTCGCGAGCTTCTCCGGGAGGAGCACCTCGTAGGCCGCCGCGAGGTGGGTGGTATTCACGCAAAGCAGCGGAATTCCACGCATCTTTCGGAGCCAAACCCCGAACTCGAGGAGGAGCGTGGTGGTCTGGGCGAAGACGATATCGAAGTCGAAGCGCCCAATTTTGTAGACCCACGACTCGAGCGGCATCGGGATGTAGACGCCGGGGTAGGTCTTGAGCGGCAAGCTCGGCAGCTCGATGGTGCCGGGAGCGAGCTCGTCGGGGGTGGCATCCGGATCATGGGGCCCAATGACCGTGACTTCGTGGCCGCAACGGGTGAGCTCTTGGTAGAGAAACCGGGTTTGGAACGCGGCGCCGTTGGCGTAAGGGATCCTGGTGAAGTCACTCAGAATCGCGACCCGGAGGGGCCTGCCCTGGCGCGCGGCGAGCGCGGCAAACGGGGCGATTTTCTTGAGATCCAGGCCGTGTCCGGAGGCGACATGCTCGGCGGAGAACCCCGATCGCGCCCGCTGCGCCCGGATCGGCGTAGCGCCGTCGTGGCGGGGGCGGTCTTGGATCGACCGCAGGGAATCGGTTTCACGGTCCTGCCCGACGGCCCGAGGAGGCGCGTCGTGAAGGTCGTGGATTTGACGGAGTTCTATTCCGAAAGGGGTGGCGGGGTTCGAAGCCATCTGGAGGCGAAGAGTCAGGTTCTGTGCCAGCGTGGTGACGAGCACGTCATCGTGGCACCCGGAGCGACCGGGACAGAGACGCGGCGTGTCGTAGCACGGGGCTCGGGGAGCGCACGAATCATTCGTATTGCAGGGCCAAACATGCCCTACGACCCCACGTACCATGCCTTCCCGGGGGTAGGTCAAATTCGGGCAATCGTGGCACGAACACGTCCCGACGTGCTCGAAGTGCACTCCCCCTACATGGCCGCCATCGCGGCCTTGGGTTCACCCGACCATGACTTTGGTGTCCGGACTTTTCGGTGGCACTCGGATTTCCTGGATACTTACGCGATGGTGGCCGAGTGGGCACTTCGAGGGCACCTTCCTGGGCTCCTCGCGAGCCTCCCGGAGCCGCTCCGTCCGCTACGTCTGGTGGGTCCTCTTTGGGGGCTCGTGCGGCGCCTCGGGGCCGGCATGGACGCGACGCTGGTCTCCTCGCGGACGCAGCGCGACAAGCTGGTCGCGCGGGGGGTACCGAGGGTCCGGCTCGTCCCGTTCGGAGTCGCCCGGCTCACGGTAGAGCCCGCTAGAGTCGCGGCGCGGAGGCACGAGCTGACCCGAGGGCGGCCCGGGAAGCTGCTCGTGGCGGTCGGGAGGTTCGCGGTCGAGAAGCGTTGGGACGTGGTCCTCGAGGCGTCGCGACGGCTCGCGAACGAGGTGCCGCACACGCTGGTGCTCTTCGGGGACGGGCCGGAGCGGAAGCGCCTCGAGGCCCTCGCGGGGCCTCACGTTCGTTTCGAGGGCTTCGTGAAGGATCGCGAAGCGCTGTTCTCGGGGCTCGCCGCGGCGGACGCGCTCGTGCACGCGTGCCCGTGCGAGACGTTCGGGCTGTCGATCGCGGAGGCGCTCTCCTGTGGATTGCCGGTGGTCGTCCCCGACGCGGGCGGCGCGGGGGAGCTCGGGGACGGGCCCCACGGCGCGCGTTACCCGAGCCTCGATCCGGAGGCGTGCGTGAGGGCGACGCTGGAAGTGCTCGCGAGGGACCGGGAGACGAGTCGGAAGGCAGCGCAGGAGCTCGCGGCGACCTTTCCGACCCCCGAGGGAGAGCTCGACGCGCTCCGTGACGTGTACCTCGAGCTCCTCGCGGCGCCCGTTCGCCCGCGCCACACCAAGCCCTGACCGTCGCATTCCGTCAAAAACACGCTCGAAACGGCGGCCGGTGCGGTGCTAAGAGGGACCCTCATGGCGACGAACCTCCTCGATAACCTCCGGCGTGACCTCGACCTCATCACGAGCTCCTACGAAGCCGACTTCGCGGGCCAGTCGCGCGCCACGCGCGACGTCGCCCAAATCGACGGCCTCATCAAGCGCTTGAAGGACGTCGTCGCCCGCGCGAACGGCATCCCCGCCGCGGTGCAAGGCGCCGAGCTCACGACGATCCTCGACGAAGCGAAGAGCACGCTCGACCTCTACACGAACGAGCGGCTCGCTATCCTCAAGGCCAAAGAGGCGGGACCCATCTTCGACGATTTTGCGGTCGAGGCGACCGACGCAAACTACGTGTTTGCGCGCTACGGCCGTCACTTCGCAGGGCAGAACCGCGCCACGCGCGACATCGCCCTCCTCGCGGAGATGCTCGAGGAGCTCAAGGGCATCCAGAAGCGCATGAGCGCCCTCCTCGAGGAGAAGAACGTGGCCGACTTCGGCCGCGACGCGGAGGTCGTGCGCGGCGCGATCACGCAATACACGAGCGAGATCAAAGAGATCGAAAAGGCACAGAAGTCCGGAACCCCGGACGAGCAGGCCGGGCTCCTCGCGAACCTGGCGAACGAGCAGTTCGCGGTCTACCAGACGCACTTCGCCGGCCAGGCGCGCGTGAGCCGCCGCCCCGCCCTTCTCATGCGCGTGATCGACAGCCTAAAGACGATCAAGGGCCGCATGGACGCGCTCAAGGTGGGAGGTCTCGAAGAGGAGTACCACCTCAAGAACATCGGCATCGTCGCCGAGCGCCTCGGTGTCTACGAGACGGAGCTCGGCGAGATCCGCAAGGCGCGCCAGGGCACCGCGCTCCCCGACATCATGGGCAACCTCGGCAACGCCGCCAACGAGCTCTTCGAGGAGTACCGCAAGGGCTACGCCGACAAGAACCGCTCGCAGGTCGACTACGCGAACCTCGGGAAGATTTGTGATCGCCTCGGCGAAGTGAAGCGCCAGATGCGCGACCTCTCCCGCGCGGAGCAGAACGAGATCAACGAGCGCAACCTCGAGATCGTCGTGTCGCAGCTCTCGCTCTTCGAGAACGAGTTCGAAGAGGTGGGCAAGGCCCAGCAGCAGAGCAAACACTGACCACGATGTTCCGGGCGAGAGTGCACGTGAGCCTTCACGACGTCTCGCCCGCGTGGGACGCGGAGATCGACCACGCGCTCGCGATGTGCGCGGAATTCGGCATAAAACCGGGGCTCCTCGTGGTCCCGGATTTCCACGGGCGCGCGCCGCTCGCGACGAGCCCGCGCTACACCGCCAAGCTCCGCGCGCTGCAAGGCGCGGGGCACGAGATCTTCTTGCACGGCTACTTTCATCGCGCGCGCCCGGCGAGCGAGGGCCCCGCGGGCGATGGGAGGCCGAGCGGCGTGACGCACGCGTTCGCGCAGTCGGTCGTGTCGGCGGGGGAGGCCGAGTTCTCCGACGTGACCCGCAGCGAGGCGCGCGAGCGGCTCGCGATGGGCAAGAAGGTCCTCGAAGACGCGGGTCTCGCGATCGACGGCTTCGTGCCCCCCGCCTGGTCGAGCCCCCCGTGGCTCGCCGACGAGCTCGCGCAGATGGGGATCACCTACACCGAAGATCATTTGTCGGTGTCGAACCCGGTGACGAAGCGACGGCGCCCGAGCCTCGTGCTCAACTTCGCGAGCCGCACGAAGGCGCGGATGGCCTCGACGATCGCGTTCTGTCGCGTCGCACGGCCGCTCGGCCACCTCGTCCCCACCCGCGTCGCGCTCCACCCGGGTGACATGACGAAGGCGCGCCTGCGTGACGAGGCCCGTAACCTCCTCGCGTGGGCGTCGCGGCAAGAGCTCGTGAGCGCGCAGCGTCTCGTCGAGGGGTGACTCGGCATCCGTGCATGATGCACGGAACCGAACTGACTCGAGGCGATGAGGCCAGTGCGAACGACTTTGGCCGCGCGTCCTCGAGCGCGCCGGCTTAGCCTCGGTCTCGGCGACCAACCGCGACCCCTGGAACGGGAGCAACGCCCTGCGCCGGGGGACTCGCAGCGGTGCTCTAGAGCGCGACCGTCGGCGCGATGCGGATCGACCGGGGCTCGTCGCCGACGTAACGCCCGTCGACGAGTTGGAAGAGGCTCTCGGGGCCGGCCTCTCCTGCGGCGAGGGCGACGGCGCGCCTCTTCGGACGGTATCCGTCGGTGAGCGGCATGCTCTCGAGCTTCGCGACGGTGCGCGGGCGCGCGTGCGCCTCGAGGCGCGACATCGCGGCGTCGAGGCGGGTGGGGAGCACCTCCGCGCGCGCGACGAACGCGGCGTGAATCACGCGCTCGCCCGCGTTTCCCTCGGCGACGAAGGCGCACGCGAGCTCGATCTCCGGGAGCGCGTAGAGCGCGTCCTCCACCGCGCGGAGCGAGACCGCGCCGCCCTGGGTCGGCACGAAGCCGGAGCGCGCGTCGACGAACCACATGTCGCCCGCGGCGTCTTCTCGCACCACGTCGGACGAGATGACCCATGGCTCTTTCCCGAACGCGGCGCGCACCACGTTGGCGCCGACCTCGCCGCCGTCTTCGCCCGATTGGCGCATCGCGAGGAGGCCCGGCTCGCCTGGGAGCGATCGCACGAGGTGGCCGTCGACGTCGTGGAGCAGCTCGCCGCTGACGAGGTCCACCTTCACGACCGCGAGCTCGGCGCTGCCGGGGAGCGGGCGTCCAACGGAGCCCACCTTCTCGCCGGAGGCGTTCGCGAGGACCGCGCGCTGGGTGGTGCTCGCGTAAAATTCGAGGACGCCGACGTTGAAACGCTCCTCCAATTTCTTCCATAGATCCGTGCGCATACCGCTGCCCGCGACGAGGCGGACGGGCAGCGTGCGGTCGCCTCGTTTGGGCCGCTCGTGCACGAGCGGACGCAGCATCTCACCGGCGTAAAACACGACCGTCGCGCCGTAGCGGCGCACCTCGGGGAAGAACGTCTCGACCGAGAACGGCGAGCCGAGCGCGAGGCGCGCACCGGCGACGAGCGCCGCCCCGACGGCGACCAGGATCGCGGCGGGGTGATGGAGCGGGATGCACGAGTAGACCGTGTCGTGAGGCTTGAGCGTGCACGCCGCGGCCGCGCCGTGTGCCGAGAGCGCCCACCTGTGGAACGTGACCGGCGCGGTGCGCAGATCGCCCGCGTCCGACGGGCGGAGCAAGATCGCGCCGACGTCGCGCGCTCTTCCCGCGTCGAGCGGGAGATCGTCCGGGAGCCGCACCCGCATCGGATCGATCGCTTCCATGTCGACCACGTCGGGGCCGAGATCGCGCGGGCCCTCGCCTGCCCCACCGAGGACGAGCACCTTGGCGCCTTGTCCTGCGCCCTTGGCGGCCCGCTTCGCGAGCGCGGCGAGGCCCGGATCCGACGCGAAGAACCGGCAGTCGCAGCGGGCCGCGGCGCGCGAGAGCTCGGCCTCGGAGGCCTCTTTTGCGGCGAGCACCGGCACCCCGCCCAAGCGAACGAGCGCGGTCGCCATCGAGAGGAACGACGGGCGCGGGTCCATCAGCACGAGCACGCGGTCGCCGGGCCTCACGCCCACCTCGTAGAGACCCTTCACCACGTTCGACACACGCGTGTCCGAGTCGGCGTAGGTGAACGCGCGGCCCTTGAAGAGGAAGAACGTGTCGTTCGGGCGCTCGAGGGCCGCCTTCGCGAGCCACGCCGAAGCCGACGTCACGGTGTCCGAGTGGACCTCTGCGAGGGCGCGGAGATGGGGCTCTTGGTAGCGCACACCGTCGAGGGCGTCGGCCGCGCTCGACGACGCGTCGCCGAGCCTTCGCCACACCGCGCGCGCGGTCTTCGTGACCGCTTGGGCGAGGAGATCGAGCTCGGTGTCGAGCCCTTCGTCGGCCTTCTTTGGCTTCGCGAGCTTCTCGCCGAGGGCCTTCGGCGCGGGGCCCTTGCCCTCGCGGTGGTGCACCCACTCGGCGACGGTGGGCCACGAGACGCTCATCGCGCGCGAGCCGACGACGAGACCGAAGTGGCCCGCGTCGAGCGACACGAACGACACCGCCGCTTCGGGCGCCGCTTTCACGATCGCGCGCACTGCTTGAGGGCGCGCGATCTCGTCCGCGGAGCCGATGAAACAAAGGATCGGACACGAGATGTCGGCGAGCGTCACGGTGCGTCCGTCGATCAAAAAGCCGCCCGAGATCATGCGGTTATGAACGATGAACTCGTCGACGAAGTCGCGGAGCGCGGGCCCCGGCCACGCGACGAAGCCCTCCCCGCCGAGGAACCTCCGCCGCGCCTCGCGACGCACGAGCGCGCCGCGATCGTGGAGCTTGGAGAGGAACTCGACCCGCTGCTGGATCTCTTTTTTCGTGGAGAGCAGCTTGAACCCGGTGCTCGTGAGCTTGCCCGGGAGCGCGCCGACGCGATCGACGACGGTGGTGAGGATGGGCTCGATCACCTGCGCGAACGCCGCCATCGCGTCGCCGCGGACCTGCGCCGGGACGTTCTTGTGGATGTCGACCGGGCTCCCGAAGGTGACGATGCTCGCGACGCCCTTGGAGCGCACGTAGGCCGCCGCTTGGTAGGCGAACATGCCGCCCTGCGAATAACCGACGAGGTGGAGCTCGCGCCCGGTGAGCTCGTTCACGCGCTCGATGCTGCTCGCGACCGCCTTGACGTGGTCGGCGAGGTTTCGGCGGAGGCCGTGCTCGGAGCTTTCGGGCGCGCCGAAGTCGACGAGGTAGGACGTGACCCCCAAGCGACCGAGCGCCGCGACGGCAGAGAGCTCCTGTTCGATGTCGTAGATCTCGGACGCGACCATGAGCGGCGGCACGAGGAGCACCACCGGCGACGACGGGTCCTCGCTCACGTTCGTGGTGTACCGACGGAGCTTGTGGTGGGGCCCCTCGTCCACCACCTCGTAAGGCGCGGCGTACTCGGGCCCGAGGCGACCGAGGCGGACGAGCTCGAGGGCGTTGCGTGTCGAGTGCGCGGCGCGCCGTGCGAGGCGAGCGAGGACGGACATGGCTCGCATCCTAGAGCACCGAACAGTTCGATTCGGTCGGCTTTTCGCCGATTTGCTTCGCCGTGCTTCGTTACTCCTCCGCGACGAGCAGCAGTAGGACTCGTCCCTCGTCAGGGACTTGCGGCCCTGTACCGTCGTCGTCGCGCCTCGCACGACCCTTGGAAGTCCCTGACAAGGGACGGCTCGCAACTCAGCGAAAATCCTCGGTCATCGAACTGTTCGGCGCTCTAGCCGGATGCGAGCACGTACGATTTTGTGGGATCGCGGGCGCCGTCGCCCCGAGGTCGCGCAACGCGGCGGAACGCACCGAGCGACGGGATCGCGATGAACCGTGGCGCGTCCGCCGGGGCCACGCGCGTCGTGGCACATCGCTTAACCCATGAAACAACTCACGATTCTGGTTCGGCACGGGGACCACCGTGCGCGCCGCCGCCACCGGGAAGCACGCGTTCGTCAGGAGGGACACGGAGAGGTCCTCGCCCGCGCGGACAATCTTGTTCCTATCTCGACGGCGGTGCACTAGAGCCGGGCGAATCGTGGCCGAGCCCCGTCCGAGCCCGCACGGCCTCGTGCCCCATGTTCCCGCGCTCGACGGGCTGCGCGGGTTGGCCGTCCTCGGCGTGTTGCTCTTCCACTCCGACGCGCTCCTCAAGGGCGGGTACCTCGGGGTCGATCTTTTTTTCGTGCTCTCGGGGTACCTCATCACGAGCATCCTCGTCGCCGAGCACGAGAAGAACGGGAAGATCGCGCTCGGTCGCTTCTGGGTTCGGCGCGCGCGTCGGCTCCTCCCTGCCCTCCTCGCGCTGATGCCCGGGATCGCGATCTACGCCTGGCTGTTCGCGCGCACCAACGAGCTTGCGACCATCCGCGCCGACGCGCTCGCGACCCTCGGCTACATCGCGAACTGGCGCGCCATCTTCGTCAACAAGAGTTATTGGGATCTCTTCGTCGCGCCGTCGCCGCTCGAGCACACCTGGAGCCTCGCGATCGAGGAGCAATTTTACGTCTTTTTCCCTCTGATCGCGGCGGCCGCCCTCGCGAAGGGCAAGCGCAAGGGGCTCTTCGCGGTCGTGCTCTCCCTCGGGATCGTCGCGTGCGTGCTGCTCGCGGCGCTCTACGATCCGGGTCGCACCGGGCGCGTGTACATGGGCACCGACACGCGGGCCTCCGGCATGCTCTTCGGCGCCGCGCTCGCGACCCGCTTGCCCCCGACGACGCGCCTCGAGGGCAGGCCCGCGCGGCTCCTCGGCGGCCTCGCGATCGTCGCGGGCCTCGTGCTCCTCGCGACGTGGCTCACCCTCGGCGGCGAGAGCCCGTGGCTCTACCGCGGCGGCCTCGTCGGCACGGAGGTCCTGTGCCTCGTGGTGCTCGCCGCCGCGGTCACGTGCCCCACGTCGCTCGTCGCGCGTGCCCTCTCCGTGCCGCCGCTCCGCGCCCTCGGGAACGTGTCGTACGGCGTGTACCTTTGGCACTGGCCGGTGTTCGTCACGATGACGCCGGAGCGGGTGCACGTGGGCCCTTGGGCGCTCCTTGCGCTTCGCCTCGCCGTCACGTTCGTCATCGCGTTGGTCTCGTTCAAGCTCCTCGAGACGCCGATCCGCAAGAACGGGCTTCCGTTCGGGAAACCGTGGATCGTGGTGCCCCTCGCGTTCGTGGGCGCCTTCGCGCCGATCGCGATCGTGACCGGCCTCCGGAAGCCCCCGAAGACACCGCTCGCGATCATGGACGTGTCGGCCTCGATGTTCCCCACGCGGTACTCGGTCTCGATGCAGACGCTGCCGCCGCCGGAGGCGCTCCGAAAAGGCACGCTTCGGGTGCTCACGCTCGGTGACTCCGTCGCGTCGTTCCTCGGCATCGCGATGCGCCACGCGCAGAACGACCACGAGGTGTTCGTCGCCGAGCGCGGGGTCGGCTCGTGCACGCTCTTCGAGTCCGAGACGCGCATCGTCGACGGGCGCAAAATCGAGAGCACGAGCTGCTCACGCGACTGGGTAAAGGACACGACCGAGCTCAAGCCGGACGTGACCCTCGTCGTGATGGGTGGCGCGTTCCTCACCCCCACCGCCTGCGAGCCGACCTTCCGTGGGGCCTACACCAAGCGCATGGGCACCCTCCTCGACGCGATGGGGCCCGCCGCCGGCAAGGTGATCATCACGATCGTCCCCTACCCGGTCGGCCGTTGGCGCTGGGGCGACGTGCCCGAGCGGGTGGTCTGCTTGGACTCGATTCTGACCGACATCGCCCGCGCCCGTTCGCTTCCGACGCTCGATCTGATGAGCTACGTCTGCCCGACGAAGGCGTGCAACTTGCTGAGCCGAGGCGAGCCGATCCGTCCCGACGGCCTCCACTTCGACGGCGTCGGAGCCGAGGACACCGCCGCGTTCACGTGGCGCGAGGTGCGTCGCATCGCCGGCTTCACTGGAATCGACGCGGGCTACTGAGCACGCCCTCGGTCTGCCCGCCGTGCCAATATTGACAGTGTCTACATGGTCGTCGCGTTTAGCGGCGCTTGGCGGCGCGCTCGATTTCTTCCTGTAGGATTTTCGCCTGACGCTCGGCGGAAAAGTCCGTGAGGATGCGCGCGCGCCCTTTTTTCCCATGCTCCGCGCGTAGCTCGGGGCTCCGGAAGTAACGGAGGAACGCGTCGGCCATCGCGTGGAGATCGGGGGGCGTGCCGGGGACGAGGGTGCCCGTCTCGCCGTGTTGGAGCATCTCCGCGACGCCGCCCACGTCGAACGCGACGACCGGCTTTTCCATCGCCATCGACTCGATCACCGCGCGCGGGAGCGGATCGGGGTACACGCTCGGGACGACCGCGACGTCGAAGTCGGCGACGTAGGGGCGCACGTCCTCGCGGAAGCCCACGAAGTGCACGTGCTCGCGGAGCCCGAGCGCCGCGACCCGCGCGCGGCACTCGGCGAGGTGATCCGGGAAAATATCCTCCGGGGTATCGCCGAGGACGACGAACCTCACCCGCCCGCGCTCGGCCTCCGACATGCGCGCGAGGGCCATTTTTGCGGCATCGACGAGCTCCATGTAACCCTTCCGCGGGAGGATGCGGCCTTGGCTCCCGAACACCACGGTGCCCTCCGCGAACCCGAGCTCGCGACGAAGCACTGGGCTCGGAGCGGAGCCGCCGAAGTCGTCCGGATCGAGCGCGTTGTGCACCACGCGGACCTTCTCCGGGCAGTGCGGGAAGAGCGACGCGGACGCCTTCGAGACGCATACGATCCGCGCCACCGCCGGCGACGCCGCGAGGCTGTCGTGCACCTTCGCGAGCGCCTTCGGGACCGACGTGTAGCGCACGTGCCAGAGCGCGGGCACCTTGGAGAGCTTCGCCGCGGCGCCGCCGAAAAAATCGGCGTTCGTGCCGTTGCAGTACAAAAGATCGTATTTTTCGCGCTCGAGGCGCCGCGCGAGGCTCGTGATCGCATAAGCGCCGCGGCCCACGTTGCCGACGAGGCGCCGCGCCTTGGTGAGCGGGTTCGCGTCGAAGTCGCTTCGCTCCATCGCGCGGGTCCAGGGCTCGACCGGGTTCTCGACCAACGTGTCGTCGAACGAGAGCTCCTCGGTGACCTTCTCGCGCTCGTAGAGCTCCGACAGAACACCGCGCCGCGGGAGCAGCACCGAGCGATGGATCCGCGCGGGATCCAGGAACTTGAGGATGTAGAAGAGGCTGCGACCGGGCCCGCCGTTGCGCGAGGTGTCGTTCAAGAAAAGGACGCGAAGCTTGTCCATGACGTCTCGGGCTCTTACCAAATCGCCCGCGAGAGACCGCGCACAATGTTTGGCGCGGTAGCGATTGGGACGGCCGAAACCCCTCGTTTTTCCCTCGATCGTCGAATTCTGGCCGCTCGCCTACATCTACATTCTGTATACGTTGCCGGTGCTCTCCACCGTGCTTCGCTCCCGTCTCTCTCCGGAGGACGAGGCCGCCTACGACACGTTCGTGGCGACCGCGCGGGGGGCGAGCTTCGCGCAGCTCCGGGACTACGCGCCCCTCGCGACGAGCGATCGCCCGTTCGGCGCCTCGTTCTTCCTCGCCCGTGACGGCGCGCGGGTGGTCGGCGCGGCGCTGGTGCTTCGCTCGCGGCTCGGCCTCGTGCCGCTCCCCTTCGCCCAGGTCGAGCGTGGGCCGGTGGTCGACGATCCGTCGGCGCTGCCGGAGGTGCTCGCGGCGCTCCGTCGCGCCCTGTACGTGCGCGGGGTCGCGCGCCTCGCGGTGATGCCGTACTTCGCGGGCGACGACGTCGGCGGGGTCGAGTCCGCGCTCGCCGCGCAGAGGTTCGCGCCGGTCGACGATCCCGCCGGCGCGCACGTGCGCACGTTGCGAATGCCGATCTCCGCGAAGGCCGAGGCCGACGTGTACGCAGGCAGCCACCGCAAGACGCTCCGATACGAGCTCAAGCACGCGAAGAAGCTCGGTGTGACGAGCGAACGTGTGCGCGGCGCGGCGACCTCGTCGATGATCGAGCTCTGGAACGAGACCATGCAAGCGCAGGGGAAAAACCAGCGTTCCCACGCGTTCACGCGTGCCCTCGCCGACGTCACCGCGTCCTCGGAGCGGATCGCTTGTTTCGTCGCCCGCGACGCGGAGCGCCCCCTCGGCGGGGTCATCGTGGTGCGCACCGACCGCCGTCTCCACTTGGTTCACGGCGCGACGAGCGGCCTAAGGCGGCCCTTCTCCAAGATGAGCCCCCCTCTCGAAGCCGCGATTGCGTGGGCACGCGAGCACGGTGTTCCGGAGCTCGACCTCGGCGGGATCCCACGCGATGGCGACACGGATGCGAAGCGCGCTGCGATCGCAGACTTCAAGTTCGGCTTTTCGAAGGACGAGGTCCGCCTCGTCCGTGAGCACGTGCGCTGGCTCTGAGCGCTCGCGCGCGCCGGAAAACCCCGCCGACGCAGCTAGGCGATCGCGCGCGATAGCACGCGATCGCGAAGGCGCGCACCTTGATACATGCATAATACACGCATGCCGGAGCGCGATTCCACGCGCCCAAATAGGCAAAGCCGCGTCGTGCACGGGGCAGGACGCGGCTCTTCGGGTCGGAAGAAGGGTTACTTCTTGTCCTTCTCTTCGCCCGTCTTCTTCTTCGGGAAGAACACGTTGTCGATGAGGCCATATTCCTTGGCCGCGGTCGCGCTCATGTAGAAGTCGCGATCGATATCCTTGAGGATCTGGTCGCGGTTCTTGCCGGTCGAGGTGGCGAGGATGTCGGTCAGGGTGTCCTTCAAGAGGCGGACCTCTTTGGCCTGAATCTCGATGTCCGTCACCTGGCCGCGGGCGCCGCCGTGGGGCTGGTGAATCATGATGCGCGAGTTCGGGAGGGCCGAGCGGCTGCCCTTCTGGCCCGCGGCGAGGAGCACCGCCGCCATCGACGCCGCCATGCCGATGCACGCGGTCGCGACCGGGCAACGCACGTACTGCATGGTGTCGAAGATCGCGAGACCGCTGTAAACGACGCCGCCGGGGGAGTTGATGTAGATCATGATCTCCTTGTCCGGATCCTCGCTCTCGAGGAAGAGGAGCTGGGCCACGATCTCGTTCGCCACCGTGTCGTCCACCGGCGTGCCGAGGAACACGATGCGGTCCTTCAGGAGGCGGCTGAAGATGTCCCAGGTGCGCTCCCCGCGGTGGGTGGTCTCGACGACGTACGGCGACGCGTAGACCTGAGCTGTGAGGCGCTCTTGGTTCGCCTCGAGGTACTGAATCGCCTGGGTACGGTTTTCAGGGCGCTTCGACATAGAAAACGAGCCTTTCTTCGAGGTTCTGTCGCGACTTGCCGCGGCTTGTCGCGACGAAGGCCCGCAAGGGTTTTTCCTTCGGGCCTTCTCTTCGTTTCGTGAATTTGCGGGGGAGCCTACTTCGCCTCTTCAGCCTTCGCTTCGGCCGGTTCGTCGGCTTTCGGCGCGGGCGGGTCGCCATCGACAATCTTGGACTTCCCCTCGATAAAGTCCAGGATCTTGTCCTCGAGGATCATGCCGACGAGGATGTCGCGCTTGGATTTCTCGCGGTACTCGACGCGGAGCTTGGCAACGTTCTTTCCCGTCTCGGCGGAGAGCTCGGCGAGGCCCTTCTCGAGGTCCTCGTCGTTCACCTGGAACTGGTGCGCCTTGGCGATGCCCGCCATGACGAGGCCCGCGCGGACCTTGCGCTCCGCGTCGGCGAGGACCGCACGACCGAGCTCCTCGGCCTGCTGCTGCGTGAAGCGCTGACCTGCGCGGCGCGCCTGCATCGTGAGCTCCTGCTGGAGCATCTGCGCCTGCTGCATGACGAGCGACGGGGGAACCTCGCACGGGTTCAGCTCGTTCAGCTTCGCAACGATCTGCTCCGCGACGGAGGTCTCGCTGCGCTCTTTCGCCATCTTCTCGAGCTTGGTGTGGATGTCGGCGCGGAGCTCCACGAGGGTGCCGAAGCTGCCGACGTCCTTCGCGAGCTCGTCGTCCACCGCGGGGAGCTCGCGCTCCTTCACGTCGGTGAGCTTGACGACGAAAGTGCCCGTCTTTCCTTGGAAATCTTTGCGCGGGTGGTTCGCGCCGAACTTCGCCTCGGCCTCGAACGTCTCGCCGATGCTCTTGCCCAGAATCGCGGTGTCGAGCTCGGGGAGAGCCTGGCCAGCGCCGACCTCGAGCTGGATGCCCTCGCCGCCGCCGTCCTTCACGTCCTTGCCGTCCACCTTGAGGGTGAAGTCGATCGTCACCACGTCGGCCGCCTTCACCGGACGCGCGGGCTCCGGCGTCTTCAACGTGGCGTGGCGCGCGCGGAGGGCCTCGATCTGCTCGTCGACCTGCGCGTCCGTGACCTCGACCTTGGGGCGGTAGAGCTCGAGGCCCTCGAACTTTACGTCCGCGAGCTCGGGCTGCACTTCCATGCGCGCCTTGAAGGTGAACACCGCGTCGCCGGAGACCTTGCTCGCGTCCACGACCGTCGGCTGCGTGATCGGGGTCACCTTCTCCTGCGAGAGCGCCACCGGGAGGGTGGTGTTCACGAGGCTCTGCGCCACGTCGTTCTCGACCTGCGCGCCGAAGAGATTGCGGAGGACCGGACGCGGGGCTTTGCCCGGGCGGTAGCCCTTCACGTGGGCTCGCTTGGCGAGGGTCGTGTACTGACGTTCGACCTCGGCCTTCACCGCGTCCGCGGGGACGTCGATTTGGAGCTCGAGGACGACGGGAGAGATGCGCGAGACTGTGACTTGCATGAGGGGACGCGCACCATACGGGCTCGGGCTCTCCCGTCAAGGCCGTTTCGGTGG
>JAAFHV010000232.1 GCA_013297655.1 Myxococcales bacterium | reverse complement strand
GCTGTTCGACTGCAGGTAGGCGCCGATCGACCGCGCTTGGAAGCTCGTCGATTGCCACCCGGGCGCTGTTCGACCGCAGGTAGCCGCCGATCGACCGCACTTGGAAGCACGTCGACAGCCACTCGGGCGCCGACCGACCGCACTCGGAAGCACGTCGACCGCCCACTCGTTCGCGATCGACCGCAGGTCGTTACCCCGCCACCCATCACCCGCGAGTCGGCACGCTCCAACCCCGCGATCTCCTCCAAAATCCCAGACCCTCAAAAAAAAGACACCACCCACGCAACGACTTCCTCCTCGCCACCGAGAGAGCGGCACCAGGTCGCAACAACGCGGCCTCGCAACCAGAGGAAGAGTCGTCATGAAAGCCAAGTCGTCTGCCAAGGTCTCGTCCACGTCTACCGCTCGCAAGGCCAAGTCGGCCCCGAAGGCGGAGGCCACCCTCAACCTCTCCATTCCCTCCGTCGAGACGCGCATTCTCGCGTCGACGGAAATGGACGCCAAGGCGCTCCTCGCCGCGGCGCGCGAACGCATCACTCCCGAGGTGCGCAGCAAGCTCGAGGCGCTCCTCAGCTCGGAGCTCACCGTCGCGCACGACGTGGGCATGCCCATCTACGTGTTCGCCAGCGAGGCGCTGTCGGCGGCTACACGGGTGGAGTGGCACCAGCTCCCGCGCGATGGCATGGCGGTGTCGCTCTCGCCGCACCAGGCGCGCATCGGCGGCGATGTTGCCCCCGAGCTCGTGTATCTCGTCGACCAGCTCCGCGTCGCGGACTCGATGGTCGCGCAAGGTCGCGCCGCCATCACCGACACCCTCATCGAGAGGGCGCGGTACATCCTCGTTCGTGTCCGCTCGGCGATCGAGGTGGTCGTCGATGACGGTGTGCACGACGGCAAAAGCACGCTCGTTCGTGCGCTCCGCAAGGCGCACGAATCCGCCCCCGCCAGCATCCCCGCGCTCGCGAGCGCCGTGGCCGCCTATGTCGATGCGGCCCGCGTGTTCACCGCCGAGCTCTCCACCCTCGATGGCTTCGACCTCGCGATGCTCGACGAGGGCGCAGAAGCCGCCGACACCCTCTCGGCGCGCAAAACCGCGACGAAGAACAACGGCGTTCGCGGTGCCATTCTCCGCCGCGGCCGCCTCCTCCAGTTGATTCGCGTGCGCCTCGCCAAGATCCGCAAGATCGTGCGCTTCGCCTTCGCGAGTCACCCGGAGGCCGTGCGCGAGTTCTTCAGCGCCTACAACCGCGAAGTGCGACGCGCCAATCGCAAGGCCGGCGCGCCGGACGACGTCGACGATCTCGACGACGATTCGAGTGACGGCACCGAAGGGGACTCGGCTCCCACGCCGGCGCCGAAAGACGACCCCGTCTGACCAATACGGGTGGGCCCCAAACGCCGTCTGGACGACAGCGTTCACACGCTGCCTCACGGGGTACCCGCCGCCATCCCCCGACCCCACGTGCCCCACGGCATGTGGGGTTTTCCTATTTGCCGCCCGTCTCCGCCGCCCGATGGGACCTGTCGTCGTGACGACGAAACGACCTCGGAGAAGAAAAACAAAAGAATCGACGAACCCACGCAACGACTTTCCCGGCCCGGACGAGAGAGGTGCAGCAGGTCGCGGAGTGCGGCCTCGTAACCCCAGGAGCCCATTGCCATGAAAGCCAAGTCGTCTGCCAAGGTTTCGTCCAAGTCCACCACCGCTCGCACGGCCAAGTCGGCCCCCAAAGCGGAACCCACCGCCGACGTCTCCATCCCCACGATGGATACCCGGCTCGCCCCTTCGACGACGATGGAGCCCAAGAAGCTCCTCGCCGCGATGAGGGGGCGCATTACCCCCGATGTTCGGTCCAGCCTCGAGGCGCAGATCGCCGCAGAGCCTAACGGCTTGAACGGCGTCGGCATGCCAGTCAGCGTCTTCACCAGTGAGGCGATCATCGCCGCCGTGAGGGTGGAGTGGCATCAGGTTCCGCGCGAGGGTCTGCCCATGTCGCTCGAGCCTCACAAGAAGCGCCTCGGCGGCGATGTGGGCCCCGAGATCGTGTATCTCGTCGACCAAGTCCGTATCGCCGACTCCATGGTCGCCCAGGGCCGTGTGCCGGTCACCGACACGGTCATCGAGCGCGCGCAATATGTCCTCGCACGCATTCGCTCGGGCGTAGAAATCGTCGTCGACGACGGTGTCCGCGACGGCAAAGACACGCTCGTCGAGTCACTCCGCCGGGAGCACGAGTCGGCCCCCGCCAATATCCCCGCGCTCGCCAGCGCGCTCGCGGCCTACGTCGACGTTGGCCGCGTCCTGCAAAGCGACCTCGCCGACCTCGCCGGCTTTGATCTCGCGCTGCTCGACGAGGGCGCCGAGACGGCCGACATCCTCTCTGCGCGCAAGACGGTGCCCAAGAACGGCGGCGCTCGCGCTGCGGTCCTCCGTCGCGGTCGGCTCCTCAAGCTCATTCGTGACCGCCTCGGGAAGGTGCGCAAAATCGCGCGCTTCACCTTCGGCGAGCACCCGGATACTGCCCGCGAGTTCTTGAGCGCCTACCTCCGCGACAAGCGTCGCGCCCAGAAGCGCGACGCCTCCGCCGAAGAGGTGGACGAGCTCGTCCGCGAGCCCGGGGAAGACGCCGACGACGACGTCCCCGACCCCCAACCCGCGCCGAACGACGACCCGGTGTGACGCGGCCGAGCGCGTGACCGCGGCAGCCAGACCGCGTGTCCGACGAGAACAGCTCACGTGACGAGTCAGAGTTTGCCTTCCTCCGACCCGTCACTCCCAACCCCACGTGCCTTCGGGCACGTGGGGTATTTTTATTTGGGGTGGGGTGGGGGCAAGGGCGCGAGCGAGCTGCTCGAGACGCGGAAAACGATCGGGCGAAATGGGAACGACGTGGGGCATGGCGCGCGAACGTATGAATCCCGAATCATGCAGGTGAGGCCGGCGTCGGCAGAGATTCGCATCGCCCAATCCTTCGGGGCCGACCGCCCGTCACCCCTCCAAAGAAAACCCACGATTCTCGGCATCCCTTCGCGCCCGCTGCTCGAACTCCGCCCGCTCCCCGAAGCGCCCGCCGACCTCGAGCAAACGAATCAGCAGCCTCGCGGTCTCGCGGAACCTCACGCGCGCGGAGTCGTGGCCCGCGCGCAGCTGCCCTCTTCGCTTCATCTTCTCGAAGATATCGACGTAGGCGAGGCTGGGTGCGTACTGCCGCTCGGGATCTCCGAGCTCCGCGGCCACCATCACCTCGTGCCCGGCCTCGACAAGCTCGCGCCATAGGCAAAAAACCGCGTTCTTCGCGCGTGGGCTCCCGCCCTCGTGCAGCCGAACGGTGAGCTCGATCGCGGCTCTTGAGCCGAGCGCGCGGTCGAGCGCGTGCCCATCCAACAGCCACCATGTGTCGCCCGTGCTCTCGTACTTCGCCAGCGCCTCGCGAAGCAACTCACGCATTCGTTCGATGGCCGCCGGATAGCTCTGGCCCACCTCGGCCCACTCACGAAGCCCGTACGAGCGCCGCACGCCGACCGTGGTGTAGTCGCCCTCCGAAGCGTCCCAATGCACGTCGTAGTGCGCGCTCGCCCGCTCCCAGTCGCCCGCGCGCGCCGCTTCACGCGCCCTTCGCAGCGCCACGTGGGCGACCGGCTTCCTCTTTCGTGTCATCGCCGTCCAACATGCCCAGAACCACGTCGCGATTCCATCGTCTCGCCAAGATCGCGCTGGCGTCAAAGGCTCCACGAGGCCGGGAGCATTCCGAAACAGAATTGCAGCAGCTACGATAGAAGTCGCCGGTGATCACTCCCAATCGAGACCGCACGAAAAGACGACGATGAGCATAACCAGCGTATCGCAGGCGACGGCATGGGCGGCGAGCACCGACGCGCTGGAGCGATGCGAGGCGATTGAGTACTTTCGCGATCATCCCGACGGCCAGCACCTTCCGCTTTTGGTCGAAGCGCTGAAGGATGACGCGTCCTTTGTGGTGGCGACCGCGCTCGAATGGGCGGTCGAGGAGAGAGCCGCGTCCGTCGTGGGCGCCCTGTTGCCCGACCTGGTCGCGAGCGACGATCGCCTCGTGGCCTCGTACGCACTTTGGGCAATTGGCCAGCTTGGTCTCCGCAGCCTGCTGCCGCTCGTGACCGAAGTCGCGCGCGAGCACGGCTCGGCAGACGCGGGTCGCCGAGTTGCGGCGGCCGAGGCAGCCTACTGCCTCACGGGCCAGCGCCACTTCGCCGAGTCAGTATTTCGCGGCCTTACGGACGAGGATCCCGAAGTGAGAGCGTTCGCAGCGCGCTCCATCTCGGTCATCGTCGCAGGTGCATCTGCGCTGCGCGCCGAGGCCCTCGAGCGCCTCGACACCGCGGCGAAGGTCGAGCCGTTCCCCGCGATCCGCGAGTGCATTACGGACGCGGTCGAAGATGTTCGAGCCCACGGGGCGAGCTCGGATTGACGGCGGTCGCGATGCAGCAGCGGCCTCGCAACCGAACCGGTCACAGCTCCTTGAATCCCCACGCGTGATTCGGCAGTCGTTCTTCATCCGCTCGGCCTGCCACTTTGCCGTACGCGTACATCACCCAGACCGCCTGGCCGCCCGCTCGCCCACGCAAAACGCATAACCCTCGCCGTCCATGACATACGTCACTACCCGCCCTCGGTCCAGAAGGCCCGCTCCTCGATTCTTCCCTCGAAGAAGAGGCCCCCGCGCTCACGACGCCCGTCGCTCAACAGCTAGGCCCAGGCACGGACGCAGGGGGCGCAGACGGCGGTCCAGTCGTCGACAGCGGCCCTGTGGACAGCGGATCCGGAGCACTCGACGGCTCGACGCCTGGCAGCGAGCCACCCCCGGGAGACGACACGAGCTGCGCGTGTCGTGTCGGACCTTCCTCGGGGAGCTCCGAGACAAGCGGAATGGCCATGGGCCTTCTCGCGCTGGCGGCCCTGGCCGCGCGACTTGGACGGAGGAAGCGGAATGGGGTCGAGCTCAGCGCTCCATGAGCCCTTCGTGGATGCTTGCTTGGTGAAGGAGCGGCGCCTCTACCGACACCACCCACGCCCTAACTCGCCACGAGCACCCGCTTGCCGACCAGGAGCGCGGCGAACCGGATCGCGGTCGAAGGCCGTCTTCACGCGTGCGCCCATCGCATGACGAGCGTAACGTGAAAGTGACGACCGGCAACGCGTTGGCCAAGGGTCACTTCCAATGAGCAGGTTCGCATCGAGATCCTTCGCGCTCCTCGTGTTCGCCGCAGCGGCATCGATGGTTGCGGCTCCTTCGTGCGGGACGGACGACGCTGACCCTACCTATGGCGGTCGCGATTCCGCCGCGCTCGACGCCGCAGTACGGGCTGATCGTGCCCAACCGCGAGATGTGCGGGTCGCGTTCGATGCGACGCTGGACACTTCGGTCCTGCCGCCGGGGCCTTGGGAACCGCTCGGTTCGGGCCCGCCCTGCGGCATCAACATTTCGCTCGATCCGGCGGCCTCGGCACCACCTTTTCCCTGGAGAGCCTGCATGTCGGGCCGGGCGGGGTGTCTGACCTTCTTCGCCGAATCGCCCATTCGAGAGTTTTGGTCCTTTCAACCGAGTCGGCTTGCGCAGCCGTACGAGGATAGTAGCGGCGTGCACTTTTCGTACACGCGGCAGATCGCCGCGCCTAGCGGGCGAGTCGCATTGGCTGTCGTTCAGACGCTCCACGGCGCGGGCGAGGTCGCGTTCGCGGGGCGATTCGGGGAGAATTCTTGTGCCGTGCTGAACGTGCACTCGAGTCCGTTCGGGACCGCCGCGTCGATCTTCGAGCATCCCCCGATCGAGGGCCGAGAAGAAGGGCCTGCGTTCGCACACATTCTCCACGCTCCAAAGGGCGAAATGCGCAGGTTCACCGCCGTCGAAGTGACGAGTCAACTGAACCGGAACCCGTTCATTCGAGGGCTCGCCCACGGGGATGGATTCGTCGGAATCCAGGGTTCGCACTCTCCTTCTGCGCTAACCATCGCCGACGGTCGGGTGGTTTCGGAGACACCCCCCGTCAGCGGCGGGGAGCTTCTTCCCGTCCCTGGTGGGTACCTCGTGAAGCTCGACGAAGGAATCGGCTTCGTCCCGATTCAGGGCGCGTCGCGAATGCTGATACGGCCGCTCGCTGGCAACGAGATTGTCTCGTTTGCGGTCGATGTTACGGCGGGGAACGAGATCGTTTGGCTCGAGTCGGATGCCCCGATTTCGACGTCTACCGTGTACGCTTCGCCTTTCGGCCTATCCGAACGTTCCATCTCGAGGCGCGCAGTGGCAAAGCTCCCGCTTGCGACGGCGGGTGTCGTCAACGAAGGGGTGCTGGCTGCCCCGATCTCCGCTTCCAAGCTTCGGATCGTCCGCATTTCCGACGGCCTCGGATGGGACGTGGACGGCGAAAGCGACGCCCAATTCATGACGAACATCTGGGTCAACCGAGAGTTCGCGTGGATGGGCGTGTCGAAGGCTTCTGATGGGCCCCCCGGGGTCGCATTCTTCGCCGGAATGGTGCGCGTTCCCCGTCCTACGGAACCACCCACGATCCCTAGCGGCCTCTAGATGAGCTCCTCGCACCCAAGCTCGTCCTTATCCTCGCCTTGCTCGCTTCACTAGTTGCGCCGGTGCGTGCCTCCGCGCAGCCCGTGACCGCTCCGCCACCGCCAGCTCTCTCGCTTGGAGCTGCGCTTCGTCGTACCGAGTCGGTCGACGAGTATGGCCGCGGGAGAAAGGATCCGACCGACGTTGGCGCTAAGCCGCTTATGAATCGACTCGGTCGCGTTGGAGCATTTGCCGTCGTTGCCACCCTTGCCGCCTCCGGGCTCGTGCCGGCGTGCGGGAGCGAGCCGAGCGTCGAACCGGGCGCGGACGTATCGGCCGAAGAGGGCGACGCGTCTCGGGCGAACGATGGCAGCGTGGCTCGCGACGCGTCCAAGGACGCAGCCAAAAACGCCGATTTGGCGGACACGGGCGATACGGGCCCGGTGGGCTGCGATGCCAGACGCAGTGCAGGGCGCCGCGGGTGCTATCGGAGGCGGGTTGCCGGCTTTCCAAAGGCGCGGAGTGCTCGAACGCCCGAGCCGTGAGGGGCGGCGCTCGCCGTCAGTGTGTGCTCGCCGTCAGTGTGTGCTCGCCGGCCGCGGCCGAAGCGTAGCGGTGCGGCGCGCCACCCAGACGGGAAGCGTGCTCGAAGGGTGGCGCGAACGCGCGAGACCTTCTGGAGCTATCGAATCGCGGCCTTGGGAATCACGTACAGCTTGGGGCGCTCGTCTTTCGCTCCCGGCTCACGAATTCCAAGGTGCCTCCTGATGGTCCCGATGACACCCACGCTTTCGCCGCATCCCACTATCTCCGAGAAACCGATCGCGGACGTGGACCATTTTCCGCGCGGAACGAAGGTGCTGATGTCGAACGATACGATCTCGTCGACGCCGGAGGCTCGGTAGACGGTCTTGTTCGCGACGTCTGGGAACGTTGGCCCGGACCAGGCCATCTTGTAGGTGCCGAGCGTGGAGAAGACGTTCGCATCGAGTACCACCCCCGTGGCGAGATAAATTTGTCCCTCGGCGTAGGTGAACGGCACTTCGCGCTCCGCACGGGTGTCGGACCGCTGCCCCACTGCGATGCCCGTCGCATCCAATGTGAAACGTGAAAACACGCGCCGGAGCTCGGGCGACGTGGCATATCCGAAGAGCTCCGTGGCGCCGGCACCGCGCGCGATGATCGTCGCGGCGTCTCCCTCGAGCTTCTTCGCGCGCATGACACCGTCGTCGTAAACGGCAACGGCAAACTCCTGGCCGATGCGATCCTTCAGCCCGACCGTCACGGCAATAGCGTTGGCGTCGCCCTCGAGTGCCACGATTTGATCCGCAACGGGCGGACTCGTCGGGCTTGGGTCGTTCGGGAGCGGAACGAGCGGCCCGACGGCGCCCGTTCTCGTGTCGAGTTTGCGAAACGAAGACGCGCCGTCGACCCCGACCCATAGCGTGGTTCCGTCATCGGAGAGCGCCAGTCGGTTGGGTGAGCTTCCTATCGGGGTAGTCTTTTCGACCGCACCCGTCGCGGCGTCGACGACCGCGATCGTGTTGGCGTGGAGCCGGTCGGAGGTAGCAACGGAGACCAAGAGCTTGCCGCGAGCGGGGTCACACACGAGGTGGTTCGCCTCGAGATTCGTCGCGACCCCGGGCACCACGTTCACGGTGACCGACTTGCTCGTAGTGCCGTTCTCGTTGGTCGCAGTGACGGTAAATGTCGTCGTCTCCGTGACAGGCACGATCGTCAGGTGGCGTGGCAGCGGGCCATGGTCCGATGTGCGACCAGACGCGGGGGTGAACGTTGCCGTTGGAGCGTCGGTCACCCAATAGATCTCGACCTCCGCTGGAGCTACGACGAAAGGCGTCTCCGTCCCGATGACGACTTCGGGCAATGGGGGCGCCGGCGGAGGCACCTGCTCGCCCTCCGGGTCGCGCCTTGGTCCGTCGTCGTTCTGCTTCGAGCCACAGCCGAACGCGGCGACGACGAGCAGCACGGGGAGGCATCGTGGGCTGGAGAACGCAGTAAACGAAGTTCGACGCTTGACCAGGTGCATCGAGCTGGCAGTGGCTAGGGCGCGGCTCATGTCATCGAGCGAAGCGCGGTCCTCGCGGAGTGGCAAGCGAATAGCGCGCTCGGTCGAGCGAGCCCCGCGGCTCTCGAAGGCCCCAAGACCCTCACTCCCCCGCGCACGCCCCAGGCAGGTCTCCGTGCCCGCCGCTGTCGAGCACGACTTGCTCGCGGTTGGTCACCGGTGCGCCGGTAATACCGACTACGCGTCCACGCTTGCCATTGGCAAGGAGCATCTCACGCCCGATAACCTCGGTCGGCGCGAACCGCGCGGGCAGCGCTTCTAGGCGCATCGGGTTTGGTAGCCTGTCGTTGCCGCCGAAGTGGGCCTCGACCACCCTGCCGTGGTGGGCGATGAGCCCGATGCAGCGCCCTCGTTTGGTCTCGACCCAGGCGTAACGCTGGAGTGGGCTCGGCGCGAGCGCGGCGAGCGGCTCGAGGACCTTCGCGAACAGGAGCAGCAGCACCGCCGCGACGAAGCTCGCGACCGGCGTTCCGAACGTCGCCGCGATACCCATCGCGCTCGCGTGTCCTGCCGCGGCGACGGCCTCTCTCGCGCGCGCTGCGGTCTTGGCACCGATCGCGTCGACGTCCATCGCGCGGCTCGCCACCGCCTGCGCGAGCGCCGCCGGATGGACGACGTTGTCGGCCGCACAATGGCCGCAGCGCGCGATCGGATCGACGCCGTGGACCGCGAGCGGCGCACCACACACCGCGCACGTCACGGGCTCCCCCGGACGAACCGGCGGGACCGCGGCGGACGCGGCGAGGAGGCGCTTTTTTGCTCCCGTTACGCTGCGATAAAGGAGCGTGCCCACGGACGCGTGAATCACCATCGGGAAACAGATGACACCGACGAGGATGACTCGGTTCGTCACCGGGCCGTCGTGCGCTATGCCCGCCGCGACGCCGGCAATCGCGATACCTAAGAAGGGGAGCGCGCCGACGACGAGGACGGCGATCGCGCCCCAACGTGTCCGCAGCGCGCGCCGGATCGCGTCTCGCCCCGCGGCGTCGAGCTGGCGTGCGTTGGTCGAGCCGAAAGAGCTCCCCCTCGGCCGTGCGCAGCCGCACGAGCACCTCGGGGCGACGGGGCCCGCAGTACCCGCACGACCCGCAGCGCACGCCATGAACCGAAGCGAGCGACAGCGCGATCGGCGCCCTCCAGCTCGGACAAGGACGCATGGCCCGCGATACGCCCGTCGCGGCCGCGGCCTTCCTCGCTGCCCGTGTCGGAATGAGGGGAGGAAGGGATCGGCGAAGGATTTCAGGAAGAACCGAAGAAATAGGCGCGACGTCTCGTGTGAGTCTCGCGGTGGGGCGTCGCGCGGCTCGAGCTCGCCCTCGGGCGCGCGGCATCTACGACGACGGCGTGCCGCGCCGCACCGCCGTCGCCGGCGGGATCGACGTTCCGATTTCGCTCGCGCGCTCGTCCGCGCTCCGAGTGCTGCACGCCCGCGATCGCTCGTGTGGCGTGAACCGACGGACGCGGCGGTAGCGACGTGCGCGGAGCCCGATTGCCTAGCCCCGAGGAGAAAGTTCGTCCCGTCGAGCGAATTTTCGCAACAGCTCGGATGCCGCTGCCGACACCGCGCTCGAAAGGCAGCACATGAAAACGAACCTCCTTCCCCTCGTCGGTCTCGTCGGTCTCGGCCTCCTCGTCGGTGCATGCGGAGGCGCGGAAGACCCACCTCCATTCCAGACCGCGCCGGACGACCTCGCGGAGACCCTCGGTCGGAAAACCGGTGCCTCCATCCTCACGCTCCGCGATGCGCAGGGGAGGGCGTACGGCTACGTGGCGACCGACAGCGGCCGCGCCATCTTCCACGGAGGCGCCTCGGAGTCCGAAGCCCGCGCCTTCTTGAACGAGCTCGGCGACGCTCCTGCGTTGGGCACGAGCGCGACCCACGCCTCGAGCCTGGGCGATATGCGGAGCACCGCCGGAGGGTCGGCGCTCAGGCTCAGAAAGGTCGTTCCGGGAACGGACGTGCCTCTACTCGACGAGAGCTTGTCGCTCGGACTCCGTGACGACGGGACCTTCGCGTTCCTCGCGACTCGTACCTCCGCGGTTGGCGCGATCGACGTGGCTCCCGTTCTCGACGCGGACGGCGCGAGGCGTAAAGCGCTCGCTCGCGGTGGGGAGGACGCAACGGTCCCGGAGCCGCCCCTGCTCGGTGTGACGACTGCGCCCGATCGGCCCATCCTCGTCTACCGGGTCGAGGTTGCCGACCGCGAGGGCTCCCTCAGGGTCGACATCGATGCCAAGACCGGCGCCATCGTCGCCGAGGGCCGGACCGACCTGCACGCTCTCGCGTATTCGGCGGAATCCTACTTCGACGCCACGAACGGGCGCGCGAACGCCCAGGCCATGCTCGATTGCTCGGTTAAGGATGGAAAGCTCGTCCGCGATACGCGGGGCGGAAGGGTCGCGATCTTCGATCGCTCCACCGGCGCTCCTATCACCGCGACCGCCTTCGGCGACGTCTGGGTGGCCGACGCGACGATTCCTAAGGGCGCACCGGTCAACTACGCGCCCGGTATCGCCGTCAACGCGCAGTATCATACGGCGAATGCCGCCGACTTCTTCGCGACCGCGCTCGTCGGCGGGTTCGGTCGTCGGGATGGTCTCGTTCCGGTCTTCGTTCACGAGAAGTACAATTCTGCGTTCGGAGCTTTCTCCCCGAATTGGAACGCCATTCTCGTTGGCGATGGGATTGTTCCCGAGAACGCCAAGGCCACTATCTACACTCGCTACCCTTCGCCGATCGCGTACGACATGGTGGCCCACGAATATGCCCACGCACTGCTCCACAATCGTGGCTTGGTCGCCCCGACGTCTCCGAACGAGTTCCGATCGGTCGATGCGTACATCCACGCAAAGGCAATCCACGAAGGACTGGCAGATGTCTTCGCGATGGCAGCCGAGAGCGAGGGAGGCCGGAAGCCTTTCAGCGCAGAAGTGCTTTCGTTCGGCGGTCAGGCGCTCCCAACGGGCGCCCACCCATACCGAAACCATCTCCATCCTTGGGAGGCCGCGTCCGACCAATACACCTCTCGGCACGCAACGGACCCCGAGCCGACGTCGGTGCCCAAAGGGTGGACGATGGCTGGTTTGGCGGATCGGCGCGGTTACATGCGGTCGGGTCTGATTTCGCATGCCTTCGCGCTCATGACCTACGGCGGGGCGAACGAGGTGTCGTTCATCGGCGTCGATACACCGCTCGGTATGAGCCCGGCGTTCTACGCCTTTGCGATTGGGTCCATGTTCGTCGGGTACGGCTCTACCATTCTCGACCTGGCCCACGCGACGGTGGGCGCACTCGCCGTCCCATCCCAGCGGGCGAACGCGGCTTGTGCGTGGGTCGCCGTCGGGGTCATGGCCCCCGACGTCGCGAAGACGCGCTACGGGGCGACTTGCCGCAACTTCGGCGCGATCACGTGCGCCGGCATGCGCGACGGGACCTACTGCAACGCGAAGAACACGTCGGCGTCCTACGTGTGTCGAAATGGCCAAATCGCGGGCGGAAATGCGTGCATCAGCGGCCTCCACTGTCAGCGCGAGGCCGGCTCGTTCGCATCCCCTGCCAGGCTCGATGCCTACGGAAACGCCGCGTGCGGCGGCGCACGGGACCCGCTCGCACCATGATGTTTCGCGGAACCCGTGCCTGCCGTCGCTGTCCGACCCAACTCTCATCGCTCTGGAGGCGCGAGCCTCGAGTGCACACCATGCCGCGCGCCTTCCTCCTCGTTGCTCTCCTCTTCTTCCTCGTGCCGAAGCTCGCCCTCGGCGCCGGTCTCTCGGCGGACCCACGTGTCCCCACGGCGCCGATCGAACAAATGGTCGTCACGAGCGTCGAGAACCGGGCGATCGTCAGCGTATGGCCGAAAGGGGCGGGGAAGGTCTACGTGTTGCCTGTGCCGAAGGGGGTGGTCGCTGGCAGTCTCCAGGTGCTCCCGAGTCCTGGAATGACAAGACTCGACCGCGAGACAGCGCTCGCCCTCGTTCGCGCGAGGATCACGAAGACGGCGGCAGCGAATTGCTCGGAACACGAAGAGGACCTGCCCCCGCCCATCGTCCTCCCGCCAGAGCGGCCGCTCTCCCCCCGCGAGCGAGACTTTCAGGCAGGGCTTCCGCGTGTCATTTCCGGGGGCACGGGGCCAAGCGGCCTCTGGAGCGACTCTCCGACTCCGCTCGGTGTTCCCGTCGTGGAGACAATGGCTTCCAATCTCGACGCCGAGGTGCGTGCGCGAGGAGGCGCGCTTCCACCTTCGTTCGTGCCGGAGAAGGGGGCCGCGTATTGGGTATTTCAAAACCTCGGCGGCGCGATGATTCGGTATCGCACCTCGGGCGTGGCCGACATCGCCCTCGTGCCCGAGAGCAAAGGAGGCTCGCACGAGACACTCCTTCTCGTCCTGATGAACGCCGACGAGGTCCCGTTCGAGGGCGCGTCGCATACCGCGATGTTTCCCACCGAGCTCGAAGGCCTCCGCGCCGGCGGGGTGTACACCATGCCTCCCGCCCTCGCCCTCGCGGAGGCAGAGGCCGCCCTCGTGGAGGCTCGCTACGATGCCGGCGCGCCTGCAGTGGTGCTGCAAGTGATGCCTCTCGGGTACCAGCAGCTCACGTTCGACGCCGGTGGCGCTGCGGGGCTCGACCGCTTCAACGACATGTTCGGCGGCGTCGCAGTGCGCGCGCGCGTGCGGTCCGTGCCCACGCTTTCGCTTCGAGAGCGTCCGCTGCGTCGCTACGCGGGAGGGTTCTTCGTTACCGCACAAGACGGAGCGGGAAAGGCAGCAACGTTGAACGACTCCCATTGCCTTCACGTGGTCGACCGCACCGCCGCCCCAGCGGTTTCCGTCCGAAGAAGCGGTGCCCCGGCGGTCGCTTTCCACGAGGTGTTTCTCCTCCAGACGTCCGGGCCCACCGAGGGCAGCCCCGCGCTCGGTGCTCCGTTCCTTCCGCCGGCGCCACAGTCGCCCGCCGTGGCCGCTGTCGTCCCGGTCCCACCCGCCACACCGAGCGCGTCTCCTGCGCCAGCTCCCGCGGCACGGATAAAAGCGCCGCTCCCTCCCCGCGGCTGCGCGTTCGGACCCGCGCAGCCGGTGCCCTCCGGTGCGCTTGCATGGCTCGGCGCGCTCGCGTGCCTTGTCGCGGCCCGTCGAAGGCGGAGCTAAGGCGCCTGGCCACGCAACTACGGTTTGCGTGCGCCTTCGGCCTCGGCTCCGAGATAGCCGCGCGCACGTGCCACCACGCCATCCGGACGAAGGTCCGGCGAACCAGCCTCGACATTGCCCACGTAGGTGATGATTCGGGCGGCAAGAGAATCGACTCGTGGCCCCGAAACTTTTGGTGCGCCATTCCGATGCGGGCCGTGTCAGGAGCGCCGTGGGAGCGGGCTTCGCCGGGAAGCCGCTACCCGCAGACCGGAGAATATCGAAGATGAAGACCATCGTTCGCGGCGCCATTGCTCTCGTCATCGGCACGGTGTCCGCCCTCGGATGCGCGGCCCCTACCGACGGATCGGCTGAGGAAGCAGCAGCAGAACAAGACGTCGAGGAGAACATCGGTACCACGTCCCAAGCGCTCAATCACTGCGCGACGGGGGAGACACCGAACGAGACGTTTACGCTCGACGACGCGGGCGACACGGGGCGCTACATTAGGACCGCGGGCAACATCAACCCCTCGGGTTGCGGGGGCTCTGCGAGGCGCACGACGATCGTCAGGTTCAACATGAGCCCTGACGCCCGTCCGGTGCCGAAATACCGCTGGTACGTGAAGTCGATCGGCCCGAGCCGTCTCGCCGACTGTTTGAAATACAAGCTCCACACGCGGCTCCAATTCCAGAACCCGAGCACGGGAGTATGGGACGATATCCTCGACATCCCGGGCGTTCCCGACGACGAACCGCAGACGAAGACGACGACCGGAACGGTCAAAGGCACGTTCCCGAACTTCTACTGTTCGATGCCCGAGTTCCGATTCGAGCAGGAGCACATGCGTTCGGGGGCCTACCGCATCCGCACGTGGAGCGAGGACGAGGCGGAGAACGAGTACCTGTCCGTCGACGTGCGCGGCTACAACGAGAGCCATAACTGAACTATCCGGGCACATGGGTGCCCGGGTTCCACCGACCGTTGCCGACCGAGGAGCGCCGCCACGCTCGTTGGTCGGCTTCGTCGCTCGCTTGCTGGGCATGCGCCCCCGCCATGCGGCCCCGCGTCCCCCGCGGCGCATCGGCAGGCGACGACGTGGTGTGGAAAGATCCGACCGATGTGGACTGTGGAAAGATCCGACGACTGTGGAAAGATCCGACCGACGTTGACGCTAAGCGGTTGAAACTCCGAAGCAGCGGGAAAGATCCGACCGACGTTGACGCTAAGCGAAAGATCCGACCGACGTTGACGCTAAGCGGTTGAAACTCCGAAGCCAAACTCGCGATGCATTCTCCAAGTCCCGCGCGGAGAGAGCACCCCGAGGACGCCATCGCGGACCTTCTGCATCGCCTCTCGGTAGGCAGCGAGGAA
>JAAFHV010000231.1 GCA_013297655.1 Myxococcales bacterium | reverse complement strand
CTCGCGAGCGGCGCGCCGACGGCCACGATGCATCGGCGCGTGTCCACCTCGGCAGCGCCTCACGGGCGGGCTCGCGTAGATCGTGGTTGCTCGCGCTCCATCCCTCGACGATAGCGGGCCGCCGGGAAAGAAAAAGCCTGGTGATTCCATGCGTTACTGACCCGTAATCGACGAGCGCGCCGCTCGTCTCTTCACGCGACGGTGATTCGTCGCGATCCGTCGATGCTGGTCGAGAAGCGGACCTTCGTGTCGTCGTCTTCGCCGCGCAACGTGGCCGTGACCTCGAAGCGGACGACGAGCGCGCTCCCCTCGGAGGGGACGTGGCGAACCCGAACACGGGCGAGGCGCGGCTCGTAGGTCTCGATCGTGTACACGAGCGCGCGTGCGATCGCGCTCGTCGCGTCCGGGAAGGAGTGCACCATCTCGGAGATCGCGGGGAGGCCGTAATCCGGACGCACCGGCATCGACCCGAGACGTGTGCCGCACATCGCCTGGAGGTGCCGAAGGATGCTCGCCCGGACTTCGCTCGCGGTGGCGCGCCCGGCGCTCGTAGGCGCACGAACCCGCGACAGGAGCGATACCGCGGCGACGCCCGATTGACCCGTATGTTTCGTTCGCATGGTATCGCTCCGCGTAAGGTCGTGGCCGAGCCCTCGGCGCCAGCACCCTCGCCATCACGGGGCGCCGGCACCGAAGTCTGGTCAATGACCGAGCGTGCCCCGATGGCTCACGCGCCGGGCTCGTTCCAGTCGTCGCTCGTCGAGGTGCCCGCCGCCGGGTTCTCGACCATAATCTGGCGATACCGAAAGGCGACGTCTTCCAGGTAGTCGACGTCGGCGTCGATCGTGGCCTTCGCGGACGAGTGCGAATAGCGGTCGATCGACACGATGATCGCGTCTTTCAGGGTGATTCGCTCTTGCACGATCTCCTTCGCGCCGTCCTCCGAGCGGCCGACGATCTCGAGGACGACCTCCGGCAAGAGCTCGTTGCGCCAGTGGGCCTGGAGGATCTGCGGCGACGCGGCCCCGCGCTCCTTCGTGACGACGAGCGGGCGATGCTGACGGAAACCCTTCGGCTCACCGCTGTTCGCGTCGACCGGGACACTGGAGCCCATCTTGAAGGCGATGAACTCCATGAATTTGTCGGACCGTCCGGTCTTCTTCGTCTCCGACTTGAACTGCTGCTGCTGCTTGCCTTTGATCGAAATGTAGCACTGGAACGACATGAACCACTCCCCTGGTCGCGAAAGGGCCGACCGGAACGTTCCGCGACGAGCGGAAAGATTGCACCAAAAGGACACTCCACGAAGCGCGCAGGCGTACACGCGCGCCTCTCCGAATCGACGAGCGAGCCACACCGCTCGCCGCCACACGCCACCGCGCGCCTGCCCGCGCTCAATCCTTGTCGAGCTTGCCGACCAGGCTCAGGGTGAAGAAGGCGCCCATGTACTTGAAGTGGGGCCTTACTTTCATGTCGATCTTGTACCAACCGGCGTCCCCCGGCACGTCGGTGACCTTGATCTGCGCTTGGCGAAGCGGGCGCTTTCCACGAACCGCCGCCGTCGGCGACTCCATATCGGCGACGTATTGACGAATCCACTCGTTGAGCTCGGACTCGAGATCGCCGCGCTCCTTGGAAGTACCAATTTGCTCGCGCTGAATCACCTTGAGGTAGTGCGCGATGCGGCAAGCGACGAAGAGATACGGGAGCTGCGTGCCGAGCTTGTAGTTCAGCTCCGCCTCTTTGCCCTCGGCGGATTGCCCGAAGGTCTTCGGCTTTTGCACGCTGTTCGCGGAGAAGAAGGCGGCGTTGTCCGAGTCCTTCCGGTAGGTGAGCGCCATGAAGCCCTGCTCGCTGAGCTCGAACTCGCGCCGCTCGGTGATGAGCACCTCGGTCGGGATTTTGAGCTGGCTCGCGCCCATCGCGGAGTACTGATGAAGCGGCAGGTTATCGACCGTGCCGCCCGCCTGGGGCCCGATGATGTTCGGGCACCACCGGTATTTCGCGAAGCTGTCGGCCATCCGGGTCGCGAACGCGAACGTGCTGTTTCCCCACAGGTAGGCGTCGTGCTCGCCCTCGACCGTCTCTTCGTAGTTGAACATCTTCACCGGGGTGGTGTTCGGCCCGTACGGGAGGCGGAGGAGGAACTTCGGGCAGAGGAGCCCCACGTAGCGGGAGTCCTCGGACTCGCGGAAGGCCTGCCATTTGGCGTACTGCGGCCCCTCGAACACCGAATCGAGGTCCTTCAAGTTGGGGAGGGCGAGGAAGTCTTTCCCGCCGAAGAACTGCGGCCCCGCGGCGGCGAAGAACGGCGCGTGCGACATGGCGGCGACCGCGGCTGCCTTCTGAAGGAGCGCGACGTCTTGCGGGCCCGGCCCCATCTCGTAGTTCGAGAATACGGCGCCATAGGGCTTTCCGCCGAATTGGCCGTACTCCGCCGAATACACGATCTTATAAAGGCCGCTCTTCGTAATCTCGGGCGCGTCCTCGAAGTCGGCGACGAGATCGGCCTTGGAGCAACTCAAGATTTCGACCTTGATGTTCTCCCGAAAATCGGTGCGATCGACGACGAACTTGAGGCCGCGCCAGGCCGACTCCAGCTTCTGCATTTCCGGGTGGTGGAGCACCTGGTCGACCTGCTTCGAGATCTTCTTGTCGAGCTCCGCGATCATGGCATCCACGAACGCGCGATCGATCTTCTCGGACGCATTCTTGGGGGCCAAGAGCTCGGCGACGAGGGCGTGAACGCCGCGCTTGGCGACCGCGTATCCGTCGTCGCTCGGGGGGAGCTTCGTCTCGTTCAAGATCTCGTCGAGGAGCGAGCCCTCGACCGCGGCCCCACGTTCGGCGCCGTCCGTGCGTTTCTCGCCAATCATCACTTTGCCTCCTCTTTCGTGTCGAGCCCGAGCTCGTTCATCAGTTTTTCGCGCGCCGCCGCGTCGCCGAGGAGGGCCTGCAGCTTCTTCCGGAACGCGGGTACGTTCCCGAGCGGGCTCTTCAACGCGGTGAGGGCGGCGCGGAGCTCGAGGAGCTGCCGGAGCTCGGGGATTTGCTCTGCGACCGCGTCCGGTCCAAAGTCGCCGAGGCGCTTGAAACGCAAGCTCACCGCGAGATCTCCTGCGTCCTTGTCGTCTACGAGCGCGTTCGGGACCGCGATGTCGAGCCGCAAATCGTGCTCACCGAGCACCTGCTGGAAGTTGTCCTTGTCGATCGTGACCGGGCGCCGATCTTCGAGCGGCCGCTCGTCCACCCGCCCCGTGTAGTCGCCGACGAAGAGCATCTTCAGCGGAAGCTCGACCTCGGATTGGCGATCTCCGGTCGCGGGCTTGTACGTGATATTGACGCGCTCTTTCGGAGCGACGGACTGGTCATCGGCCATGGGAATGTTCCTTATTTCGTTGAACGATAATCACGAATCGATAGGCCACGATCGCCATCAGGTCGTGGCGCGGAGGGCAGCGCGTGGGTCGAGGCGCAGGAGGCGCGCGAAGAGCGCACTGGACTCGACCGCCGCGGGATCGCGGGCGCCGACGGGCTTGGCCTCGGCGATCGCGGCGCGCACCGCCACGAGCCCCGAAAGCGCCTCTGCCGAGAGCGCTGGCTCCCACGCTTCGAGGGTCGCGTCGACCTCCGCGACGAGCCTCTCGTAGAGCGCATGCGCGAGCCCGATCCGCGCGGCCGCGTGCGCCCGTTTTGCTATCGCGAGCGACGCCCGGAACCGGCCCCGCGCCTCGGGGAGAGCGCCCGCGGAGACCAGCGCGCTCGCGAAGGCCTCCTCCGGCGGCCCGGTAGTCAGCGCGTCCTCGAAGGCACGGGACAGCGCTGTCTCCCCGTCGCTGGGGGTGTTGCCCGCGACCGACGGACCTCGAGTGCGCTCCCCCTCCGCCTCGAGCCAGCGCTTCGTCTCCCCGCTGGCGAAAGGCGCGCCGCTCGAAAATTGGAGCTGCAAGAGGCCCGGCACCCGCGCGACGAACGTCGTCGCCTCCCGCGCCACGGCGGCGCGAGCTCGGCGAAAGTCGGGCCCGAGCCCCTCGAGCGCGAGCGCGCTGAACCTGTGTGGATCGAGCCAAAAGATGTTCGTCGCGAAGGCATCTTCGGAGGCCTCGAGGAGCGCCTCCCACTGCGACGCCGCGGCGAGCTTCGTAAGCAAATCCCGGTCTTGCGCCTTCGGACCGCGGAGAGGCGTCTTCGCCCCTTCGGCCTCTGGCGCGCCCTCCACCGTGAGCCACGCCGCGCTCCGCAACGTTCGATATGGCCACGGCGAAGCGGGAGCTCCCCTCCGCGCATGGTGGGCGAGCGTCATCATGGGCTCTCGGAGCGGTTGCGCTGCATCGTGGATAGCCGAGAGACCTCCGAGCGCGGAGGCATCGACTTGCGGCAGGAAGAGCACCGGAGCCTCCACCGGAACGACCTTCGGCGCCGGGCTCGAGGCGGTCGCGACAGCGAGCTCGCGCGGGGGGATCGTCGGGATCGTGGGCGGGGACGGGTCGCCATCGTCTGCCTCCGTCTCCGCAGCGATCGGCACGACGGGGCTCGCCGTCGCGGGCATTTGCGCGGCCACCTCCGGGAGCTGGCGTACCTTTTCGCGGAGAGCGACCCGCAGCACGCCTACGCCAGGATCCGCCGCGGCGAGAGACTCGGAGAAGAAGGCGGCCAGCTCCGAAACGTGCGCCTCGACCGCGCGCACGGTCGTGGATTCGGCGACGCCGACCGGAAGCGCGGCGACACGCTTGGCGAGAACGCCCCATAGCCACTCGACTTGGCCCGCGCGCGCCCTAACGCGGCTCCGCGGTGGAAAGAGAGTGGGCCAGAAAGCACGCGCGACTGCCAAATACGTAGCGAGTGCGCCCGCGAGCCCCGCCCACCCGCCGAGCTGCGAACGCGCGACGACGAACCAGCCGAGCACTCGCAAGTCCTTGGATTTCTCGGTCAGGATGCGCGACGCGCCCTCCGCCACGAGCGCCCAATCGGGGGCCTCCCCCGACAGCGAAGTGAGCTTCTCGACCTCTGCCGCCAAGCGCTCGAAGTCCGGGTCGTACGCCAGATCGACCCCCGCGCCATCGACGCCCGCGCTCGGGCCCGCGATGGGCGAGACGAACGGCGCGCCTGGACGACTATCTGAAGTAGTAACGAGAGTGGTCACGTTCGTTTCTCCAACCGTGTATTAGAATTAGCCACTCGCCGCAGACGCGACACCGGGTGCGAGCGACCCGCGGTCATGCACGTGCGGGCGCGTCGGGCGCCACGAAAGGCGCGCCAATTCGCTCGTGGCTCACGACACGAAGCGCAGCCCGACACGATTCACGTGTTTCGTCGTGGGAGAGGCTTTCGCGAGCCCAAAACGACGCGTAGTTAGCAGTAGTGCGGACGGTGCCGCGGGGCGCGAGCTTCGCCCGTTCGACCGTGTACGAGCACGCAAGGGGCGCCCACCGCGATGAAACGCACGAAAGAAGGATTGGCCATGACGAACACTCCCTCCTCCGAACGACGCTGGGTCCTCGCCGACGACGAGGGCCGCCTCTACCGCGTCACGGTGCGTGCTCCCGGGGCACCCGCCTTCGACGACGGAGGCGGCACGCGTGGGATCGACGTGCTGCTCGGTCCGTGGCTCGCGGAGGCCTTCGATCCATCGCGAGCGGGGAGCGCGTCGCTCTTGGCTTCGCTCGAGGAGATTTGCGCCGCGCTCACGCTCCGAGGGGGCCATCACGGCACCGACGAGGCGCACACGTCCGCAGGATCGCGGCGCGACGAGCTGGCGAAGGCGGTGGAGCGCGCCGCTCGCGAGGGCGCGCTGCGGTGCGAACGTCTCCGCCAAGGGCTGGCGCGCCCGGAGCTCGAGGACGATCTCCCCGCCACGGTGAGAGCGCCGCTCCTCGGCAACGACGACGACACGTCCGAAGGCTGGGGCGACTGAGGTGCGCGAGACGGAACGATACGACTCCCTACGATACGCGAGCGCGTGCCGGCGAAAGCGCCCGACAGATATTCCGTCGATTCGGGCACGGCCCGTTGCGACGGAGATGCGCGTGACTACCCTCTACCGTCATGCGACTCCTCACGTTCCCTTTGGCGATCGCGCTGTTCTCTTCGGGCGCAGGCTGTGGCTCGCCCCAGGTACGACCGCGGAACGAGGATCAATCGCGCAAGGTCGCGCCGCTCCCGGCGTGCGTGCTTAAGCTCCCCGCGCGGCGCGTGGCGAGCGTAGGGACACGGCGCAAGCTGACCGAAGAGCAGGTCGTGAAGCTTCTCTTCCCCGCGTTCGACGAGAAGGAGAAGAGCCTGCCCCGTGACACCACCACCTGCACCGGCGCCCCCGCGTTCGAGGGACCTGCGTTTCGCGACGCGAAGCTCGTCCGCCGGAGCGGGTGGCCGCTCGTCACTCAAGAAGGCGATTTGACCTACGGGAGCGGCGGGGACGGCCTCAAGCTCGTATGGATTCGCACGCACACGCTCCCCGATCTGAGCGCAGCGGGGCCTCTCGCGGTCATCCGCTCGGGTGAACGCTTCGCAGAGCTCTTCGCGATTGGCAGTTATCGCGGTGCACCGGACCGGGTCGCGCTCTCCACCGTGCGCATGGGCGGGGAGTACCTCGTCACGGTGACCGACGACGGTTGCACCGGTCACAAATCTGGCACCGCGTGCCAAACAAGCATGACCGTGCTCCTCCCGCGAAAGGGAAAACTGGCGCCGCTCGTCGAGGTGCCGCTCGAGAGAATCGCCTATTCGGGCCGCTCCGAGCGCGGATCGATGGGAGTCCTCGAGTATCGCCTCTCGTCGGTTCCCGAGTTCCGCGACGGCGGGGTCAAGATCGTCGAGCAAGTGCGGGTCAAGGACGACACCGGGCGCGATCTGCGAAAGGCGGAGCACGAGCGCCTCGTCACGTTCGACGACACCGGCGCGCCCAAGACGAACGAGCCCTCCTTGTGGGACCAAATGGTCGCCCCGGAGACGACGCCCGCTCCCCGCCCCAACAAGCCCTAAGCGACGGCGCAAACGAGCCACTCGATAGGACTCTTCGTGTGGGGGTCGCCGCGCGGGCGTGACTCAGGTCGCGAGTCGTCCTTACCGCGGGTGAAGGGCGATTTGCGCCGATGGCACCGAGAGGACCGCGGTCCCCGCGCGCGCCGGTCTCTCCGCCGTCGTACGTGCGCTCCTCGACCCGAGCCTCACGAACGCAAGGCATCGACGCCACTCGCAGACGGCGGCCCCTATCGCTCGGCTGGCGACGCCTACCGACGTCGTGGCGGAGGCAGCGGACGGGGCAGTCGCGAAGTCGAAGCGATCGCCCTGCGCGGGTGCACCATCGTCGCGTCGTCGAGGTCGAGAACGAGCTCGGGCCGCACGGCAGCGGCGACATGCGAAGGCGCCGAGGGCGGCGAAGAGACACGCCCACCACGCGCGAGGGCGGGGAGGTCCGCGTCGGAGGGCCGCGCCGACTCTGGCGCGGGCTCGACGAGGTTGGCGAGCTCGCCGCGAGGCTCGCGTGGTCCCTGAAAGAACACGGGCCGCGGCGCATCGTCGAGCGACACACGGACACGGACGCGCACGACACGAGGCGATCGCGACTGCACGAGGAGCGAGGTCCTCCCGAGGCTCGCTCCGCACGTCTGCGGCCGCGCCCTCCCGAGGCAAGCGCGTGGCTCTTCACCGCGCGCCACCTCGAGCTCGGCTTCGATCTCGACGAGGCCGCCGGTGACCGCGTCGACCACGCGCCGCAGGCGGTCGAACGATTCGCCCCCTGGCATGAAGCGCGCGAGCGTGTCGCGATCGAGGGGCCCCATCTCGAGGCGCAGCAGGTCCGACTGACTCGTCACGTGGCGACCGAGGCGAGTGCTCGTGCCGAGTCGGTGATTGGCCACGCCGAGCCGCAAGCGCTGCTCCTCGCCGAGGCGCACACGGCGCGGGAGGAAGTCCACGACCCTCACCACGAGGTCCGGAAAGGCCAACCCGAGCGCCACCTGGAGCGCCGAGGTCCCGCGCGCGCGGCGAGTGAGCACGCGCGCCCTGCCCAGCATCGCGAGCGACGCGAGCGGCGAGTCCTTGCGCGGCGTCGCGAGCCCAATCGCGGCGAGGGCGCGGCCTTGGAGCGCACCTCCTCCCACCCCCGCTCCCCACGACGGTCGCGTGCGCTGGAGCGCTCGATAGAGGAGCGACAAGAGCCGATGATGAAAGACGTCGTAGAACGCGGCGAGGGTATTTTGATCTTGGGACTCGGCGTGGAGCACGTCCTCCGTGAAGAAGCTCGCGAGCGGGGACACCGCGCCCGTGGCCCCGAGGAACGTGGTCGTCAAGGCGACACGAGTGCCCTCGACCCGCATGCTCGCGATATCGCTCGAATGAAAGACGAGGCTCGGATCGTGCGAGAAGCGCACGATCTCGTCGGCGACCGGCCCGCGCGCGCCGACCGGGACCGAGCCGACCACGAGGCGCTCGAGGTGCTCGACCAAGGTGACGAACGGGATGCGCCGCGCCCGCGCGGCGAGGTCGTGGAGGCGTCGCTCGATCGCGTCGCGATTCACGCGCCATTTATCAGAGGCCACCGCGCGCTCCCTTCGATCGAGGATACGTCTCCAACACGCGACCGTCGGAGTCGACGAGCGAGAGCTCTACCCACGCGGACTCCGCCACCGTCGCGGCGAGGAGCGGGAGCAGCACCTCCCCGAACAAGCGAGCTTCCCCCGCCCCTCCGAGTCGTTTCGTGTCGATCGTCACGCAGACGAGCGCCCCCGCGCGGAGGTCGACACCAGCGACCGAGCAGCCTCGTTTCCTATCGACACGCAAGATAGACAAGAAACGATCGGCGCCCGGCTTCGCGTCTGGCCATTGGCGCTGCGCGGGCACGTTCGCGGCGGCGACCACCTCCGCGAGCGTCTCCGTCTCCGTGAGGGTCGCGAGGCTCATCTTCGCGAGGCGCACGAACTGCCAGCCACGGTCTTTCTCGAACGACGGCGCACTCGACCGCGTGACCGGAACCACGCTTCGGAACGCCACGAACGAGGGCGAAGCCGCGCGAGGTAAACAGACACCGCCGAGCTCGACGTCGACCGCGCGGGCTCCGTTCGTCGCGAGCACACCGACCTCGACCGAAACCTTGTCGGCGAGGAGGCGCGCGCTCCCGTCCCCCACGAAGGCGAGGCCGAGGTCGAGCGAAGCGCCGAGCACCGAGGGCGCGCGATGGACTTCGTAGCGAACGTCGTCGTCCACGCCCACCACCTCGTCGGTCTGCGCGGCGGACCGCGCGACGTAGAGCCGCTCTCGTTTGGGTATCGTCGTCTTTCGTAGCGCGCGGCTCACGAGCGCGACGCTCTCTACTGCGTAGACCTCACCGCCGGCGAGATCGCCCTCGAGACGGAGAGCGCGGCGCACGTCGCGGCCGTCCAGATCGAGGGCGAGCGTCGGCGCGCGAAACACGTTGTGGACCGCGACCGCGTGGAGGCGAACGGTCGTCAGGTCGAACACGAGCCCCCTCGGGACCGGCTCCGCGAGCTCGACCACGATCTCGATCGAGCGCGCCGCGGGGCCGAGCGAGAGCGCCTCGTGGAGGCCCTCGATCGTCACGAACGCGAAGCGTTGCGGGAAGACGAAGAAGTCGCGGAGAGCCAGAAATGCCGCCGCCATCGGGACGAGCGGCGCCTCGCCCGTCTTTGCCCCCGCCTCGTCCTTTGCCGCGCGCGGGTGGTGCGTCGTGAGCGCGCTCGCGGGCAGGCGAACCACGGCGTCGGTCTCCGGGGAGCGCACGACCACCGAGCGCACGTGACGAAGCAAGAACGCACGCGCGTCGAGGGCCACCGCCGCGGCGGGATGCGCGAAGAAGATGGGCAGCGACGCGGGCAATGCGTCCGCGAGCGCCGTCCCCGGGAAGAGGTCCAACGACAGCGTGAGCGACGGGCTCTCCGCGCTCCCGACGCTCACGCGCGACAGGGCCCACGGGCACACCTCGCGCGCCTCGCCGGAACGAAACGTGCATGATACACCCTCTACCGCGCGCGCGCCGAAGGTACTGCCGGCTTCGACCGTTTGGCGAACGAGGACCTTCGACGACGGGACGAGCTCCACGATCGTCGCGCTCGGGACCGGGCGGAGGAGGTCGGGGCACAAGGTCTCGAGGATCGGGTGCAGCACCTCCGGCATGTCGTCGTCGAGGCGCTGGGCGAGGCGACCGAACGAGAACGCGAGCCCCTCGAGCAGGCGCGAAACCGAAGGATCCGCGCCCCGTCCGAGAAGCGGCGCGAGCGCCGGCTCCGCGCGACCGAGCTCGCCCACGAGCTGAAAGAGGGATTCGAGCTCACCTTTGTACTCGTCACGAAAGCTCATCTCGACCCCTCCGGCAGATTGGCAAAAACGATGTCGCCGTGGAGGGCAGGAAACGCGAGGACGCGTCCCGTCTCGCGAAGGGTGACAGTGACGCGGACGAAGGTCCCCATCGTCGCTTCGTGAGCGAAGAAGCGGGCCAGCACGGAGGCGAACACGAGAGCGTCGGCCTCTCCGTCGAACCCAGCCGCGCTCAAAGTGATGTGCACGTCGTGTCCGACGACGGTGGTGTCGGCGTCGCGAAGGCCAGTCGCGGCCCCCCTCGCCCTCCCCGGCGTGACGCGGACGTCCTCGATCGCGGCGAGCTTTTGGGCATGGGCGCGCGCCTCCTGCGCGTCGACGAGGGGACGTAGATTCATCGCGTCGAGGAGGGTCCGCAGTGTGTCGACGCGCGTGATGGGGAGCGCGGAGAGCGTCGCCAGAGCGAGGGTACGACGATGAAGCTCGGCGCCGCGAGGAGCGCCCACGTGCGACGCGACCGCCCCGACGTTCCGGAGCGACAGGCCACGTGGTGTGCTCTCCGTGGAGTGGCAAATATCGCCCCCCCGCAGCGCGCTCGGGAGCGCCCCGTTCGTCGCGAGCGCCTCGATCGAGAGGTAATCCATCTCTGGGACGGGCGCCGACCCCACCGGGCTCCCGAGGGAGAGGCGAACCTCACGTCCGTGCCCCGCGCCGCCCTCTTCGGTCGCGATCGCGGACACCGACCCCGCAGACGCCGTCGTCCGCGTGACGAAGAAGACGTCCTCCAGCGAGTCTTCCGGGGCCGCCTCGAAATCCGCGAACGGCGCGATCGGCACGAGCCCTCTCCGCCCGTCGAGCCGCGCGAGCACCCGCGAGACTGCGTAAATCTCCCCGTGCCCGAGCGGCATGCCCGCCGGCCGAAGGTGCGCCTCCGGTCGTTCGAGCGACACGCGGACCGGGTCGGTGGTCGTTTCGAACACATTGGCGACGGGCACGCAGTTGACGCGCACGTCGCCCGCCACGAGCGCGAGAGGGGGCAGCTCGGCGCCGAAACGAAACCGGAGGACGACCCGTCGCGCGCCAACAAAACCCGCCACGATTGGCGTGGTCGGCGCAGGCACCTCGACGAATGCGAGCTTCGCGGGGAGCACGAAGTACTCGCGGAGGAGCCGAATTCCCGGGTGCTCGAACGGCTCCGGCGGGAGGAGCGCCTCGTGCGACGCCAAGCCCCAAGACCGCACGCTGCTCCCGAGGGAGACCGTCGCGCCTTCCCCCCCCGATACGGCGAGCTCGATCGAAACGAGGTGGCAATTCAAGTAAAGGAACAGCGTGCGCGCGGCTTGCGAGTCGGCGGACAGGTAGAGCCGGAGCGGCAGGAGGGACGCGAGCCAATCCGCGGGATACCCCGACGACGTGGAGGCCTCGAGGGCGAGCTCGAGCACGTGGCCATCGCGCGGTGACCAGACCACCTCGGCGCGCTCGACCGACCACGGGACGACGTCGAAGCTCGACCACGCACGAAAGCGACACCTCGTCCCGTCGATCGGGGCGCTCTCCATCTCTGCCCCCGCCCCGACGGTGCGACGACCACCGAAGCGCGGGGCGGAGAGCTCGACGATCGCCGAGGCGGGAAATGGGCGATCGAGCTCGGGGGAGAGCACGTCGCCGAAGAGCTGCGCCGCGGCGGGCGCGCCCTCGTCGAGCACACGATGCACGTGCTCGGTGAGGTACACGAACGCGTCGAGGAGCCGCTCGACGTCCGGATCGGCGCTCGCCTCCGAGAGCCGCGGAGCGAGCGCGGGATACGCCCTCGCGAACGAACGCGCCAGATCCGCGAGCGCTGCCAAATCGGGAGTCGGAATACGTGCCATGGACTATTTCCCGAGCGACTCGAGGAGGTCGATCATGAGGCCCTCGCCGCGCGTTCCGGAGAGCGGCGGCGCAGGTGACGCCCCCCGGGCTCCCCCGTGGTCATCGGGTGTTGCGATAGACGGAGGCGGCGAGGACGACGATCCAGGACGAAACACGAGCGCGTCGTGCTCGTCGTCGTGCCACAGCGACGACACGAGGCCGGGCTCGGGATCGCCGAGAGAGACCAAGAGTGAGCCGCCCTCCACCGTCCAGAACGACGACGGTACGGTGCTCTTCCAGCGGCACAGTCGGCGAACGACGTCGAGCCAAAGTGCGGCCGACGCGGGACCGCCCTCGCCGAGGGGGAGCCTCACCGTGCGCGCGCGAGCGGGCGCCTCGACTCCGCGAATCGCCTCGGTGACGGCGCGCAGCTCGTCGAGCGCGGCGGCTCTCGCGTCGGCCGTGTCGTCGCCGAAGATGGCATACCAGCCGCGCGCGACCGGCGTCGATCGACACCAATCTTCGTAGTCCATTGCGGCGCGCGCGACGTCTTCCTCCGTCGGCGGCCCGAGGGCGGCGAGGCGAGCGGCGAGCTCGTCCGTGGCGAGGGTCGGGAAGTCGGAAGCTGCGGCGTGGACGCGCTCGAGGTAGTCGCCGAACGCGAGCGGGATGACGTGCGGAGCGCGCGCGACGAGGCGCTCGGAGACGGCAGAGACCACCGCGAGTGGATAGTGCCTCCCGACCGCGTCGCAACTGGGGAATACGACACCGGAGAGCAGCTCGTCGCAGCGTGTCTCGCGCGGCGCGCGCCACACGAAGCCGAGCGCGGCGCCGAGCTCGAACGCGTCCGTAAAGGCGGGCCCGTAGCGGTGGCTCGCGATGCCCATGCCGCCCTCGAGCCACGCGTCGAAGCTGCGCTCCGGCTCGCGCGAGGTGCGGTTCTGCAAGAACTCCGGGTGCCCCGGGATCTTCCCGAGCGCGCGAACGGAGCTCGGAGTGCGCGACGGCGGCGAAGAGAAAAAGGCCACGCTCACCTCCCCGCCGTGATGACGCGCGGGCACGTGTAGCCCTTGAAATAGCCTGGCGCGAGCGGGGTCTCGTTGCGTGTAGGGCGCAAGTCGAGCTTCACCACCGCCGCGTGCGAGGCGCGCAAATCCCATGTCGCGACGAGGGCCATCGGGCCATCCGGTCTGCCCCCTGCCCTCCCCGGGACCACGTCGCCCGCGTCGAGGAGGCGGAACAAGCCGAAGTCACCGGGGCGCGAGATCTCTTCGTCGAGGCCACCCGCTCCACGGACCCGGAGGCGCGCGCCGTGAGCCGTTTTCCCGGGCCACGTGACTCGAACCCATTGCTCTGGCTCGTTTTTGTAGGTGTGCGAAACGCCGTCGATCTCGAGGGTGACCTCCGCGATCGTCGGGCTCACGGAGTGGAGGTTCACGTCGAACGTGACCTGCGCTTCGGTCGCCTTCGGGGGAAAGAGCACTTCGTTGATCTCGGAGCCGTGCTTGAGGCACACGTCGAGGAAAGGCCCCGTATATCCAATCGAGGATTTGAAGCGACGCGAGGGCACGAACGTATGCCCATTACGGTCGAGCGTGGCTTTGAGCGACTCGTCGTAAAACGCAAAGAGGCCTCCCTCCCCCGGCCCGAAGAAGCGCACGAAGTCGTCGAGGGCCACGTCCGTGCGCGAATTCGCGAAGGGATACTTGCCCTCGAGCTTGTCTTTCCATTTCGACCACACGCTCACCTCCCAGGTGGCTCCCGCGGCGACGCCCGCGTCCTTCACGACGTTCGACCAGGCGAGGGTGATGGGCTGCATCAAGAGGGGCGAGAGCAAGGGGCGCGTGAATCCGTCTTGCTCCGACATGAGCGAGCTCGTCGCGCGGAAGGCCTCTTGGAATACGTCGCTCATCTTCTTGGGGTCGCTCGAGCTCCCACCGTCGCGGTAATCCGTGAGCGCACCGACGAGCTTCGCGACGAGGGCCTCCCACTGCGCGAGCCCGGTCATCGGTGGCTCGTCCTTCCCGTTGTCGGCGGGCACACCGAAGCGCAAAATGGGCTTCCACGCGCGCTCCACCGGGGAGACGGTGCGCTTCTTCGGCGGCGCTCCCGCGTCCAAGATCTCTTTTGCCTTGTCGGTGGCTTTCTGCACGAGCGAGTCGCTCTCCGGCGGGTCCACGTCGAGCGTCACGTTCTCGGCGAGCACACGCACGAGTCGCAAGTAGGGCCACTCGGGCTCGCTCATCGCGTTGAGCTCGGCGAGGGCATATTCGGCGTTCCCGGGGTCGGCGACCTCGAGGTCGGCGATGAAGTCGCGCCAGGCGTTCTTGTAGCGCTCGAAGTAGAGGTCGCGCAGCTTGCCAATCGCCTGCCCCACCTGCGCTTCGTTCTCGCCGAGCACCCAACGCTCTTGGGCGAGCTTCGCCCCTTCGGTGCCGAGGAGGGCCTTCACTCGCAGCCAACCCTGTTTGGTATAGGCGCCGCTTACCCTCACGCCGTTACGCGACTTCACGAACGGGCCGACCGAGCCATAAAAGATGCCCTCCCGACGAATGGGCGCGATCTCCGTGTTCGCGTCGCGAACGAGCGATTCGTAAAGCCGATCCACCTGCGGCACCTGGGAGAGGATCGAGCGCGCGCGCGTGACGAGCTTGGGATCGGGCTCCCACGGGGCAATTTCCCTGCGCTTCAAGAGGTCGCACACGTACGCGACGTGCACCGAGAGCGCCTCTCCGTTCACCTTCGAGTTCGCGTGCGACATGAGCTCCCACTGCCGCACGAGGCGCGGGGCGGCCCAGGCCGGGTCCATGTGCTCGGGGTCGCCGAGCATGAGATAGAGCTTCAGGTAATCGAAGTCGCGATTGAAGTTCTCGCTCGTGCGCACCGGCGCCGACTCGAGGGCGCGGAGCCTGTCCTCGAGGTCCGAACGCGACGCCGCGACGAGCGCGCGGTACACCGAGGCGACATAGGCCTCGCGGAGAGCGGCGTAGAGCGTATCGCCCGCGTACATGCC
>JAAFHV010000230.1:12066-15155 GCA_013297655.1 Myxococcales bacterium | reverse complement strand
ACCGCGGTCGCGTCGGCGGCGGAGCCCTTCCACGACTTCCCTGCCCCGTCCTTCAGGACGCGCTTCTTCGCGAACTGCGCCTTGAACGTCCAGAGCGGGCTCCGACCGCGGGTCTCGTCCGCGATCGTCTCCACGTCTTTCTGGACGGCGAAGAGCTGCGCGACGAACCGCGAGACATAAGGCGCCGCGGCGAGCACCGCGATGCTCGTCTCTTCCGGCTTCATGCCCTTTCCCTGGCACTCCGAATAACGCGCGAACGTCTTCGAGGCCTCCGGCGCTTCGAGCGAGAACCAACGCAAGAAGGTGTCGTGGAGCACCGCGAGGCGCGCCGGATCGTACAGATCGGCGTACGAAAACCCGGGGATGCCGAGCGCGATGTCGGCGCGTGGATCGCCTCCATCGGGCGGCATCGAGGGCCGGCGGAGGGTGGGGAACGTGGCGGTGAGGGACTCGGGCAGGGTGCTCACGAAGCGCTCAGCCTTCCTTCTTTTCCGCCGGCTGGAACGCGGTCTGGGCCATGTCGCCCTCTTCGAAGCCGAAGTAGATCGCGCACTGCTTGAACATGAACTTTTGGCCGTCCGCGGACGTGAGATCGACGCGGTACGTGTTGATGAACTTCACCGAGTCCTTGATCCACTGGTCCCACGCCTCTTTCGAGACCTCGTCGAAGATGCGCTTGCCGAGGTCGTTCTTGTACGGAGGACGCGAGAGCCCGGGGAGGTCTTTTTTGAGCTTCACGCAGTGCACGGTGCGAACGTCGGTCATGGTGAGGCCTTCTTTAGAGAGGGGTTCGCCGTTGCGCAACCCGTCGTTTCGTGGGCCCTGCCTCCATAGGGCCGCGAGCGCCCTCGCGCGCCCCGGGATCGGCGTAGGCGCGTTCGCACTCGCGCCCGACCTCGTCGAAACCAGCGTTTCGCGCGCTGCGAGCCGTTGAATGCGATGGGCCCGGCTTCGCGCGCGCGAGGCGGACCCGGAGCCGTCAGCTCCCGCGGTAGGTGACACGCCATACGCAACCGCCCGCGTCGTCCGTCACGTAGAGCTCGCCCGCGCGGCCCACGGCGACACCGACGGGGCGGCCCCACACGTCGCCGTCGTCGGTGACGAAGCCGGTCATGAAGTCGACGTACTCGCCCGTGGCGCGCCCGTTCACGGTAGGCACGTAGACCACTTTGTAGCCGGTGCGGCGGGCGCGGTTCCACGAGCCGTGGGCGGCGACGAACGCACTCTTGCGGTAGGCCACGGGGAACGACTCGCCGTTGTAAAACGTGATCCCGAGCGCAGCGGTGTGCGACTGCAGGAGCACGTCCGGCACGAGGGTCTTGTCGCGTAGCTCGGGGTGTTTTCCCTGGTGCCGTGGATCTTGGTGCGCGCCGAGGTAAAACCAAGGCCAGCCATAGAAGCCGCCGTCGACCACGTGCGTGACGTAGTCGGGGACGAGATGATCGCCGAGCTCGTCGCGCTCGTTCACGGTGGTCCAGAGCTCGCCGGTGTCGGGGTGAACGGCGAGACCGACCGGGTTTCGCAGGCCGCTCGCGAAGACACGCGGGCTCTTGCCGTCGGCGTTCGCCTCGAAGATGCGCGCGCGATCGTTCTCGCTCTCGTCGTCCGACACGTTCGAGCGCGAGCCGATCGACACGTACATCTTGGCGCCGTCGCGCGAGAACACGACGTCGCGGGTCCAGTGCCCGCCGCCGCGGAGCAGGCCACCACCGGACACCCCGATGAGCGACTCGGCCGGCCCTTTGGCCTCCAGATCGCCGGTGGCGTAGGGGAACCGCACGACCGAGTCGGTGTTCGCGACGACGAGGTGGGTGGGGGTGCCGCTGCCGGTGGCAGAGAACACGGTGATCCCGAACGGCTGGTTCAGCTTGTCGGCGAAGATCTTGGAGATCTCGGCCTTCCCGTCGCCGTCGGCGTCGCGAAGGATGCGCACGCGGTTCACGCGCGACTCGGCGACGACGAGGTCCCCGTTCGGCGCGATGCGCGCTTGGCGCGGGCCCGAGAGCCCCGTCGCGAAGAGCTCCACGTGAAAGCCCGCCGGCACGCGCGGCCAGGCATTTTCGGGGCGCGGCACGACCTTGGCGCCGTTCTCGGCGGAGTCCGTCGCGTAGGGCGCGGGCAAATCGGCGATCGTGATGCGGCGGCGGACGCCGGGCTGATCCTGAGTGTGGTCCCCGAGCGCGGCTTCCCCCTCGAGCAGCACCCCCACCGGCGCCGCGGGCAGCTTCTGCGAGGTGCAGGAGGCTGCGGCGGACAAGGCAACGAGGAACACCACCCGGGAGCGCATGGGCGAAGCTTACATCAGCGCAACGTGAAGGCCGACACGCTTCGTGGGGCGGCCGCGCGCGTCAAAACCCGAACGCGAGCTGGACCTTGCCGCGGCGGGTCGCGCGCGCGACGTCGAGGCGCTCGGGGCAGCCGTGCTCGAGCACCGTGAGCCGCGCGCTCGGGGCCTTCGCTTGCACCTGCATGAGGGCGACGTCAGGCTCGTTGTTCGCGAGCGACAGGTGGCAGAGGGCCACCAGCGGATCGCCGTAGGCGCCCATCGCGCGCACGAGATCGCCGGTCTCGTCGTTGGACAAGTGCCCGAGACCCCCGGAGATTCGGCGCCTGAGCTTTTCGGGATAGGGGCTCACCGCGAGGCGCTTGCGGCAGTGGTTCGACTCGAGCATCACGACGTCGCTCGCGGCGAGGAAGGTGTCGAGCCCGCGCGGCACGTGGCCGAGATCGGTGGCGTACGCGAACACGCCGCTCTCCCCCGCCACGCGGACCGCGACGTTGGGCGCGTCGTGCGGGATGGAGAGCGCCTCCACGAGCAGCGAGCCCACGGTGATGCCCCTCTCGCCGAGGGGCGTGATTTGGAACTTTTGCCGCACCAAGGGGGCGCGAATGCCGGGGTGGAGCACGATCGGGCAGCGCAGGGTCTTCGCGAGCGGGTGCAGGTGCGCGGCGTGATCGGCGTGCTCGTGGGTGACGATGAGCGCGTCGACCGAGCGCGGGAAGAGATCGAGCCCGAGGGCGTGGAGCCGCTTCACGCACGCGTGGGGCCCGATGCCGGCGTCGATGAGCACGCGGGTGCCACCCGCCTC
>JAAFHV010000230.1:0-12056 GCA_013297655.1 Myxococcales bacterium | reverse complement strand
CGCCGTTTCCCGACGAGCCGGAGCCGAGCACGTAGAGCCGCACGGATCAGGCTTTTACACGGCCGGGCGCGCCGCTCACAGCTCCGCGAGCAGCGCGCGAAGGGCAGCGAGGTCGTCTTTGTTCAAGCGCCGGGGCAGCTCTTCCAGCAGCTCGCGCTCTTCGTGGGCGTGCTCCGCGTAGGCGACCTGGAAGCGCTCGAAGCCCGCAAAGATGAGGCGATCGTCCTTCTCCGCGGACACCCCGAGCTCGACGCTCTCGTCCCCGAGGGAGCGCGCGAGGCGCGAAATGGCGCCGCAGAGGGCGTCGTGGAGGCTCGCGAGCTTCTCGGTGCGGGGCGCGAACGTGGGCACCCGCGCGACGACGAACGGGAAGAGCCCCTCTTCTTCTTTTGCGAAGTGGGTCGCGAGGTCGTCTTGGAGGGCGTCGAGCGCGTCGGCGAGGGCGGTGCGCACCTCGGGATCGCGCGGCGTCTCGCGGAGGGCCTGGGTGAGATCGCGGACCTCGAACACGAGGCGGGTGAGGTGACCATGATCGTGCGTGACGTCTTCGACCGGAGGCTCGCCCATGGCTTCCTTCATAAGCCTTTGTCGGGGCGGAGAGGAAGGCGAGTCGTGGGTTTTTGGGGGACTGGCCCGATGGCGCAAGGTGGATCCCCTAAGCCTCCGGATTCGCGTGATTTTTCGACAGGCACGCCGCTCGCGCGGACACATGCCGAGAGGTATCGGAGGCACCCGCCGATGTATCGGAGGCATCTGGTGCTGAGTCGGACGGATCGGCGGGTAGGTACGAGACATCCGCGCGTGCCTCGGGCGTATGCGATCGAGGGGTGCGAGGCACCTTGAGGTGCCTCGACGAGTTGGGCGAGCCGATGGGCTCACCCCGGAGCGCTGACGCGGCCCGCGACGCTCTCCATTCTTCGAACGCCTTGATCAGTAGGGCATCATCCGAGGCGACGCGCTCGAGCGCAGTCCGCAGACGTCCACGCCCCAGGATTACCGGAGCTCAACCACGCCATCCAACTTGGACCACCAAACGTCTACTATCCACAGGTACCCTAACGAATGAGCATCTCCGTCGGCGAGACCGTCGAGGCCGAAGTGACTCGGGTCGAGAACTACGGACTTTACCTGCAGCTTCTCACCCTCGAAATCGTCGTCCTCATTCCGGATGTATCCTACGTCCCGATTCCGAGGCTCAAGGACCTGTACAAACCAGGCGACCGCGTTCGCGTAAGGATCGTCGAGTATGTAGCCTCCGAGTCTTTGTACAAGGGGTCCATCAAGGACGCTGAGGCTCGGGCCACTCACCCTTGACTCTTTTTTAAACCGATTCCTCACGACGGCTTCCGCGTAGCGCCATCACACTTCTCCCTGTCGCAAAGGGAGCCGAAGCGGCGGGCGACGATTTTAGTCGTGAATACCGTTGGAGGGTCGGCCCAATGCCGCCTACTACGAGCTCAGCGGGCCACAGAGCTAAAAGCCCTCACGGAGCGCAGCGATCCGGCACGCCGTTCGGCATCGCGCGGCAACCTTTTTTGCATACGATCTTCGAAAACGTCGCGCCCTTCGTACACGCATACACGGACGTCTTGTCGCCGCCGATGCTCCCTCCGCAATAACGACCGTCGCCCGCGGTGGCGCGCTTGCACGGGTCGGCCTGCTCGACGCGGCAGCGATCGGGGACCCCCGCCGGCATACCCTCGCACGCGAGGGCGCACGTCTCGCGCGAGGCCACCTTCCCTGCCCCGCAGCGCACGAGCGACTTCGGATCGGTCTCGCCGAGGGCGACTCCGCAATAGAGGCCATCGCCTTTGCCCGCGCAGCCGTCGACGGAGGCGACGTCGAGCACCTTCACGTCGGCGCCGCGCTGCTCGAGGATTTTACGCTCGAGCTTCTGCGTCCACACCCAGGCGCCGGCCGCGTCGCGTTCGTAGCGGGGCTCCATGAGCGGCGCGCCGAACACGGCGTCGCCCCCGCCGCGGGACACGGTCGCCGCGAAGGCGCCGCAGAGGCTCCGCGACGTGCGCGGGTGCTTGGTGCACGCGGCGTGGTGATCGGACTTCGCGCCGCCGGTGACGGACACCCCCGCCTCGGCGAGGAAGCTGCCAATGTCGAACCGCGAGCCCACGTCGAGGCGCGTGTGCCAGTTGGTCATGCTCACGTCGTATCCATCGTCCGGGCGAAACGAATAATAGGCATTCACGCCGACGATTCGATTCTCCGCGCCATCGTCGCGGTACACCGGGCCGCCCGAGTCGCCGGGGCAGAGGCTCGCCTCTTCGGTTTTGCCGCGCTGCCCGGGGGTAAAGAGGTATCCCTTCTCGAGGCGCTTGGCGCGCTCACCCGCGAGATCTTTTCCAACCCAGCTCCCCTCGTGGGATTGGGAGTCGAGGCCGAGGGCGACAGTGCGTTTCACCTTGAGACGTTGTTTGGAATAGTCCTTCGGGCCGTTCAATCCCGCCTCGCAGCCATAGCCCATGATGACCACCTTGTCCCCCGGCTCCACCGCCGCGAGATCGACCTTCGCGATCGGCACGTCGGCGAGCACCTTCTCGGCTTCGGGGGAGAGCTCGATCACGGCCACGTCGGGGGCGACCTGCTCGCCGAGCACGCGCACACCCGAGATGCGCTCCTCGAAGTACACCGCAGGCACGTGCATCTTCGCGATCGTGACCGCGCGGAACCCCGACTCCGCCTTCGGGCCGAAGCTGTCGGCCGCGTTCGCGCTCGTGATGTCGAGCACCGCGCCAGGCATGAAGTCGGCGCGCAGGGCGTGGGTCGCTTCGTCGAAGATGCAGTGCGCCGCGGTGAGGATGTGCCGCGGCCCCACCCGGGAAACGGTGCAGTTGCCTCGAATGAGGAGCGTCGATCGAAACGCGGTCTCGGGGATCTCCTCCCCGCCGATGAGCTCCCCGTCGTCGGTGGCGGTCGACGTGGCCGAGTCGGCGGAGCAGGCCGCGAGCGGAGCGAAGAGCGTGAGGGACGCGAGCGCGAACGCGAACGAGCGGGACTTCATACCCACTATGTAAGCAACGCGCGTACCCAGCCAATAACCCGCTCATCGCCGGGGTTTCCGCGCGATCGGCCGGAGAACGGATCGATCCCTGCGAACGGCGTCCGCGATCCGGGAGATCGCAGGGCCGAGCCGTGAGCTGGTCCGCCGCGTGAGGAACGGCGAGGGCCACCGAGCACCCACGTCCGTCCGCGGTCGATCCGTGGAGCCCGTGACGCGGGACGACGCGGGCGCACGAGCGGCCCCGACGAGGGACGGGAGTTTCTCAATCCGCTGCTAAGGTAGTGGTTCGTCTTCTTCGTCCTTTTTCACGCCGGAGCCTCATGAAGCACCTCGCCCTCGCCACTGCGCTCTCTTCCGCCCTCTTCGCCACGTTCGCGTTCGTGGGCTGCTCGTCCGAAGACAAGCCGATCGAGAACCCGCCCGGAACCTGCGATCCCACGAAGGAGCAGTGCGAAGGCGACGCCGGGACCGGCGGCCTCACGTTGAAGACCCCCGCCCTCCCCTGCGCCGACGCGCCGAACAGCGTGTACGATGCACCCTCTTCCGCCCTCGTGTCGGACCCCGCCAAGCGCGGCGATCTGCTCCGCTGCGGCATCGATCCGGAGCTCACGAAGGACGCGATCGCGGCGAAGCTGACCGAGGTCGGTTACAAGGGCAAGCCCCCGACCAGCGGCGCGCGGGTATACCGCGTGCTCTTCCAGACGGAGCGCGGGGACGCGAAGAACAGCGTCGGCGCGTCGAGCGGCCTCGTCTACATCCCGGACACCCCCCGCGCCGAGAAGCTCCCCGTCGTCGTCGCTGCGCGCGGCAGCCGTGGCCAGGCCGCGGCGTGCACCGCGTCCAAGTTCGACCAGGCCGCCGAGTCGGTGAACGACGACCTCTATAGCCTCGTGTATCCGCTCATCGGCGCGGGCTACGCGGTGGTGCTCCCGGACCTCGCCGGCTACGCCAATTACGGCGCGGCGGGCAACCCGCCCAGCGTGTACGCAGGCGCGGCCGACGTGGGCAAGTCCACCTTGGACGCGGCGCGCGCGATTCGAAAGCTCTTCCCCGTGCTCGACACGAAGGTCGTGCTCGTGGGTCACTCGCAGGGCGGCCACTCGGCGCTCTCGGCCCTCGCGATGGCGCCCACCTACGGCGCCGGTCTCGATGTCGCCGCCGTCGCGGTCTACGCGCCCTTGTGGCTCTCGCAGCGCTCGTGGGGCGCGGCCCTTTACAGCGGCGTGAGCAAAGACTTCCCCATCGCGACGGTGCCCTCGATCGCGGCGGTGTCGCTCTGGTACCACTACACCCACGCCGAGCTCCTCGACGGCCCCGGCGAGGGCAAGAAGCTCTTCGCGCCCGGCAAACAAGACCAGATCAAGGCCTTCGTCGACAGCAAGTGCTGGGCGGGGAAATACCCGGACCTCGAGGCCCTCGGTACCTTGCCGGACGACCTCTTCGATCCCGCGTTCGTCAAGGGCGTCGCCCTCGTGTCCGCCGGCATCAACACCTGCGAGGAGACCGACGCCTTGTGCGTCAAGTGGCGCGACCGCTACGCCGCCGACAGGCCCCGCCTCACCGGCAAGGCGGCGACCACGCCGATGCTCCTCCTCTACGGCGCGAAGGACACCACCATCGCTCCGAATCGCATGCAGTGCGCGCTCGATCGCTTGCTCAAGGAAGACAAGACCAAGACCACCGTCTGCGTCGAGCCGGAGGCCACTCACGGCGGCATCGTCGACGTGCGGTCCGACTACGTGAACGACTGGATCGCGAGCGTGACCCTCGGCGGCGCCGCTCCCGCCGCCTGCGCCGCGAACGAGACGTCGCTCACCGAGAACGGGCAGCCCATCCTCTGCGCCACCCCGCCGCCGAACGAATGAGCCCCGCCTCGGCTCGAACCGCCGCGCGCACGCGTGTCACCCGAACGGGGTAACGCGCGCCGCGCCGAGGGCAAAACGAGCCACGCAGCACACGAGGAGGGCGGGATTTCCCCGCTCTCCTTTTTTTGTTTCCCACGCGCGGGCGAGGGATCGACGGCGCAAAAAAGCGTGTACCCTCGTCGGGCTCGGGGGACCGGTCGCCGGAAAAGCGTCGCCTCGAGGCTCGACGAAACCGCACGCCTCTCCGTGGAACGGAAGGGGCGGACCAGAGGAGATCGCGACATGGCCTTCAGCAAAGACGTTCTCAACCTCGACTGCGCCAAAGAGACCGAACGCATCGTCGCGAAGCTCCGTGAGCAAGTCCTCGGCACCTTCAAGCGCAAGGGCCTCATCGTCGCGCTCTCGGGCGGCATCGACTCCAGCGTCGTCGGCGGCCTCGCCGTGCGCGCGTTCGGCAAGGAGAAGGTCTTCGGCCTCCAGCTCCCCGAAAAAGAGAACTCGGACGACACGCGCAACCTCTCTGCCCTCATGTGCAAGCACTACGGCATCGAGTTCGCGGTCGAAGAGATGAGCGCCCTTCTCGAAGGCGCGCGCGCCTACCAGCGCCGCGACGACGCGATCAAGACCGCCCTCCCCGACTACGGCCCCGGCTGGAAGAGCAAGATCGTTCTCCCGTCGGTGGTGGACACCGACTCCTACCGCGTCTTCTCGGTCGTCGCGCTCGACCCGCAGGGCAAGGAGCACAAGGCCCGCCTCCCGCTCGAGGGTTACCTCGGCATCGTCGCGGCGACGAACTTCAAGCAGCGCTGCCGCAAGATGCTCGAGTACTACCACGCCGATCGTTTGAACTACGCGGTCGCCGGCACCCCGAACCTCGTCGAGTACGACCAGGGCTTCTTCGTGAAGCTCGGCGACGGCGCCGCCGACGTGAAGCCGATCGCGCACCTCTACAAGAGCCAGGTCTACGCGATGGCGGAGTACCTCGGCGTCCCGGAGGAGGTCCGCCGTCGCCCGCCGACGACCGACACGTACTCCCTCCCGCAGTCGCAGGAGGAGTTTTACTACTCGCTCCCCTACGACAAGATGGACCTCGCCATCTACGCGAAGAACCACAACATTTCGGCCGAGGAAGCGGGCCCCGCCCTCGGCGTCTCGAAGGAGCAAGCCGAGCGCGTCTTCCGCGACATCGACGGCAAGCGCACCTTCGCAAAATACCTCCACGCCGCCCCCATGCTCGTCGCCGAGCCCACCGGCTGAGCTGAGCTGAGCTGAGCTGAGCTGCGCGGATCGCGCGACTTGCTCGTGAGCACCGAACGGCGCGTCCCTTCCGAGGGTCGCGCCGTCTCCGTTTCGAAGCGCCGCGCGACGCATGCAAGATACACGAGCCTCACGCGAGTCACGTCGCTCACGCGGCCGCCTCGCGTGACGTGCGCGCCGGCCGTTTTGATGCTCCGCGAACCACTCATCGCCGTCTTGTCGCGCCGATGCGGCTTTGGTTTCTCCGCGGCCTCAACACAATCGCCGCGAGCGCCTCGTATTCTCTCTTCTTCTTCTCCTTCTCCCTCTTCCCATCTTCCAAGGTGCTCGTGGGCGAGGCTGTGGGTGGGCGCGGTTTTGGGGCGCTGGCGGGAGGGGCCGTCACTGTCTGAGAGCAGCGTTCCCGCGCGGTGACAAATGCCTCAACGCATCAGTCCCAGCCGGACGTCCGGCTCATCGCGCGGAACGATGCCGAGATTGCGGAGGGGCCCGCCAGCGCCCCAAAACCGTGCCGACCCGCGGCCGTCCGCGAGCGCCCCGTTTCTCCTCCCCCCACAGCCCCGTGCGCGCCGCGCACAAAAACCACAGCCCCGCAGGGTGCGCCCCGCGCCCCCCCGCAGGTCACGCAGGCAACGAGCGCCACGCCCACGCGACGTCATCGTTGCATCCTGCACGCGTCACGAGGCCTCCGAAACGGGCCGAGGGTCGTTGCATCCTGCACGCCCTTCGAAACGGCGACGGCGCGACCCTCGGGAAGGGACGCGCCGTTCGGTGCGCACGAGCCGCAGACTGCGATCAGTTGTCGTTGAACAAGAACCCGCACCGCAGGTCACCAGGGCAGCACAGATCGACCGACCCGCTCGGGGCCTTGTCGGTGTGGACGCAGACCTGGGGCCCGTTCGACGGGTAATAATAAGCCCAGAAGAAGCACATCTCGTCGTTCGCCTTCTCGCCGAACTTGAGCTCCTTGTCGGTCACGTTCTCGAAGTCGCAGGTGAAGCGGAAGCCGCCGCCCTTGGGGATGTCGAACGGCGGATCGTGGAACACGGTCTCGGGCTCGGCCCACTGCCAGTTCTTCACGTCGTAGACGGCCTTCGGAGCGGCGTCTTCCTTCGCGGTCGCGATCTCGACCTTCACGTTTTTGCCCATCTTGTGCTGATGGCCGGTGACGGCGAAAAAGTGCACGCCCTCGTGTGTCTCCGGGAGGGGCAAGAAGGTGGGGCCGAGGGTGAACTTCGACTTCGGCGGGATCTTGATGTCCGGGTTGCCGATGAACATGAAGTCGGCTTCGTCTTTGAAGTCCTTCTCCGGGATCTCGATGAAGGTGCTCGTCGCCTTGAGCTCCTTCGCTTCCGCCGAGGCGTTCACGAAGTGCATCTCGAGGCGGATCATTTGGTTCGGCGCGAGGGTGAACGCGACGCCGGGCGGGAGCTGGAGCTCCTCTTCGTACTTCTGGGTGATCATGAGCGGCGAGCCCCGCTCGGGCTTCAGCGTGTCGGCGAACGGATCGCAGTCCTTCGGCTCGAGCTGCTCGGCCTGATCGTTCGAGACGCGGTACACGATGAGGTGGTGCGAGGCGTCGCCGAGGCGGTTCTGGATCCGGTTCACGCGGAGCTGCTTGTCGTTCCCGAGGCGCTTGGTGATGCACTGGGTGCGCTCTGCCTGCGGGGCGACGGTGACGGGCCCGAACTGAATCACGGGTGAGCCCGCGGGCGGCGGGAGCAGCTTTCCGTCCGGACCGAACTGCGGCCCCTTCGAGCCCACCGGCCCCGCGTCTGGCTGCGCGGTAGTGGCAGGGGTGGAGCTGCATGCGGGGCCGAGGCCCAGGACGAGCGAAAGAGTCGCGGCAGCAGCCAAGAACGCAGAGCGGGACATCATCCCGAAAAGTGATTCACGATCTCGAAACCCTTGGCAACCGGATTGGGTGCTTTTTCCACCCTGATCCACGAGATCGCCGCGTCGAAGGAGCAGTGCGTCAGGCGCGCGTGGCTGCGTTAGCGGGTGCGTCAGTGCCGCGTCAGTGGACGCCGAAGCCGAGCGCGGGGGCGATCATGACGAGCGAGATCACGAGGAGCGCGACGAGCTTCTGGGTCTTTTCCATGGTCGTACTCCGTCGAAGAGGTCTGTCTCCGAACGCTCCGCGTCGCACAAAGTTTCATCGCGCGACGACAATTCTTTACGCCCCCCACGCCCACCTCCCGCGCCGCTCGTCCGCCGATCGAGGCGCCGCGGTATCCTCGCGCAATGGCCGAGTGGATCTACTTCTTGCACACGCCTCGCGAGCACTTCGCGGACACGATGACGGACGAAGAGCGCACCGTGTGGGGGGCGCATTTCGAGCGGCTGAAGAAGATGCACGCGGAGGGCACCCTCGTCGTCGCCGGCCCCACGCTCGGCCCGATCAACACCGGGATCACGATCTTCGAGGCGCCGGACGAAGCCACCGCGCGAAAGGTGATGGACGAGGATCCGTGCATCACGAGCGGCCTCGCGAAGGGCGAGCTCCGCCCGTTCCGGCTCTCGCTCCTTCGCGGTCGTTAGCCGCCCGGTCGATCACTCGGGCCGGTCGTCGTGACCTCCCCGACGCGCGCGCGCCTCGTCGACTCGCGCAGCCTCGCGTTCGAGCCGCCTCGCGTCTAGCGCGATCGACCGCCCGGGCTCACCACACCACGCTCTGATCTTCGGTGACTCCGAGCATGTCGCGGAGCTCCAAGGTGCGGCGACCGAGGCGCACCGAGCCGCGGTAGAGGCCCACCGGCTGGAGGAAGCGGGCGCGGACGATGCCGAGGTTCGTGTTGTCCTCGTGCGCGCCGCCCGGATCGAAGCGCAGATCGATCTCGCCGGCCTGGGTGCGCACGTCCCAGGGGCCGTCCTTTTGGGTAAACCGAATGTCGCCCTCGGAGAGCGGCCACAGCCTGCCGTCGAACCAGGCCGCGCACTCGGCCTCCTTCACGAAGCCCTCGACGAGGTTCATCCCGAAGGGCACGCCATCGACTTTTCCGAGCAAGAACGCCCACTTCCAATGGGTATGGCGCGGCATGAAGCCGGCCGTAAAATCGTAGCCCGCGAGGCCGCCGTCGAGCGACACACGCTCGCCCGCGATGCGCGCGTCGCCACGTGTGGTGAGGAGGAGCCGCTTCTCGGTCGTCGTGAAGAGGCCACCCTCGGTGCTCGCGACCGCCGAGATCGCGCTCGGGGCGCCCTCGGCGGAGAGCTCGGCGTCGAGGTGGAGCCCCGGCAGGCGCGTGGTGAGCTCGAACGCGTCGCGCCCCGCGACACGGGCGAGGGTGATGCTCTTTCCGCGGAAGGCGAACGCGGCGCGCGCGCCGGGCCCGGTGGTGTCCGCGACCTCCACCGCGGGGAGCGGCAAGATGAGCTTCTCGTCCATCACCATCGTCTTCTTCGCTTTGTCGAACGCGAAGGCGAACGCGTTGGCGGCGTAGCCGAGGCGCACCACCGCGAGGCCGACGTAGTGCGTGTCGGTCGCGATGCCGACGTACATCCAGCGCTTCAGGCGCTTCACGCGGGTGAGCCACGAAGCGGCGCTCGAAAAATCGAGGGCGCCGAGGCTGCCCTCGTACGAGCCGGGCTCCGCTCTTCCACGCGTCACGATCGGGCTCGGCACCTTGCCCACGGTGCGGGAGAGGCGGGCGTCGGGGCTGGCTTCGGCGATCATCGATCCTCCTTCGTGCGCGCTCGCGTCGTGTCCGCGCTCGCGTCTTCGTGGCCGCGAATCAAACGACGACCGGGGCCCAGCGCGCGCGCGACTCGAGGCGCTTCAAGGCCTGCTCGGGGAGCCGAAGGAGCTTCTCTTTGAACGAGCCCTCCGGGCGCGCTTTCACGAAGGGCCCCTTCGGCGCTTCTTTTCCGGACACGATCCGCTCCGCGAGGGCGCCCACCGTGTCGACCTCGAAGTCGGCCGCGTTCTCCTTCAGGAAGCGGCAGAGGCCGCGGAAGCGGAGCAAGTTCACCGTGTTCGGGCGCCCGAGCGCGTTCGTGATCGAGTCGATATGGCAGAGCTCGAACGAGTGGGTCACGATCGTGACCTCGTGGAGGCCGAGCGCGCGCGCCTTCACGAGGTAGTCGATCGTCTCGGCGAGGGAGACGGCTGTAATCTGCACGTGCCTCTCCCCGCCCCCTCGCTCGGTGAACGTGCTGATCGGGAGCTCCCACACGCCGTGCGGCCCCGCGAAGAGGCCCGAGCCCGCGTCGTCGAGCCGCATTTTGCAGTTCTTTTGGAAGTAACAGGGGTTGTAGTTCGACGACACGACGAGGCCGGCGTTGGCCATCGCCTCCCAGGTGCCGTTGTTGGCGCCGAAGTTTCCGGCGCGGAAGCCGAGCACCTTCGGCACGCCGCACGCCTCGAGGATCTGGGTGCCCTCGCGCAAGATCGCGGTCTGGGTCGCGACGTCGTAGGAGCCGATGTCGTCGTTGGCGGCGGGCTCACCGCGGCTGCGGTAGTTCGCGACGCGTTGGATCGGGTGGGTGTGGAGCTGCACGTCGTGGCCGCGGCGCACCATCTCGCGGCACGCCTCGGTGAGGCCCGCGCGCCCGAAGGTGTGCGATCCGAGCGCCTCGGTGAAGAAGGTGCCGCGGATGCCGAACGCCTCGAGCTCGCGCATCAAGAGGCCGATCCCGAGCTCCCGATCTTGGTTCTTGAAGCGGCCGAAGACGCGCAAGTCGTAGCCTTGAGCGGGCTGGTTTTGCCCACGCTCCTCGGCGCACTCGACGTCGACTGTGATGTACACGCGCGTTCGCATGATCTCGTCCCTCGGGAGTCGAAACAGGGGCTCTACGGAAGCGTAGCGGGCGTGCACGCTTGCGCCTAAGCGGTTCACCGTGCTCGCGTGCGGAAGGGCCCGTCAGGCGAGGCGTTTGCCGAGATCGTCGACGATGCGCTCGGCGCTCTTGCCGTCCCAGAAGCGCGGCACGCGGCCGGCTTTGCGGACCTCGTCGATTTTGCCGTACGCGGCGAGGATGGCCGCGCGCGAGGTGCCGACGAGCTGGTTCGTGCCCTCTTCCACCGTGACGGGGCGCTCGGTGTTGTCGCGCAGCGTGATGCACGGGACGCCGAGCACGGTGGTCTCTTCTTGCACGCCGCCCGAGTCGGTCAGCACGCACTTGGCGCTCGCGGTGAGCTTCATGAAATCGAGATAGCCCTGGGGATCGATCAGCGTGATGCGCCCGTCGTCGAGGGTGATCCCCGAGTCCGAGAGGCGCTTGCGGGTGCGGGGGTGCACCGGGAACACGAGCTTCAGATCTTTGCCAATCTCCCCGAGGGTGGAGAGCAAGCCCTTGAGCGCCTCCGGATCGTCCACGTTGCTCGGCCGGTGGAGCGTCACGAGGCCATATTTCCCTGACTCGAGCCCGAGCTTGGTGAGCACGTCGGACTTGTCGGCTTGTTCGCGCGCGGCGATGAGAGTGTCAATCATCACGTTGCCGACGAACACGGCACGATCTTCACCCGCGCCCTCTTTGGCGAGGTTCTTCATGCCCGCCGGATCCGACACGTAGAGGAGATCGCTGACCGCGTCGGTGAGCTTGCGGTTGATCTCTTCTGGCATATCGTCGTCGAAGCTGCGAAGGCCGGCCTCGACGTGGATCATGAGCGGCCGCGTGCGCTCTTTCCCGAGGTACGTGTAGCCCTTGTTCAAGAAGAACTTGGAGGTGACGACCGCGCAGGCCACCGTGGAGTTCACGTCGCCGACGACGAGCACGCCCTCGGGTTGCTCGGCCTCGAGCACCGGCTCGAAGCGGCGCATGATCTCCGCCGTCTGCTGGGCGTGGGAGCCGGACCCGACCTCGAGCTGGATGTCCGGGCGCGGGATCTTGAGGTCCTCGAAGAACACCTTCGAGAGCTTCTCGTCGTAGTGCTGCCCGGTGTGGACGAGCTTCGCCTCGAACCTCGGATCCTTCGC
>JAAFHV010000023.1:45557-58035 GCA_013297655.1 Myxococcales bacterium | reverse complement strand
GCGCCCTTCCCACGCGATCGCACGCAGCGCGGGCTCCGAAAACGGGCCGCCGACCGCGTCGTAGATCACGTTCACGCCGTTGCCGGAGAGGGCCTTCGCGCGCTCTTTCAGATCTTCCTTCGTGTAGACGATCCCCGCGTCGGCCCCCTGCTGAATGCAGAATGCAACCTTCTCGTCGGTCGAGGCGGCGGCGATCACCTTCGCGCCCAGCAGCTTGCCGAGCTGAATCGCGGCGACGCCCACGCCGCCGGAGGCGCCGAGAACGAGCAGCGTTTCGCCGGCGCGAAGGTTTCCGCGATCGACGAGCGCGTGGATCGTGGTGAGGTACGTGAGGAGCGTCGCCGCGGCGGTCTCGAACGAGATGCCCTCCGGGATTTTCACGCACGCGACCTCCGGCACCACGATGCGCTCCGCGAACGCTCCGTGGAGCATCGTCGCGGCGACACGGTCGCCTACCGCCACCGACGTGACTCCCTCGCCGACCTTGCTCACGAGCCCCGAAGCTTCCCCTCCCGGTACGAAAGGGGGCGCGGGTTTGAACTGGTATTTCCCGTACGAGAGCAGCACGTCGGGGAAGTTGAGGCCCGCCGCTTTCACGTCGATCAGGACCTCGCCGCGGCCGCACGTAGGCTCGGGGAGCTCGTCGACACGGAGCGAGGCGGGGCCTTTGGTCTCGGGGCAAACGACAGCGCGCATGATGGCGAGGATAGAACGCCTCGCCGCTCGCATGCGCGCCGATCGCACGCGGTCGGCGGCTCGTTCGCTCGCTCGTGCGCTCGGCGGGCGTGCCTCGGAGCGCTTCGATCGTCAGGGGAGCGCGTTCGTCGCGCTTTCGCCCGCCACGTCGAGGGCCTTCTTCACCTCCGCGATCCGCGCGCGCACCCCTGCGACCGCGAGAGGCGACAAGAGCGGCCCTCCTGCGAGATCTTCGCCGAAGACACCTTCGAGTGACGCGAGATCGAGCGCGCGCAGCCGCTCGACGAACGAGTGCGAGAAGCGCTTCGTTGCGGCGAGGAGCTTGCGATTCCGAGCGAGACCATCGGGCGGGGGCTGGGCGAGGAACGCGGCGTCGTTGTCGACGAAGAGGAGGTGCGCGTCGCGGCGCGCGCCCTTGTCGAGCGGAACGAACCCCACGTTCCCGCCGCTCCAGCGATCCCAGTTTCCGCTGATCGCATCGAAGACGACGAGCGTCGAGAGGTCTGCGAAGTACACGGATCCTTCGTCCCCCGCCCCCGCCCCCGCCCCCACCGCAGCGGTCCCGGCGAGCACCTTTTGCCAGCGTCCGCGCTTCGGCTCGGCGTCGAGGGCGGGAAACGTGAGCCCGGCGATCCAGGGGACGAGCGCGCCGGGGACGTTGCCTTTTGCGTCGGCGAGGGCTTCTTTTTCGAGGATCGCGACGCCTTCCGCGTCGGCCACGCGCAGCAGATCCGCGCGAGAAAAAGCACGAAGCGTGACCGGCGGGACGTTCTCGAGGCCGAGGGTACGGGCGAGCCTCCGCGCCGCCACTTCTCCGCGGTAGCGATCTTTTCCACGACGCGAGTCCGGCTTCCACGCGGCGACGAGCCCACCCTCGAGCTTCACCTTGAGCACGACCGACGTGTGGCCGATCGGGTGCGCCGCGAGCAGCTTCGCGTCGGCGAACGCGGGCGCCACGCCGTCGTCGTGGGACCTGACCGATGCGTCGAGAGCTCCACGCACGCTCGCATCGAGCGACGCATCGCTCGGGACGATGGAAGCGTCGATCGTCGCGCCGCTCGCTTCTTTCGTCGGCGCGGGATCGCCAGAGGAACGTGGACAACCCGCGAGCGCGACGAGTGTGATCGCCAGCGCGACGAGACGGGCGAGAGCCGCGCGCGACCGCATCGCGTCGTGCATCAGGTCGGAGGGGGGAGGGCGCGCCGGACGCGCGCGCGTGCCACGGTCACGTGACGCCGAGGTCGCCGAGGAACGCGCGGACGTGCTCGAACACGAGCTCCGGCTGCTCGATCGGCGCCGCGTGAGAGCCTTGCGGTACGACGACGAGCTTCGCTTTGGGCATCTTCGCCGCCATGTGCTCCGAGAGCGACGCGGGGGTGAACGTGTCGCGCTCGCCCGCGACGACGAGCACGGGGACGTCGATCTCGGCGAGGTAGTCCTCCGCCGTGTGATCGCCTGCGCCGCGCAACATGCGTAAAAACAAGGGAAAATCGACGTGGGTCATGTGCTGCAGGTAGGGCAGCATGTCTTCGTCGCGGATCTTCTCCGCGTCCACGTCGCCCGCCTTCCGCGCCATCTTCATCGCCATATCGGGCGGGATGCGAGACCACAGCGCGCGGACCAAGTCGGGGCTTTTGTTCGCGATCTCGGTGAGCTTCGGGAGGAGCACGTCCAAAATGGGCACACCACGGAACGACTGCGTGACCTTGCCGAAGCTGCCGCAGAACAAAACGAGCCCGCGCACCTTCTCGCGCTCGAGGTTGTAGCCCTCGAGCGAGACCTGGACGCCCATGGAGTGCCCGAAGAGCACGCGTGGAGCGTCGCCCGTGGCCCGCGCGACGGCGTGGAGATCTTGGGCGAGGGAAGGGATGTCGACGCGATCGTCGTCGGCGGGGCGCGCGCTTCGACCGTGACCCGGGTAATGCCAGTGCGTGACCGGCATGAGCCCCGCGAGCTGGCCCCAGAGGTACTTCCAAATGAAACCGTCACACAGGATGCCATCCGAGAGGACCGCGTGAAGCGGGCCTGGGGTGGCGTCCGTGTGACGGTAGAAGAGCCTCGTTCCGTCGGGTCCGTTCGCGAAGGCCCGTCGTTCTCCATGCGGGAGAACCGAACGAGGCCCTTCGGCTTCGCGATCGTTTTCGTGCATTTTCAGCCGGCGTCGTCGTCGTCGTCGCCGTCGACCAGCTCGTTCACGCTCGGGAGCTTCTTGATCTCGAGGCGAGCGATTTTCCAAGCTCGCTGAACGACCCAAGAAAGCGACCGATCGAGGCGAGCGGCCTCGTCTTTGATCTCGGTGAGCATCGACTCCGGAAAGTAGAGGCTCTGCTTCCGCTTGTCCGTCTTCGAGTTCTCGGTGCGAAGGTTCGGGATCGAATCCTTGTCTCCAGACGCCAAGGGAGCCTCCTGTATGCGCGCGTGCAGTACGTTGATGATTCACGATGCGAAGCGAAGGCTTGCATGCGCGTATCTCTGCGACAGTTGAAGCCTATCAGCGCATTTGTCCGCCCTGCTACGACAATCGTTCGCGGCCCACCACGATCGCGCGTTTGGTGGGGTAGCGCGGTGGTCGCGGCCCGGGTTCTCGAGGATCCTTCGGCGGAGCGGCGCGGTTTCGCTACCCTGGGGCACCATGGCTTTGCTCGATCCGCGTCCACGCCCTCGTGCCCTCGTTCCGTACGGAAAAACGCTGCTCGCGGTGACGCTCGCGTTCGCCGCCGGCATGGTCGTCGAGGGGTCGCGCGCGCAAGCGACGCCGACGGAGGCGAGCCCGTACGCGGCCACCGGTGAGCTCGCGCGGGTGCTCGTCATCGCGGAGCAAAACTACGTCGATCCGGTCGACCGCGACAAAGCCGTGCGCGGCGCCATCACGGGCATGGTCGCCTCCCTCGATCCGCACTCGCACTACCTGCCACCTGTAGAATACAAGGACTTTCAGAACGACACCGAGGGCCGCTTCGGGGGCATCGGGATCGAGGTCGACGCGCGCGGGGACGAGATCAAGGTGCTCGCGCCAATCGAGGGCGCGCCTGCCGCTCGTGCGGGCGTGAAAGCGGGCGACGTGGTGGTGGCGGTCGACGGCGAAGGGGTGCGCGAGTCCGGGGTCGAGAAGGTCATCAAGAAGCTCCGCGGGCCCGCCGGCACGAAGGTGAAGGTGGTCCTCCGCCGCGACGGCACCCGCGGCTTGATTTCGCTCGAGATCACGCGCGAGGACATCCACGTGCACTCGGTGGCCTCGAAGGGGCTCCAGGGCAACGTCGCCTACATTCGGCTCAAGCAGTTCCAGGAAGGCAGCCACGGCGAGATCCTCGAGGCGGCGGCGAAGCTTCGGAAGACGGGCACCATCGCGGGCCTCTTGCTCGACCTCCGCAACAACCCGGGCGGGCTCGTCGACGAGGCGACCGAGATCGCCGACGAGGTGCTCGAGAGCGGGGTCATTTACTCGATGCGGCGCCGCGGACAGACCATCGAGGAGGCGCGCGCCAAAGGCGGCGGGGCCTTCGCGACGGTGCCCGTGGTCGTGCTCGTGAACGAGTGGAGCGCGAGCGCGTCGGAGCTCCTCACCGGCGCCCTTCAAGACCACAAACGCGCGCTCGTGGTAGGCGCGGCGACGTTCGGAAAAGGGAGCGTGCAGACCATCTTGTCGCTCCCTGGTGGCGCAGGGCTCAAGCTCACGACGGCCCGCTATTTCACCCCGAGCGGGCACGCGATTCAGGCCGACGGGATCCACCCCGACGTGCTCCTCGAGACGTCGACGCGTATGGCCCAAGATGGCGGCGCCCCGAGCATTCGTGAGCGCGACCTCGAGAACCACCTCCCGCCCGAGGGCCCGCAAGGGGGCTCCCCTCCGGCCGCACGCGCCGACGCGGGCGCCACCACCGTCGACGGCGGGCCGAGCGCCGAGTCCCTCACCGTGGCGGACATTCCGGAGGATCCGACGACCTCGAAGGATCTCGTTCTGCGCACGGGGTACCAGCTCCTCCGCTCGAAGATGGACGGCCGCTGAGAGCCGCTCGTCGCTCCGCGCCCGCGAGGCTCGGGGGGCTTTGGCGTCACAAAAAACCGACGCCGCGTTCGAGCTCGGTTGCTTGGCTCGACGCGGCGCGGGGAGACGGGGCGGAGGGTTTACTCGGTGCCCTTGCAGTACTTCACGATCTCGGACTGAATCTCGCCCTCTTCCTTCGAGGACTTGGACGTCTCGCGGAGGAAGCCCTCGAAGTCGATCGTCTTGTTGGAGACCTTCTCGTAGGTCTCGCCGATCGCCTTGAGGTTGTCGGCGTAGTCGTCTTTGAGCTCGTTGAGCTTCTTGTCCGAGATCTTCTCTTCGCGGAGGGCCTTCGCCTCCTTCTTGAGCTTGGAGCCGATGTCGGAGAGCTTCGCGTCCTTGTCGGAGCGAACCTTCGCGACGTTCGTGTGCGCCTCCGTCACCTCGATGAGGAGGTGGCCGCACGACTCCTTCTTCGCGTTCTTGCAGCCGGGGAGGAAAGCGGCCACGAGGCCCAAGCAAACCGCGGCAGTCGTCAAATAGCGCATGAAAAACCCCTCGACGGTGTGTCTGCGGTCGGCGGGAAAGGGTGCCGCTTCGCGAGACGTATCTTCGCCAGGGTACGGTACAAGGGTCGCGAAAAGCCGCGTTCTTACCTTAAGTCGCCGCTAGCTTCGAAGCGTCATCGCGGCGTGCACGAGAGGCATGAGCAGCACGAAGGTGACCGCCACGAGCGCGAAGCTGACCCACGTCCAGCCGCTCGGTCCGCCGATGCGCGCGAGCGACGCGAGCATCACGATGATGCCGAGCACCGCGTTCCCGCGGGTTGGGCTCTTCCACAGCGTGAGGCTCGCAATGACGCCGAAGAGGGCCGCGATCGCCGCCGTCAGGCTCTTCCATGTGATGCCGGCGGGATCCTTGGCGAACCACACCCCGAGGGCCGCGAACGTCGCCGCGCTCCAGATGAGCAGCGAGACGGCCGCGCCGGTGACTGCTTTGCTCGCGGCTTGATCTTCCACCAAAGGCACCGGGACGAGGAGAGGGTCGCGAAGGACCTACCCAAGTTCAAGCTCGATGTTAAGCGATATCTCGTGTGCGCGATCCGCGCGGCGACGCCGGCACCGTTTGCGCGGCACGGTGTTCGGAGCACGAGGCGCCGCCGAGATTCACGATCGGCCTAAAATCGTCATGCTTCGTGGGCGGCGCGAGCGCGCGGAGCGGCGACGCCGGGCAGCGGGGGCGAAGCCGCGTGAGCTCCACGACGGGCGAGAACGAGCGGGATCAGCCGCGGACGCGGATCGCGTAGGTGAGCTTCGCGACGCTCTTCAGGACGTTCGGGACCCGCTTCCACAGGTTGATCGACGGCGGGCGCTTCTCTTTGATCTTCACCGGGATCTCGCGCGTGCGTACCCCGCCGCGATCGGCGCGGATGACGAGCTCGCTCGCGAACACGTCTTTGTCGACCAAGCAGGCGGTCACGACGTCGAGGAGCGCCGACCTTCGGAAGGCCTTCAGCCCGTGGGTGTCGGTGCCGCGAAAGCCGAGCAATATCCGCAACATGCTGGAGTACGCGATGCTGGCGACGTGGCGGAACACGGGCCGCTCGTCCTCCGACCCGGACGCGAGCTTCGAGCCGATCACGAGGTCGGCCTCGCCCGTCTCGAGGATTTCGACGGCGCGGCGATGGAAGTCGGTGTCGCAGAGGTCGATCTCTTCGCAGATCACGATCTCGCCGCGCGCGAGCAAGATGCCCTCTTTCAGGGCGCGGCCGTAGTTCGGCTCGCCCATCGAGATGATCTTCACCTCGCCCGGCATCTCCGCCGCGAGCTCCTCGCCGAGCGTGACGGTGCGGTCTTTCGAGCCATTTTCCGCGAGGATGATCTCGTAGGTCCACCCGAGAGGCGCGAGACGCTCCCTCAGGTCGACGATGGCCGTACGGAGGATGCGCTCCTCGTTGTAGACGGGAATAACGATGGAAATCCGCGGGGGGGTGCTCATCCTCGGTGCGCGAGGTCCTAGCAGACGCGTGGAGGTGTCGGAAGCCGAATCCCTTTCCGCGTCGCCGACATGCTGCACTTCCCGACCCGGCCGCCGCGAACTAAGGTGCCCGCCCATGCGGAAGCTCGTCCCCCTTCTTTGCCTCTCGCTCGCCCTCGCCGCCTGCAAAGACGATCCTCCCCCCGTCAAAGCGGAGCCGAAGAAGCCCACCCCCGTGCCGAGCGATTTCGTGATGAACGAGTTCATCAACGACGACACGAAGGTGAAGGGCGTCACCGGCGACGGCGGGGTGAACATGGCGGGCCTCACGGCCGACGGCGGCGGTGGTGGCGGACCAGCGGGCGGCGGCGCAGCGGCCCCGGAGGACGGCGCGGCAGCCAAGCTCGTCGAGGCAGGCCAGGATCCGAAGGTCGCGCGAAGGTACGCGTTTACCGCCGGAAAAGCCGAGACGCGGGTCGGCCAGGTGAAGGTGAGCATCTCGGTCGAGACGCCCGGCGCCCCGCCGCAGCAGCAGGCTCAGCCGGCGCTCGAGCTCACGATGAAGCTCACCGCGAAGGCCGCGCAGAAGGGCTCGTATCCCTTCGACTTGAAGCTCGAGAAGGTGGGGCTCGCGGAGGGGCAGGGCCTCGGCGCGCAGGCCGCGGCGGAGGTCACGAAGCAGCTCGGCCCGCTCGCGGGGCTCACCTCGAAGCTCGAGATTTCCAACAAGGGTACCGTCGGGGAGCTCACGTTCTCGGGCGACGAGCGCATGCAGAAGCAAGGCACGGCGGAGGTGCTCGATCTCCTCCAGCAGACCGCGGAGCTGCTCTCGGTGCCTTTTCCGGAGGAGCCGATCGGCGTCGGCGCGAAGTGGGACGTGCAGAACGTCTCCGTCACGCAGGGCGCGAAGGTGACCACCCTCACCCACTTTACGCTCAAAGAGTGGACCGGCGACGCGGGCGTGGTCGGCGCGGAGATCGTGCGCTCGGCCCCGAAGACGCCGCTTCGTGATCCGCGGATGCCGGGCGCGATGCTCGAGGTGAACGGCAAGGGCTCGTACACGTTCAACGTGAAGCTCGATCGGCCGGCGGTGAAGGTGTCCGGCGAGAGCAACATGATGGCGAACATCGAGGTGAAGACCGAGAAGGGCGTCCAGACGATTCACCAGAACATCAAGTCGAAGCACGCGATCGACACGCCAGGAAAGTAAGGAAGAGTCCCCACGCGCGTCGCGCGACGGTCACTTCGCGCGGGCAACGTCTCGGCTCATGGAGGTCTCCGTGATGCATCCGACGAAGCTCGCGACCGCGACGCGCCCGTGTTCCGACCGCGACGATCGATTCCCGGCTTCGGGGGTACGGCGCGCGCGTGCGCAGGGAGAACCAGGCGCGGAGGCGCTACCCGCGAACAGCGCGAACGTGAGCGTGGGGGAGAGGCTCGCGGAGCTCTTCGCGAGCGCGTCGCGGGAGGGTCGCTACGGGCCCGATCATGCGGGGCTCGCGCGGGTGGCGCACATCCCACCGTCACGCGATATTCGCGCCGAGGCGCGGCGTATTGTCCCGTATTTACACATGTTTTCGGCGTTCGTGGCGCCCTCGGGGACGACCCGAGGCGAGGTCGTGCGCGGCCTCGTGCCGCTCGTCTCGCGGCTCGGAGGGCACGTGATCGATCCGAGCCTCGGGGCTCCCTCGATCGACACGGTTCGGCTCGCGTCGGCGCTCGCGGACGTGCTCGTCACGTGGGATGGAGATCGTCGCGTGATCGAGCCGCGCTTCGTGCTGGTGGGGGACGATCCGCCGGCGCATCCTTCGGGGGTCGTGCGTGGCAACGTGGTGGTGCTCGACCCTCTCGGCGGCACGGGGGAGCCTGGCTTCGGCGCGACCGTGGTGTGGCTCTCGGGAGTCCGTGTCGGGCACGTGCTCGGGTGCGCAACCCTGCCTTGACGTCGAGGCCAGGCTCCGCGAAAAGACGGGTGCGTCCGTGGGCGATGTCGTCCTGCGCGCGAGTAAGAAGGAGCGGGCGATGGCGGAAGGCTTGAACAAGGTAATGCTGCTCGGCAACCTGGGGGCGGACCCCGAGCTTCGGATGACCGCGGGGGGCCAGGCCGTGCTGAAGCTCCGTCTCGCGACGACGGAGACCTACCTCGACAAGAGCAACACCCGCCAAGAGCGCACCGAGTGGCACTCGATCACGGTGTGGGGCAAGCGCGGCGAGGCGCTCGCGAAGATCCTCGCGAAGGGCTCGAACATCTTCGTCGAGGGGGGACTCCGCACCTCGAGCTACGAAAAAGACGGCGAAAAGCGCTACCGCACCGAGATCGTCGCGAACAACATCCTCCTCACCGGCCGACGCGGCGGTGAAGGCGGTGGCGGCGGCGGTGGTGGGGGTGGCTACGAGCCCCGCGGCGGTGGCGGCGGTGGCGGCGGCGGTGGTGGCTACGAGCCCCGCGGCGGTGGTGGTGGTGGCGGCGGCGGCTTCGAGCGCGGCGGTGGCGGCGGTGGTGGTGGCGGCGCGCGTCCTCCCGCGCGCGAGGCTCCCGCGCCTGCGGCTCCGCAGGACGATTACGGCGACTACGGCGGCGGGGACGACGACATCCCGTTCTGAGCCAAAGTCACGAACGATCCAAACGTTCCCCGAGGCGGTCCGCGATTCCACGATCCGGGCCGCCTTTCTGCGTTCGAGCCGCGCCGTCGCGGACGTGCTTAGCCTTGCCACTCGAGGATGAGAGGTGCGCTCGCGTCGCGTCGTTCGACCTCGAGCACGAGGGACGACGGACCGACGCGGAGGTCGAGGTCGGTGCTCGCGACGAGGGAGCGGAGGGCCGCGCCCGGAGCGATGTCCGCGGGGAGCGTGAGCGATACGGCGACGACACGACCGAGGCCGGCGCCGCGCTGAAGCTCTCCTCGTCGTTCCGCGGGCCAGTCCGTTGGGGCGGAGGTGCCCGGCGAGCGGAACATGAGCGGCATCCGAGGATCGTCGCTGTCGACCGCGACCGCGATGCTCATGCCAGGTGGGAGATACGGAGGCTCGTAGCTCCACACCGGCGCCGCCAACGTGGGCTCTCCGTCCGTTTCGCGCCACGCGATCCCGAACCGGCAGGTGCCCTCCGTTCGCCACCGTGAGCGCTCATAGAGACGGGTTCGGGCGATCGAAGGGCTGCGCGCCTCCTGCGGGTCGCTCACCCAAAGGAGCTCGAGGTAGAGGTTATCGAAGGCAAAGCACACGTTCTCCGTGCCTTGCCCGGGGTGCTTGCGGCGGTACGTCTCGACGAGGCCGAGCGCGCGAAGATCGTCGAGCTCCGGACCTCTCGGATCGACGAGGACGAAGAGGTGGTCGAGTTCCATTCGGGCCTCGCGAGGGAGGGGCGATAGCGAGCCGCGAAACGTGTCGACGTTCGCGGCTCGAGGAAACGCTGGGCGTGCGTCAGAGCGTGGCTGCCAGCGCCGCGATCGACTCGTCGAGGGCGCCGATCGCCTTCGTGATGTCTTCTTTCTTCGCGTTGAGCGGGGGCGCCACCATGCAGCAGTTGAACTTGCCGAACGTGTAGACCTCACGCTTTCGGAGCTCGGCGTAGAGCGTCTTCATGACGCCGGGGCCGTCGCCGTGCCAGGGGACGAGGGGCTCCTTGCCGGCCTTGCTCTTCACGAATTCGACCGCGAAAAACGCACCGACTCCGCGGACATCGCCCACGATGTCGTATTTCTTGGCGAGGGGGGCGAGGCTCTCGGCGAGGAAGGACTCGAGCTCTTTTCCGCGCGCGAAGAGGTTCTCTTCTTTGTAGGCGCGCACCGCCGCGAGGCCGGCAGCGACGGCCATGGGGTGACCCGAATACGTGTGACCGGAGGGCAGGGCGCGGGTGTCGAACGTCTTCGCGAGGGACTCGCGCACCATGAGACCGCCGAGCGGCACGTACGCGGAGGTGACGCCCTTCGCGAACGTCATCATGTCGGGGACGACGTCGAACCGGATCGCTCCGAACGCGGCGCCGGTGCGGCCGAAGCCGGTCATGACCTCGTCGAGGACGAGCAAGATCCCGTGCTTCTCGGTGAGCGCGCGGAGAGCCTTCAGGTACCCGTCGGGGTACACGATGACGCCGTTCGAGCCGACCACGGTCTCCACGAAGATCGCGGCGACCCGCTTCGGATCCTCGTGCATGAGCACCCGCTCGAGGTGCTCGATCGCGCGCTCGGTCTCCTGCTGCGGGGTCTCGGCGTAGAACGGGCTGCGGTAGGGGTAGGGCGCGAAGAAGCGGGAAATCCCAGGGAATCCTGGCTCGCCGCCCCAGCGACGGTCTTCCCCGGTGAGGGTGATGGCGCTGCCGGTGGAGCCGTGGAACGAGCGGTACGCGGAGAGGACTTTGCGTCGGCCGGTGAGGTGCTGCGCGATGCGGAGCGCGTCGTCGTTGGCCTCGGCGCCGGCGGTGGTGAAGAAGGTGCGGCAGCCCTCGCCGGACTTGGCCCACGGCGAAATCTCGGAGAGCTCTTCGGCGAGCGCGGCGCGCTTCGCGTTGAAGAGGGAGGGGGCGGCGTAGCCGAGCTCGGCGGCCTGGTCTTGGATCGCCTTGACGACCTTGGGGTGGCCGTGGCCGAGGTTCACCGCGATGAGGCCGGAGCCCAGATCGAAGTACTTTTTGCCGTCCTCGTCGTAGATGAACGAGCCCTCGCCGCGGGTGATGACCGGCGCGACGAGCCCGCCTTGCGGAAGCCAGGGGGAGAGGACGAACTTGGCGTGTTTTTCTTGGGTAGGGGACGGCATGAGAGGCCGGAAAGGGTGCGCGCGGACGCCGCGCCTGGCAAGCGCTTCCTGGCCGCGCGAGGCGCCGTCTCGGTCGTGGCGGGCGTGGTCGCGGGCGCGGGGCGGGCTCGCTCGGCATGGGGCGGGCCATCGTGTCCTTGCGCGTTTCTTGGGGAGGGCTTATATCGCCTCCGTCCTCCTATCCCTCGGAGGACCGAAGAGGAGTCCCATGAAAGAAGGCATCCACCCCGAGTACCCCGCGGCGAAGGCGTCCTGCGCCTGCGGAAACTCGTTCGTGACCCGTTCCACCCGCGGCGATCTTCAGGTCGACGTGTGCGGCGCTTGCCACCCGTTCTACACGGGTACGCAGAAGCTCATCGACACGGCCGGCCGCGTCGACAGGTTCCGCAAGCGCTACGAAAAGAAGGTCTAACGCCGAAGCTGGCGCTCGCCAGTTTCCGGATACGTCAGGAGCGCTCGGCCCCATGGGGTTCGGGCGCTTCGCCTTTTTTGGGACGCAGGAGTGTGGTTGGGCGACTTGAGGTGAAGGGCCACGCGGCTTTTGGGGAATCGCGAGAGGGCGGGTCGGCGGATCTTGTGCCAACCTGGGGCAAGCGTGCGTTGTTTGTGATTTCGTAGGGTTGGGGCTGACCCGACCCGGGGCCGTGACGGCACTACGCCACAAATGGCGCGCCACAAATGGCGCGACAATTTGTTGGATTTTTCTGCGCTTCGATGGCGGGATCCGGGCTTACCATCCAGGCCCGATGAAGGCGAACGCGGGGGGGACGGGGGGCGCGCGGGCGGGGGCCGCGAACGGCGCGAGCGCGAGTGCCAACGACGGCGCGGTGGGCATTCCGTCTCTCACCCTGCCGAAGGGCGGCGGGGCTATTCGGGGGATGGGCGAGAAGCTCGCCGCGAACCCGGTCACCGGGACGGCGGGGCTCACGATACCGCTCCCGACGAGCCCGGGACGCTCCGGCTTCGGGCCGAAGCTCGCGCTGAAGTACGACTCGGGGGCGGGGAACGGGCCGTTCGGATACGGCTTCTCGCTCGACTTGCCCGCGATCACGCGCAAGACCGACA
>JAAFHV010000023.1:6039-45547 GCA_013297655.1 Myxococcales bacterium | reverse complement strand
ACTTCCGCGCTACGACGACGCGAGCGAGTCCGACGTGTTCGTGCTCGCGGGGGCCGAAGATCTGGTGCCGTCTCGGGACGGCGACGGGCACATCGCGGAGGACACGCGGAGCGCGCCGGGCTTCGCGATCGTGGGCTATCAGCCGCGGACGGAGGGATCCTTCGCGCGGATCGAGCGGCTCACGAACCTCGGGACGGGGGAGATCCACTGGCGGACCACGTCGCGCGACAACGTGACGAGCCTCTTCGGGCTCGACGAAGCGAGCCGGATCGACGAGCCAGGGATCACCGGGCCCGCGCGCACCTTCTCGTGGCTCCTCCGCGAGAGCCGCGACGACCGCGGAAACGCGATCCTCTACGAGTACGTCGCGGAGGACGACGCGGGCATCGATCTCTCGCGGCCGAGCGAGAAAAATAGGGTTCGTAGCGCGCAGCGGTACCTCGCGCGGGTTCGCTACGGCAACACCGTCTCGTGCCTTCGCGAGCGCGACCTCTCCCGTCTCGATTGGCATTTCGACGTGGTCTTCGATTACGACGAGGGTCGCGTCGAAGAGATGGTGGACGCGGCGCCGGGCCCCGCGAACGAGCGCCTCGACCGCGTTCTCGCGACGAGCCGGGCGACACGGAAGTGGGCGCCGCGGCCCGATCCGTTCTCGTCGTACCGCGCGGGCTTCGAGGTTCGTACCCATCGCCGCTGCGCACGTGTGTGCATGTTTCACAGGTTTCCGTCGCTCACGAACGGGCTGCCGGCAGAGATCGCCCGCGACGGCGTGCTCGTGGCGCAGACGGAGCTCGTCTACAAGGATCTGCCCACGAGCGCCTCCCTCGACGAGGAGCTCGCGCACCAAGGCAGCACCCGGTTCGCCTCGTTCGTCCGTCGGGTGGTGCAATCGGGATTCTTGCGTGACGAAGCGCCGCCGACGTCGCGGGGAGGCGCGCTCCTCGTCGCCTACGTGCGCGAGTCGGTGCCGCCGCTGGAGCTCACGTTCCAGAAGGTCACCCTCTCCACCGAGGTCCGCGCGCTCTCGCACGAGAGCCTGACCCATGCTCCGAGTGCCCTGTCTGCGAATGCCCAATGGGTCGACCTCGACGGCGAGGGGATCTCGGGCATTCTTACGGAAGAGGCGGGCGCGCTCCATTACAAGCCCGGTCTCGGGCAAGGGCGCTTCGGGCGCGCGCGGACGTTGCCCACCAAGCCTTCGCTCTTCGCGATGGCGGCGGGGGGCACCCAGCTCCTCGATCTCGCCGGGGACGGCCAGCTCGACGTTGTCTCGTTCTCAGGAGAAATCCCGGGGTTCTACGAGCGTAGCGCCGACGGAGATTGGCAATCGTTCCGCCCGTTCGTGAGCTTGCCGAACGTCGACTTTCGCGATCCGAACCTTCGCTTCGTGGACCTCGACGGCGACGGGCACGTCGACATCCTCGTCACCGAGTCCGACGTGCTCACGTGGTATCCGTCGAAGGGCGAGCAGGGCTTTGGCGCGCCACGGCGGTTGCACACGTTCGCGTCCGAAGCCGACGCCCCGGCCACACGGTCCGGGGCTCCGCGGGTGGTGTTCGCGGACGGGAGCGAGTCGCTCCACCTCGCTGACATGAGCGGCGATGGGTTGACCGACCTCGTTCGCATTCGGAACGGCGAAGTGGCCTACTGGCCGAACCTCGGATACGGCCGCTTCGGCGCGAAAATCACGCTCGAAAACGCGCCTCGTTTCGACCGTGCCGAGGCCTTCGATTCGAGCCGCGTTCGCCTCGCCGATCTCGACGGCTCGGGGCTGACCGACATCGTGTACTTGGGAGCGGCAGGCGCGCGCCTCTACTTCAATCAATCGGGTAACCGACTCACCGCCGCGAAGGAGCTCCCGGGATTTCCGATCGTGAGCGCCGCGACCACGGTTTCGGCGGTGGACCTCCTGGGAAACGGGACGGCGTGTCTCGTGTGGTCGTCGCCGCTGCCGGGAGACTCGGGACGGCAGCTTCGTTACGTGGACCTCATGGGCGGCAAGAAGCCGCACCTGCTCGTGGGCACGAAGAGCGGCCTCGGCGTGGAGACACGTGCAGAGTACACGTCATCGACGGCGTTCTACTTGGCCGACAAAGCGGCGGGCAAGCCGTGGATCACGAAGCTGCCGTTTCCGGTGCACGTGCTCGTGCGCAGCGTTACGCACGACCTCGTGAGTGGCAGTTTGTTTGCCACCCGCTACGCGTACCATCATGGCCACTTCGACGGCCACGAGCGAGAGTTTCGTGGGTTCGGGCTCGTGGAGCAGTTCGACAGCGAAGCCCTGGCCGGCGCGGAGGTCCTCGTCGCGAAGGACGTGGAGCCGTTCGCGCGCACGCCGCCGGTGCTCACGAAGACGTGGTTTCACACGGGCCACTACCGCGACCGTGACCACGTGTCGGACTACTTCGCCGGCCTCGGCGCGGGCGGCGATCGAGGGGAGTACTTCCGCGAGGCGGGGAAGACGCCGGCGGAGGTGCGCGAGGCCCTCCTCGCAGACACGGAGCTACCGGCGGGCCTCGACGTGGACGAGGAGCGCGAGGCGTGCCGAGCGCTTCGTGGCCGCGTGCTTCGCAAAGAGGTTTACGCGCTGGACGGCTCGGAGAAAGAAGCCATTCCGTACGCGGTGACGGAGGCGAGCTTCACGGTGAAACGGCTCGTCCCGAAGGGCGCGGGCCGTCACGGCGTGTTCTTCGCCGAGACGCGCGAGACGCTGACGAGGCACTACGAGCGCACGCCGAGCGACGCGCGCACGACCCACGAGATGGTGCTCGAGACCGACACGTTCGGCAATGTGTTGCGGAAGCTCGATGTCGCCTATGGCCGTGCCACGAGCGCACGCGGGGCCGAGATTTCCCTTGCCGATAGCGCCGTTCAAGAGCGCCACGTGATCGTCTACACCGAGGCCCGATTCACCACAAACAGGGTATCGCCGGCGGCCCTCGCGAACGGCCACCATCGCGCGCCGCTTCCGTGCGAAACGCGCACCTACGAGCTCACCGGCCTCGAGCTCGCACCTGGGCGCACGCGCTTCGCCTTCGAGACGTTCGCGGGCCGCGGCTTCGCCCTGCTCGATACGCTCGAGGAGATACCCTACGAGACGGTCGCGCCGGCGAGGCGAGCCACGCGGCGCCTCGTAGAGCATGCGCGCTCGAGGTACCGACGCGACGATCTCACGGCGCTCTCTCCGCTTGGGGAGGTCGAGTCTCTCGCGCTTCCGGGGGAGAGTCAGAAGCTCGCGCTGACACCTTCGTTGGTGCAAAAAGTCTTTCAGCGCGGGGCGGAGAGCCTGGTCCCCAACGCGCGCGCCCTCCTCGAAGGAAAAGGGGAGGACCAAGGCGGGTATCTCTTCGACGACGGAGGATACTGGATTACGTCGGGTCGGAGCTTCTTCTCCGCGGCGGCCGATCCGAGCGCGCCCGCTTCGACGGCCACGACCGAGCAAGCCGCGGCGATGGACGGGTTCTATCGAGCACGTAAGGGGTTCGACCCGTTCGGCGCGACGTGGACGGCCGACTACGACGCGACGTCGCTGCTGGCGATCGGCACACGAGACTTGCTCGAAAACGAGGTGCGGGTCACGAACGACTACCGGGTCCTTTCTCCGGCAGAGATCACGGACGAAAATGGCAATCGCCAGGCGGCGCTCTTCGACGCGCTCGGCCGGGTCGCGGCGACGGCGATCATGGGCAAAGTGGGCGAGGCCCTGGGTGACGCGCTTACGGCAGTAAAGGCCTGTCTTACGCTCGCCGAGGTCCAACGCTTCGCGCGGGATCCGAAGGGATCGGCAGCCGGTCTCCTCGGCGAGGCGACGGCGCGCTTCGTCTACGATCCGGGCCACTTCGCGCGGACGGGCGAGCCTTCGTTTGCGGCTGCGCTCGCGCGGGAGACGCACCTTCACGCGCCCGGCGGCAGGGCGACCCGTGTCAGCGTCGCAATCGTGTATTCGGACGGCTTCGGCCGCGAAGTACAGAGCAAGGTGGAGGCCGAGGCAGGGCTCGCCGCCGCTCGAGAGCCCGCTCGTGGTTTGCCCTCTGGCGACGTCGCGACGGGCAACCTCGTGCTCGACGCGTTCGGCAGGCCGCAAAAGGCTCTCGCGCCCGTGCGCTGGGTTGGCACCGGTCGAACCGTGTACAATGCACAGGGGCTCCCGATACGGAGGTACGAGCCCTTCTTCAGCGCGACGCACCTCTTCGAGCCTGAAGACGAGATGCGTTCGCAGGGGGTGACGCCGACGCTCTTCTATGATCCGGTGGGCCGCGCGGTGGCCACGCTTCACCCGAATGGCACCTACGAGAAGGTGGTGTTCGGCCCGTGGCGAGTGGCCACCTACGGCGCGAGCGACACCGCAGCCCCGAGTGGAGAGGAGACGGGAGATCCGCGGACGGACAAGCACATCGCGAGCTTCGTCGCGCGCTATTTCGCAGAGCCGGGCGTGGGCGCCGGCTATCGCACGTGGCTCGCCGAACGCGAGGGCGGCGCGCTGGGGCCGCACGAGGCGATCGCGGCGCGGAAGGCGCGCGTGCACGCGGACACGCCACAGGTGGCGCACCTGGACACCCTCGGCCGCACGTTCCTCACGCAGACGAAGACCCGCACCGACTGCCCGGGGCACGCAAAACACGGCACCGAGGAGATCTTCGCCCAGCGCACGGTGCTCGACGTGGAGGGCCTCGCGCGGGAGGTCGTCGACGCGAAGGGGCGCACGATCTTGCGGGTGGACTACGACCTGCTCGGGCAGCCGCTGCATCAGGCGAGCATGGAAGCGGGCGACCGGTGGACGCTGAGCGACGCGAGCCAAAAGCCGATTCGCGCATGGGACAGCCGCGGACATGCGCGCCGCATGACCTACGATCGCCTGCGGAGGCCGACGGGCCTTTGGGTGAGCGAGGGGGGCAGCGAGCGTTTGGCGGAGCGCACAGTGTACGGCGAGTCGCGCGGGAGTGCCAAGAACCACCGCGCGAAGCCATATGCCCATTACGATGGCGCGGGCGTGGCCACAGTGGTCGCCTACGACTTCAAGGGCAACGCGGTGGAGTCGCGCCGCGATCTACTGGCCGGGCATTCGCCGGCGGTGGACTGGCGCACGGAGCAGGCCGTGACCGGGGGCACCTACACGAGCACGAAGGAGCTCGACGCGGCGGGTCGCACCGTGCGCGCGACGACCCCCGACGGGAGCGTGCATCTTCCACGTTTCAACGAGGCAAACCTCCTCGAGTCGCTCGACGTGGAGCTGCGCGGCGCGGCGATGGGCACGTCGTTCGTGCGCGCCGTCGCCTACGACGAGAAGGGGCGCCGAACGGAGATTACGTATGGGAACGGCGCGACCACGACGTATGCCTACGATCCGCTGACCTTCAGGCTCACGCGGCTGCGCACGACACGGCCGGCGGGGGCGGACGCGACTGCTTCGAACCTTTTCCGTGACGCGGGGGTGGTGCAAGATCTCCGCTACACGTACGACGCGGGCGGGAACGTGGTGCGCATCGAGGACGTCGCGCACCAGGCGGTTGCGCGCGGGGGCGGGCTCGTCGAGGCGGTGGGGGAGTACACGTACGACTCGGCGAATCGGCTGGTGGAGGCGAAGGGCCGGGAGCACGCGGCGCAGGGAGGTTTGTCGTTCGACCCGCCGAATGGCAATTACCGCGACTACCCCCTTCTTGGCCACCGCGCGCACGCCAACGATCTCCAGGCCATTCAGGCGTACACCCAGCGCTACGAGTACGACGCCGAGGGCAACTTCGAGACGTTTCGCCACCTCGCCGACGCAAGCGGCTACACCCGCCGCTACGCGTATGCCGCGCCGAGCCTGCTGGAGGCCGGAAAGACGAACAACCGGGTCACTTCGACCGAAGTGGGCAGCGCGGGCACGACCACTGAGCGTTATACCTACGACGCGCACGGGAACACCCTCTCGATGCCCCACCTCGCGCAGCTGGGGTGGGACTTCGAGGACCAGCTCACCACCGCGAGCCTCGGCGGAGGCGGCACCGCGCACTACGTGTATGATGCAGGTGGCCAACGGGTAAAGAAGGTCATCGAGGCCACTTCGGGGGTGCGAACGAAGGAGCGCGTCTACCTCGGCGGCTTCGAGATTTACCGCGAGTACGCGCCCGACGGCGTGACGGTAGAGAACGAGCGCGAGACGCTGCACGTGACGGACGACACGAGGCGGATCGCCCTCGTGGAGACGAAGACGGTCACCGATCGCCGCGTGGTGGCGGACCGGCCTGTGACGCGATTCCAGCTCGCGAACCACCTCGGGAGCGCGACCGTCGAGCTCGACGAGGCGGGCGGGTTAATCGCGTACGAGGAGTTTCACCCGTATGGGACGAGCGCGTTCCAGGCGGGGAGGAGCGGAGCGGAGGTGTCGTTCAAGAGGTACCGGTACACGGGCCTCGAGAGGGATGAAGAGACGGGGTTCGGGTACCACGCGGCGAGGTATTTGGCGCCTTGGTTGGGGCGGTGGGTGAGCTGTGATCCGAGTGGGTTGGTGGATGGGGGGAATTTGTATGGGTATGTTGGTGCCGAGCCGGCCGGACATTTCGACCAAAGTGGCAACTGGAAAGTAAAGTGGGACCAGGTCGCTATCGGCGCAGGGATCGCGGTCGGCATCATCGCATTCACTGCGCTCGCAGTCATGACCGCAGGGGCATCCATACCGGTGATGGCCGCCGCCGTCGGCGTCTCGGAAGGCACCTTCGTTGCGGCAGTCACAGCAGCGGGCGTGCTCTACGGCGTACGAGACACCGCCGAAACGGGGCGGGCGCTCTACGATGACCGTGATCCCGAAACAGGTGGACCTCTGTCCGATGAGAAGGCCTCCCGCATGCTTGGGGGGATGGCCGTAGGCGCCGTCGCGACGATTTTCGGTGCGAAGTCAATGTTGGGAGGTGGGGGAGTACCTCCCGCGAGCGGCCCCGGCCCGTCGCTTCAACTTCCGTTCTTGACGCCACAGCCCGCTGGGGTCCCACCGTCCCTCGCGGCAGCGAGCGCACCGGCGATCGTTCCCGGCACTGGCCTAGGCCTCGGGCTCGTCACTAAGTACTACGCGGATAACCCGCTGCACGGCCCGGACAACAAGCCCGGCGCAGGCCAGAAACCCAACCCAAGAAAAGACGTTCCGACCGCCAAGACCCCAGGCCGCCCCACAGCCATTCCGTCCGAGGGCGTACCCGAATCGGTTGAGCCCGTGGACAACGGCGAGGTGTGGAACGCTCGAACCGGCGTAGACTTCAAAAACTCGAACGCACTGCATCCAGCGAAGGGCCCAGGGCAGAGCGCAATAGTTGATATTGAATACACCGGATCTTACCCGCTTGATTACGCGGCGGCAAACAAAGCTGCCGGATTCCGAAGCACGCCGGAGGGCTACACCTGGCATCATCTTGATAACTACAATCCTCACACGAACCGTGGGACTATGCAGCTCGTCGAGACCATGGCACACAGGGCGAACACTCCCCATTATGGCGGCGTCGCGCAGTATGAGGCGACGCCGGGTAAGTCCAAATATCTCAACTGGTGGTAATATGATTCAAGGGATCAGGTTTGATCGGGTAAAATCGCCAGCGAGCCGCGAGGATATTCGGGCCATCGAGGTAGAGCTCAATATCTGTCTGCCGGAGTCGCTGAAGTGGGTGTTTCTGAACGCAAACGGCGGGCGACCCGTCCCGTCGATATTTCCGAATGTTACCGACGTGCACTCCTGCCTAGCGCTCAATGACCAGCGAGGGAGCCTGCGAGCTAACTATCACTTGCTTGTTACTCAGAAGAAGGCGGCGCCAGCCAGCTTCCTGCCGTTTGCCGAAGATTCTGGTGGAAATGTCTTCTTTGTGGATTGTGCAGATCCTGGCTATGGGGTGTACTTGCTGACACACGAGACTGTGTTTCGGCTTGTGCCACTTAATGTCGATATTGATTCATTTTGGGGCGAGTTGACCACTATTGATGAGGCGTTTCCGGGTCGAGGGTGACATCCCGAATGATGGGCGACAGCGCGCCGACGATCCGCCCTCGCGTTCGAGCGATTGGGTGCGCACAAACTGGTGGAGGCAATTTTTCACGACTCCGGCGCGCGCACGTTCCGCCAAGATCGACGACGCCGCACATCGAAGCGCTAGCGTGGGCGGCGCCCATGTCACCTCAGTCGGCGCAATCGCGGCGCAGGCGACCGCCGAAGCGGTGCATGCAACCCGAGCACGTGAACCAGCGCGAGGCTAATCAACCCCACAATGGCGGTGTCGCGCAATACGAAGCTCATCATGGTGTGAAGTATCTGCGGTGGGGTGGGCAATGAACGGACACACATTCGAAGAGTGCGATCCGCCTGCATCCGAAACCGAAATATCTGAATTCGAGCGGAGTCTTGGGTTTGCGATACCGCTAGCGGTCCGAGCACTGTTTACGGTCGCCAATGGAGGGCGCCCGATACGTAAGACCTTTGGCGAGCCGCCAGGTAATTTTGAGGTTTCAGAGTGCTTTGCTGTCCGTCCGGGAAGAGGGAGCATTCAGCGTACGTACGATATTCTGGTGCGCCATAAATCGGCGGTGCCGACTCATATGTTGCCATTCGCGAACGCCTCAGGGGGAAACGCGCTGATTGTTGACTGCGCCGATCCGAACCTGCCTGTATTCCTCCTTACACATGAGCCCCAGTTTCGACTCCTCGATCTGCAGGTCTCGTGGAAAGAATTTTGGGACCAGTTGGTATAGGCATGTATGGGGGGTCAGCTCGCGCGAAATGCAGGGCGTAAAATGAGAGCCAAAACCCTGCAAAGACTCGATGAGCTCTTTTCTGAATGCGCCGGTGCTGCTGGGGCGCGGGCCCGTGCCGGAAGTCGAGATCGATGCCGCAGAAGCGGCAGTCGGCGTTCAGTTCTCCCGAGACTACCGAGATTTCGTCGGACGATACGGTGGCGCCGTCGTCGGGAGCCTGCCTATCTTCGGGCTCCGGCGCGCCGAGGTGATGGCGGACGAGGGCTATTCTGTAGTCGATGCGACCGCACGGTTTCGCGCAGATGGATGGGAGCCGACGGCGAGGTGGGCGGTCATATCGATGGACCTCGGCGGGAACCGTATCGGCCTAACTTCGGCGGGGGAGATTTGGATCTCTGACCACGACGCGGGCGAGACGACGAAAATCGCCGCGACGTTCGAAGACTTCGTGGTCCACCTTCTCGACACGTAGGGCCTCGTCCCATTTGCCAGCGAGAACGAGATGCAAGCCCGCGCAGACCACGTGACGAAGGGAGGGCGAGGGCGCGCGAGTGCGCCGTGCCCTCTCGCGAAAAGCTAGGTAAACGCGCTCGCGAACGGGCGCGGTCGCCGTCATCCTCGGGTCATGGCGAAACGAAACCCGGCGAAGGCGAAGCGTGCGGCGGCCCACCCGGACCGGCCCGGCGAGGAGTGCAAAGCGGCTCCCGGCACGTTCGTTCCGCTCGTGAAGCGCGGCGCATGCGAAGGCAAAGACGACTGCGTCGAGGTGTGTCCGTACGACGTCTTCGAGGTGCGCCGCATCGACGACAGTGACTTCGCGAAGCTCTCCCTCATGGGCAAAGTGAAGAGCATGGTCCACGGGAGAAGGACGGCCTACACGCCCAACGCGGCGGCGTGCCGCGCGTGCGGGCTATGCGTGGTCGCGTGCCCCGAGAAGGCGATCACCCTCGTGCGCGCCGAAGCCGCGAGCTAACGGGGTAACGGGGCCCCGCTACTCCACCTCCCTCTGCGGTCGCTCCGTGGTCGCGTGCCCCGAGGAGGGATCACCCCCGCGGCACAGAGGAGGCTGGATGATTTTCGTCAAGACCGAGCCTGGCCTAGGAGGACCGCCCGGAGCGAACTCCTGTTCGTGAGGACGTCCGACGACGGCCAGGCGAAGGTATTGGCGGAAAGCACCAGCCTCCTAGCGCAGCTTGGTGACGTACCAGGCGCCGCGAAACGAGGTCATCTCCGAGATGTCCATCCGCTTCAGCTTCTCGTCGACCTTGAACGTGAGCTTCGAGTGGCGAACGCGCCACACAGGACGCTTCAAGTCGTGCGCCTTCACCGGCGCGTGGGTGATCGCGTGGCCCAGCTCGAACGAGACGAACTTGGCGTGATCGATGGCCTTCGTGCCACGGTGTAGCTTCGCGATATCTCTCAGAAAAGCGGGCTTTACCTTGTGGTCCCAGGCCTTCCCGGGATCGATCGCGTCGTGGGAGCGCACCCACGCGTCGCGCGGATAGAGGAGATCCGGCGCGAGCGCGGGATCGCCGGCGACGATGGCGTCGAGGAGGTGCTTCATGCGGAGCTCCAGCTCGCCGTCGGCCGCGGAAGGGAACGCGTCGTCGTCGATGCCGGCGTCGTATTCCTTCTTCGGGTGTGGCGGGCCCGCTTCGCCGTCGAACGCCGCGTCGGCCTGCGCGTCGCCGCCGTCCACGCCGCCCTCCACCGGTGCCGCGTCGTAACCGACGATGGGGACCGGCGTGCACGCCGAGCCGAGCCCCCCCACCGCGGCGGCGACGACCAGCCCCGCGAGCACGAGCGCCGACACGCGACCAAGCGCGCGCGCGCCGCTCGTGATGAGCGTGATGCGCGGCACCGGCTCGACGTGCGCGTCGTTCGTGGCTCGTGAGCTGGACGCGGCGGTCCGTTCCCTCTCGCCGTGGGTCGGCGTCGCTCGCTCACGGGACGCTGTCCCTGGCGCGCGATCGAGGGAGCCGGGCGTCATGTCATGCCAGGTTGGGGAGCGTCACGAGATCGAGGTGGAGGATCTCCTCGAACGCGCGGATCTCGGTGAGGCACACCTCGCTCGGGCGCGAGAGCAGGCGAAGCTTGGTGGACGAGGCGTCGCCGCCGTCGAACACGGTGTTCGTCACCTCTTCGATGTTGATGCCGTGTCGCTTGATGACCGAGAGCACGTTCGCGAGCGTGCCCACCCGATCGAGCATGCGGATGACGAGCTGGAAGCGCGCCGCGCGCACGTTCGACACGTTCAGGCAGTTCGGGACGGTGCCGTCGATGAGGAAGCTTCGGATGACCCGCACCGTCTCGGTCGCGATCGCGAGCTGGGCCTGATCGGTGGACGCGGCGATGTGCGGCGTGCCGTAGACGAAGCCGCCCGTCGCGCTCGGCGCCACGTCGAACAGATCGGTCGTGAAGACCTTTCCGCCGCCGCGGGGCTCGTCCGGATACACGTCGACCGCGGCGCGAAGTCCGCGATTCTTCACGGCTTCTCGGAGGGCGCTGTAGTCGAGTAGGTCGGCGCGGGCGACGTTCACGAGCATCGCGCGCTTGGGGAGGAGATCGAGCACGCGCTTGTCGACGAGCTGACGGGTGCGGTCGGTCACCGGGAGGTGGAGCGTGAGGATGTGGCTCTTGCTCGCGAGCTCTTCGATCGTCTTGACGTGGCCGACACCGAGCTCGGCGGCGCGCGCGGGGGAGAGGCCGCGGCTCCACGCGATGGGGTGGAGCCCGAACGCCTTCGCGAGGACCGCGACCTCGCGGCCGATCGCGCCGAAGCCGGCGATGCCGATCGTCTTGCCTGCGAGCCCCTCGGCCTTTCCGAACTCGGTGCGCTCCCACTTCTGGCTGCGGAGCGACAACACCGCGTCCGGGATGCGACGGTCGAGCGCGACGAGCTGGCCCATCACGAGCTCGGCGACGGCGCCCGCGTTCTTGCCAGGGCAGTTGGCGACGTAGACGCCGCCCTTGCTCGCGGCCTTCAAGTCGATGGTGGCCGCTTCGGCGCCGGCTCGAACGATGAGGTTGAGCTGGCGGGCGCCGGCGATCGCCTTGGCGGTGACCTCCTTCGAGCGGACCACGAGGATGCCCACGTTTTGGAGCTGGGTCTCGAGGCTCTCTTTCGTGAGCTCGGGCTCGTAGACCACCTCGATGGGCAGGGTACGGAGCTCTTCGACGGCGCGGGGATGAAGCTTGTCAGCGATGAGAAGGCGCATGGAACGGCCGGAGCATACTCGAAAAATCGCGCGCGCGGACAGATCGGCCTTCGTCGTGCCCGTGGGCCACCGATCGTGGCTACGGCCACCCGCACCGCGCGGAGCACGCGCCTAACGTTCAGCTCGGATTGCTCGTGACGACGAGCTCGGCTCCATCGCGCGCTCGCGGCGGGCGCGCTCGCGGCGGGTCAGAGCGGGAGCGGGACGACCGCGTGGCGCGTGCGGACCGCGACCCCATCGCCCTTTTCGACGAGGTACGGGCCGAGCAGCGACTGCGCGTGGCGGGAAAATTTGGCCTCGAACGGGCCGGTGGTGGAGCCGGACTTGACCTCGACGTAAAGCGAATCGTCGCCCCCGAGACGGAGGCGCGTGCCGAGTGGCTCTTCGCTGCCGTCGCTGAGGAGGAGGAGCGGAAAACCGGTGCCGTCGTCCGTCACGGTGCGCACGAAGTAGGGCGCGTCCTCGACCGTGAAATAGGTCCAGTCGTAGCCGTTATCGAGGATGTAGCGGCCGTCGTCGGGGTGGCGCGCGATCCACGTGTGCATCGCGTCCCCCATGCGGGGGTGGTCGACGTTCTCGCCGTCGTGCTTGAAGTGCCCGTCGGCCGCGAGCACGATCGTGCTCTCCCGCGATCGACCCGGGGGGGGCGGCTTCTGAAAGTACTCGGGGTCCGCAGAGGGCTTCGCCATCGTCACGAGGGGGCTCGTCCCAAGCATACGCTCGGACACGCTCGACCGTTCCATGGTCGTCGATCGTTTCAGCGCCGCGACGATCTCGAGAGGCGGCCGCGACGTGGGACGGGGGCTTGGCTCGGTTTCGGCGACCGGATCTCGCATGCTCATGGCGGCCTCGTCTCGTCTCTTGGCGTGGAGGCCATCGACGTGGCCCTGAAACCTTCGGGGCGCGGACCGGGCCCGGCGTTCATGCGTCGAACGCGCCGCCGCCGCCAGCCGCTTCACGGCCCTCGCCGCGGTGGCCGGTACGTCCACCCTTGACGCCCTCACCGGTGCCCCTTACAGACTTCAAAAGAATTTGAAACCTCTAAACCCTGCGAGGTCCCTCACGAATTGGGCGCCCTCGGGAGGGAAAGAGGAGCGAGGCACCCCCATGGCGAGCTCCGTGCAGTCTGCACCGATACCCGAGGTCGATAGGCGGAAGGGAAGCGAGTCGACGCACGCTTCCGAGGTGCGCGCGATGTTCGATCGCATCGCGCCGACCTACGACACGTTGAACGGCGTGCTCTCCCTCGGCATCGACCGTCGTTGGCGGAAGCGCGCGGTCGCCGAGCTCTTCGGTGGCGCCGGCGGCGACGTGCTCGACGTGTGCTCCGGCACGATGGACTTCGCGCCGCTCCTTCGCGAAGCGTTCCCTCGTGATCGCATCGTCGCGAGCGACTTCTCCGGCGAGATGCTCGAGCGCGGGAAAGACAAGGCGCCCACCGTAGAGCGCGTGGTCGCCGACGCGATGGCGCTCCCGTTCGCGGACGCTTCGTTCGGGAAGATCGTGTGCGGCTTCGGCGTGCGAAACCTCTCCGATCCGCGGGCGGGGGCGCGCGAAGCCCTTCGGGTGCTCCGTCGCGGCGGTCGTTTCGTGGTGCTCGAGTTCTTCCAGCCCGAGCGCGCCGTCACGCGCGCGTTCCACACGATGTACGGCGACGTGGTGCTCCCCGCCGTCGGTGGCCTCGTGTCCGGCGATCGCGAGGCGTACGCGTACCTCTCGAAGAGCATGAAGGCCTTCCTTACCCGCCGCGCGTATGCCGACGTGCTCCGCGAGGCCGGCTTTACGAAGGTGAAGAGCTTCGATCTGCTCTTCGGGATCGCTTCGATCGTGCGCGGAGACAAGCCGTGACCGGCGCGGTCGCCGGGAAGCGCAAGGTGGTGCTCGGCATCACGGGCGCGAGTGGCGCGCCTTATGCGAAGCGGATCGCCGAGGTGCTGCGCGAGCGGGTCGCGGCGGGCACCCTCGAGGTGGGCGTGTGCCTCTCGAACACGGCGGCCGAGGTGTGGGCGCTCGAGTGCGGAGGCGACATTCGTGAGGATCTCGGCCTCCCGATGTGGGGCGCGCGTGACTTCTCCGCGCCGTTCGCGAGCGGGAGCGCCGGCTGGCACGCGATGGCGATCGTGCCGTGCAGCATGGGCACCATCTCGCGGATCGCGCACGGTACGAGCGATACGCTGCTCACCCGCGCCGCGGACGTGATGATGAAGGAGCGAAGGCAGCTCGTGGTCGTGCCCCGCGAGACGCCGCTCTCCACGCTGCATCTCGAGAATTTGCTCGCGCTCTCGCGTTATGGCGCGGTCGTCATGCCGGCGATGCCCTCGTTTTACGGTCGCACGAAGACTCTCGCCCAGGCCATCGACACGGTGGTAGGCCGCGTCCTCGACCACCTCGCCGTAGAGCACGACCTTCTCGCCCGCTGGGGCGACGCCAAGGAGAAAAAAGCGTGAGCCCACTCGTCAAAAGAGCCCTCGAACGGGCCGGTCTCGGCGACATCGCGCGCGCTCGCTTGGAAGGCTCGCCGCTGCCGGAAGGCGCAAAAGAGAAGCTCGAGAGCGCGGATCTGCTCGCCCTGGGTGCCCTCGCCGATGCGGTGCGCGTGCTCGCCGCCGGCGACGTGGTCGCGGTGCACTTGCGCGAGCCGCGCGGGCTGCCGATCACGTGGGTGAAGCGGGACGAGACGCGGGGAGAAGGTGGACAAGGCGCGCAAGGGGCTGGCCTCGCGGTGCTCCGCCGCGTCGCCGTCGCGCGGGTGCTCGCCTCGAACGAGGAGCGCGTGGGTGTAGATTACATGGATACGGGGCTCGAGCTCGCGCAGGTGGCGCTCGGCTTCGGCGCGAGCGAGCTGCTCGGTGTGCTCGTGAACAAGCGCGGCCTGCCGATCGCGGACGACGCGACGAAGCGGGTGAAGGGCCAAGGCCAGGTGAGCGCGCAGCTTCTCCAGCAAAAAGAGATCGAACAAGTGCTCGTCTACGTGGGGCGCCGCGCGGTGTTTCACGGAGACACGGCGCGCGACGAAAAGGGAACGGTTCTCCATGCTTGAGCAGATCGAAAAGAAGGTCGTCGCCGGTGAGCGCCTCGACGCGGACGACGCCCTTGCGCTCTTCCGGAGCCACGATTTGCTCGCGATAGGTCGCCTCGCGAACATGGTCCGCGAGCGACGCCACGGCGATCGCACCTACTTCAACAAGAACCTCCGCGTGGAGGTCACCAACGTGTGCATGGCGTCGTGCCTCTTCTGCTCGTTCGCGAAGCTGGAAGAGCACATGCCCGGCTCGCACACGATGACGCACGAAGAAGCGTGGGGGAAGCTCGAGGCGCGGATGCACGATCCGCCGAGCGAGGTGCACGTGGTGAACGGCCTCCACCCCGGCCTGCCGTTCTCTTATTACGAGAAGCTCCTCGAGGGCTTCAAGCGCATCAAGCCGGACATTCACCTGAAGTGCTTCACCGGCGTGGAGATGCATTTTTTCGCGCAGCACTACGGGATGACGGTGCGCGAGGTGCTCGAGAAGCTCCGCGCGGCGGGGCTCGACAGCTTGCCCGGCGGCGGCGCGGAGATCTTCCACCCCGAGGTGCGCTCGCGGATCAGCAACGACAAGGCGACGGCAGACGAGTGGCTCGAGGTGCATCGCGTGGCGCACGCGATGGGCATGCGCTCGAACGCGACGATGCTCTACGGGCACATCGAGACCTTCGAGCACCGCGTCGATCACCTGATGAGGCTCCGCGGGCTGCAAGACGAGACGAAGGGCTTCCAGGCCTACATCCCGCTCGCGTTCCACCCCGATGGAAACGGGATGAAACACCTGCCCGCGCCGACGGCGATGGACGACCTCCGCAACGTGGCGGTGGGCCGGCTCGTGCTCGACAACTTCGATCACATCAAGGCCTATTGGGTCAGCATGACGCCCAAGATCGCGCAGGTCGCCCTCGCGTTCGGCGCCGACGACATCGACGGCACGATCGTGCACGAGACGATCTACAAAGCGGCCGGCACGCGCTCGCCAGACGGGCTCTCCGAAGCCGACCTGATTCGCCTCATCCGCGAGGCAGGCCGCAAGCCGGTGGAGCGCGACACCCTCTACAACGTGGTGCGCGAGCACGAGAAGACCAGCCTCCCGGAGAGCGCCCTCAAGGTGCGCGATCGCAAGGCCGGCAGGCACCTGGAGGTGCTCCCGTGAGCGGCAAAACCTTAGGTGCTGTCGAATACTTGAACGCGCGTCCGCTGTGGGATGCGTTCGGCGCGGGCAAGCCGCTCGAGGGCGTGCTCGGGCTCGATCTCGGGCTCCCCTCCGAGGTGGCGCGGAAGCTCGCGGAGGAAGAGGTCGCGGCGGCGCTCATGCCGGTCGCGGCGGCGGCGACGTTGGGCGGGCTCGAGATCGTGTCGGACGCGTGCATCGGGGCGCGGGGCCCGGTGCGGAGCGTGGTCCTCGTGTCGGAGGTGCCGCTCCACGAGCTCACCGAGCTTCGTCTCGATCTTTCGTCGCGCACGAGCGCAGTGCTCGCGCGGCTCGTGATGAAGAAGCGCAAGGCTTCTCCGAAGCTCTTCGGGGCGACGTCGAAGGAAGCGATCGCGAGCGTCGGCGGCACGCGCGGCGCGCTCGTCATCGGCGATCCCGCGCTCGCGATCGAAGGGAAATACCCTCACGTCGTGGACCTCGCGCAGGCGTGGCACGAGGACACCGGGCTCCCGTTCGTGTTCGCGGCGTGGTTCGCGCGGCCGGGTGCGCTCTCGCTCGACGACGTGCGCGAGCTCGAGAAGGCCAAAGCGTATGGCCTCGAGAGCCGGCCCGCGCTCGCCCGCGCGCACGCTGAAGCGCATGGTCTCTCCGAGGAGGGGCTCCGCTCGTACCTGCAGACGAACCTCCGTTACGATCTCGACGACGAGGCGATGCGCGGGCTCGAGCGCTTCCTCGACGAAGCCGCGTCCGCCGGTCTCCTGCCGGCCACACGTTTCACGCGCGTCTCGAGCGCACGCCCGGCGACGACGCCGCGGCACAAGCCCTCGCTCGACACGATCCTTGCACGGGCCGAAGAAGGCGCGCGCCTCTCCGGCGACGAAGGGGAGCGCCTCCTCGCCGAAGCGAGCCTCTTCGATCTCGGCCTCGTCGCGACGTCGACCCGTCAGCGGAAGAACCCGAACGACGTGGTGACGTACATCGTCGACCGCAACGTGAACTACACGAACGTGTGTACGACGAGCTGCCGGTTCTGTGCATTCTACAGGAAACCGGGCGATCCCGAGGGCTACGTGCTCACCCGCGAGGTGCTCGCCAAGAAGCTGCAAGAGGTGAAAGACAAGGGCGGCGTGCAGATCCTCCTTCAGGGAGGGCTCAACCCGGACCTTCGCATCGGCTGGTACGAAGACCTCTTTCGCTGGATCAAATCCGAGTATCAGCTCGGCCTCCACGCGCTCTCGCCGGAGGAGATTCTTCACATCGCGCAGATGGAGAGCCTCTCGGTGCGGCAGGTGCTCGAGCGCCTCCACGGCGCGGGCCTCGACTCGGTGCCGGGCGGTGGCGCGGAGATTTTGGTCGACCGCGTGCGACGCAAGATTGCGAAGACCAAGTGCACGAGCGAGGAGTGGCTCGGCGTGATGCGCACCGCGCACGCGATGGGCCTCCGCTCGAGCGCGACGATGATGTACGGCACCGTCGACAACGCGCGCGATCGCATCCACCACCTCCTGAAGATTCGCGATTTGCAGGACGAAACAGGCGGATTTACCGCGTTCTTCTGCTGGGATTACCAGTTCGAGGAGGGCACCCACATCATGCCCGGCGAGCACGGCACGCTGCTCTACCTTCGCCAGCAAGCGGTCGCGCGGATCATGCTCGACAACCTCGACCATGTCGGCGCGTCGTGGGTTACCCAGGGGCCGGAGGTGGGGCAGGTCGCGCTGCTCTTCGGCGCCGACGACTTCGGGAGCGTCATGTTCGAGGAGAACGTGGTCTCGAGCGCGGGCACCACGTTCCGGATGGACGCGGAGGGCATGGAAGAGCGCATTCACGCCGCGGGCTACAAGGCCACCCGGCGGAACGTTCGCTACGACTGGCTCACGGAGCCGCGGTGAGAGCGCACGTCTTCCACACGAGCGGGCTCGTCGTGGGGGACGGCCCGTCGCTCCTCGACGCTGCGGTGGTGGTCGACGACACTGGCCTCGTGCTCGACGTGGGGAGCGCCTCCGAGGTGCTCCCCCGAAGCACCGGCGCCGACGTGACGCGGATCGATGGTGTCGCGTTTCCCGGCCTCGTAAACGCGCACACGCACCTAGAGCTTTCGAGCCTCGCGAAGAGCGCGCCGCCCGGCCTCGGCTTCGCGGCGTGGGCCAAAAAGATGCTCGGCAAGCGGATGAAGACCACCGCCGCGCGCGCCGAAAAAGCGACCGCGGACGCGGTGGATGCCCTCGTGCGGTTCGGCACGGTGGCGGTCGGCGACGTGGGAAACGGGCTCTCGTCGGCGACGCACCTCTATCGCGCGGGCATTCGTGGGGCGCTGTTTCACGAGGTGTTCGGCTCGGTTCTCGAAGCCGCGATGGCGCGCGTAGAAGCGATGAAGGTCGAGGCCTCGAAGCACGCGTCGTCGTTCGAGGGTGGCCTCGTGTGGTCGCCTTCCGCGCACACGCTTCACACGACCCACCCCGACGCGGTGCGGACCCTCGTCGCCCTCGCGCGGAGCCGTGGCGCGCGGTCGTCGATTCACCTCGCCGAGCACGCGGCGGAGCGCGAGGCGCTCGAGCACGGGACCGGCGCGATGATCACGTTCCTCGCGGCGATGGGCGTGCCCGAGGGCGCCTTCGTGTGGCCGCGCCTCGGCCCGATCGCGTACGCGGAGAGCCTCAGCCTCCTCGCTGACGACGTGGTGCTCGTGCACCTCACCGACGCGACGTCGGCGGAGCTCGAGACGATCGCGGCGAAGAACGCGAACGTGGTGCTCTGCCCGCGGTCGAACCAGTGGATCGAGGGGCGCTCGCCGAACCTCCCCGCGATGCTTCGCGCCGGGCTCGCGCCGGCCCTCGGGACCGACTCGCTCGCCTCGTGTGCGTCGCTCGACGTGCTCGAAGAAGCGCGCGAGCTGAAGTCACGTTTTCCGGAGACGAGCGCGGACACCCTCTTGCAAATGGCCACATGGAACGGCGCGTGCGCGCTCGGGATTTCGGAGATCGGACGGGTCGCGAAGGGCGCGCGTCCGGGCCTCTTCGCGGTCGACGGCCACGGCCCAGGGTCGGCCTCGGAGGTGCTTTTGGCGAGCGTCGGCGCGCCGCGCAGGCGCCTCGATCGTGTGTCGCGCGGTCGCTCGGACACCGTGCCGCCGCGGCGGCTCGACGAAAACCAGCCGTGCCAACCGGACGAGCGCAAGGAGACGGTATGAGCCAGGGAGTCTTGGGGAAGCTTCGCGCGTACGCGGATCTCGTCGCGTTCACGCACACGGTCTTCGCGTTGCCGTTCGCGGCGACGGCGACGGTGCTCGCGCTGCGAGAGCCGCACCTGCCGCTCACTCCCGCGCGTGTGCTCGCGATGCTGGTGTGCATGGTGGCGGCGCGCACGAGCGCGATGGCGTGGAACCGTTATGCCGATCGCGACGTGGACGCGAAGAACCCGCGCACCAAAGAGCGGCCGATTCAATCGGGCAAAGTGAAGCCAAAAGAGGCCCTCGCGCTCACGGTGGGCTCGGCGCTGGTGTTCTTGGCGAGCGCGGCGACCTTGGGCCTCGTGCCGGCGCTCTTGGCGATCCCGGTGCTGTTCGTGCTGCTCGGGTATTCGTATGCGAAGCGCTTCACCTGGGGCGCGCACGCGTGGCTCGGGCTCGCGTTGTCGCTCGCTCCCGGCGGCGCGTGGATCGCGACGGGGGCGAAGCCGGGCCTCGGCATCGTCGCGATCATGCTCGGGGTGCTTACCTGGCTCTTCGGGTTCGACGTGCTGTACTCGCTCCAAGACGAGCGCTTCGACCGTGAAAATGGGCTCCATTCGGTGCCGGCGCGCTTCGGCACCAAGGGCGCGATGCGCCTCGCCGCGGCAGCGCACGCGATCACGATCTTGTGCTTCGCGAGCGCCGGCGCGGCGCTGCACCGCGGCCCCGTGTTCTTCGCCGGAGTGATCATGTTCGGCGTGATCCTCTTCGTGGAGCACCGCCTCGTGCGCGGAGGGAACCTGGAGAAGATCGACAAGGCCTTCTTCGACTGCAACGCGTTCGTGAGCGCGGGCTTCTTCGTGACCACGCTCGTGGACGCTTGGTGGCTCTCGCGCGGGTGATCTTCGCGGACCGCTGGTGCGCGACGAAAGGGCGTAAATTCGCGGCGCCGGTCGAAAAAGAACGCCTTTTGGGATAGATCCGAGGGGCTTCGAGCACGCAAGCGCGCCGCGGCGAACGGAGACGGAGACATGACGGACGAGGCGCGCCACATCAAGGTCGACCCAGTCGAGAAGAAGGGCGAAGCCAAGGTCGGCCTCGTCGCGATGCTCGTGCTCGTGCTTCTCATCACCACTTTGTGGATCGTGAAGGCGCGAAAGCACGATCCTCGCGACACCGAGATGATGAAGGCGCGCGAAGCGGCGATGGCACCGAAGGACACCGTCGCCGAGCTCTCGCTCTCGTCGACCGCGCCGATGCCGCCGGGGCGGATGGAAGAGGTGTCGCGCGCGCTCGCTCCCGCCGCCAAGATGGCTGCAGGTTGCATGGAAGGCATCTACGCGACCGTGTTCGTAGAGGTGATCCTCGGGCCCGACGGCAAGGTGCGGGAGGCGCGCTTCTCGAGCCGGAACCAGCTCCCGGTCGACAAGCTGCTCGAGGGCACGTGCTTCTTGGATAAGCTTCGTCAGCCGACGGTGTCGCCCGGGGTGGGCGACATCACCGCGTTCTTCCCGGTGCGCAATATGCCGAGCCAAAAGATGATGGAAGAGACGGCCAAAGGGATCGTCGACGGCAAGACGCCGGCGGTGCCAGTGCCATGAGATCGTGGGCAGTCGTCGCGCTCCTCGGCGCTTCGGTCGCCTTCGTGGGCATGGGGTGCAAGTCGAAGCCGGAGGGCGCAAAAGACGCGGCGCTTGCGCCCACTCCGCCGCCCGCGGAGACCGCCGTGAAAGACGCCGCGAAGGACGAGGACGCCGCGGTCAAGGACGCGGGAGCACGTGACGGCGCGACGTCGTTCGTGCCGTTCGTCGGCGACGCGGGACCGAACGGGTGCAAGACGCTCTTTGGTCCGCAAGAGCAGCCGTTTCGCGGCACGGCCTATTTGGCGCAGGAGGGCGCGCGCCTCTCCGTCGTCGCGAACGACTCGGGGCGACCGAAGGGGTTTGGCGTCGTGATCCCGCCCGCGAACGTGGTGGTCCCGCCGACGCGGGTGCTCTCGTTCGAGGCGATGAGCTACCCGCCCTGCGAGCCGGCCGGAAAATCCGTGTATTGTCCATCGAAGGGCGGCGTCATTCGCAGGGTCGAAGGTGGCAACGAGCGCGAGGTGGGCAAAGGCCGAACCGGCACCCGCATCGTGGCCGCGCCGCTCGGCGAGGGGCACTCGATCGTGGCCTATCTGAACGAGCGCAACACCACCGAGGGGCTCATGATCCAAGCCTTCGGCGTGCTCGACGACGGGGAGCCGGTGAGGATCTCGGACGAGGGGAGCGGCGCGACGCAGATCTCGTTCGTGCCTCACGGCGACAAGGTCGTGTTCCTCTACTTGGACGCGCGCACGGCGATGACGCCGGTTCACGCGCGGGAAATCTCGATTGGCAAAGATGGCAAGCTCGCGCTCGGGAGCGACGCCGTGCTCATGGTGGGAGGGCCCGCCGAGCGTGGGGTGGTCCTCGCCGCCGGGCGCACCAAAGACGGACCGATCGGCCTCATTCCGCTTCCCCACGACGTGGCCGGCTTCGGCATGATCTCGCTCAAAGTGGAGAGCCCGCCGAAGGACGACGTGAAGGGCACCGTGTCGCTCTATCCGAATGGGATCGATCCGGCGCCACTCGCCGCTACGCGCGCCGATTCGGATCGCATGTATGTTGCACGTGTAGTCCCGGAGTCGGGAGAGCGAGGGGCCCCGCGCGCGCTCGAGCTCGGGCACACCGATCTGCAGGGGGCATTCACTTCGCACGGGCTCGTCGCGCGGGGCGTGGGCATTACGGACGTGGCGATCACGCTCGATACGTCGAAGACCGTGTGGGTGCTCTACGGCGACGCGGGGCATACGTGGCTCTCGCGGTTCGCGTGCCCGTGACGCGCTGACGGCAACGCTCCCGACAGGGCACGACGTGCCTTGCGCGTGGCGACGAGCCTCCGTGGCTGTTCGCTTCGCGCTTGCTAGGCCAAGCCCATGAAGCCGATGAATCCTTGGGGCTGGGGTGGGCGCAATTGGGCACTTCTCGGGATTGGCGTGGGCCTCCTGCGGTTCGGGATGGTGCCGGCGATCGTGGTGGCGCGACTCGTCGCGCCGCCCTCCGCGCTCGCCATCGTCGAGAGCATCGCCAATACGACCGATCGCACCGGTTTTCTCACGTTCGCGGTCGGGGCGGTGTGCTTCCTCGCGTGGCTGAGGCAGGCCTATTCGCGCGCGCTCTTCGTGCGATCGACGCCGGACCTCGAGCGGCGCGCGAAGGTCCTCGGGATCGGCTTTTTGCACTGGTACTTCGTGCCGCTCGCCAACCTGATCGTGCCGTACTTCGCGATCGCGACCCTCGACGAACAGCTCGAGCCGAACCGCATGCCGCTCCCGCCGCGGCGGCGTGGGAAAGACACGGTACGTGGGTATCGCGTAGGGATTCCGTGGAGAGAGTTCGTGCCGCGGGTGGTGCCGCGCGCGCCCATCGCCGCGTGGTGGGCGTTCTTCGTGATGCGTATTCCGTTCTCGGTCGTGTCGCACCGAGGGACCCTCGCGTTCGTGCTGGCGTGCGCGGTGCACATCACTGGCCTCGTGCTCACGCTCGTCGTGGTGTGGCGGATCTCGGCCCGCCTCTCGGAGGTGGTGCGACGCGCGAAGGCCCTCGCGCGGGCAGCGAGCGAGGCCGAGGACGCGATCGCGGTCGTCTCGTGAGCGTCGCTCGCGGGCAAGGGAACGCGACACGCGGATTGTAAGGAGGAGGCGAACAGTTCCGTCGCGATCATTCGCATTTTTTATTCGCGGAATGGCGTCATGGTGTCTGCATGACGCATCGCTTGATGAAGAGTATCGTTTTTGGAAGCACGCTCCTCCTGGTGGGCACCGCCGCGTGCGGAGGGATCTCGCTCGCGGAGGAGCCCGAGCCCGAGGTCCCGAGCCCGGGGCCCTCGGTGTTCGCGGAGGATCCGATCCCGACCGCACCCGTCGTCGTCGATTCCAGCGTCGCCGACGCGGCGGGGAGAGACGCACGGGCGCCGGACGCGAGCCCGGCCGATGCTTCGCGGGACGCGGCGGTGACGGTGATCTTGGACGCGGGGGCGGACGCGCGCCACTGCGAGAACGGTTGGCCGACGACGAAGGGCCAGATATGCACCTTCGAGAATGGCCTCGAGTGCTGCTCCCGGAGCGGTGATCCCAACCCGAAGGACTTGCTCTGCTGCCCCGTCGCTGTGCCGTGAAGGAGCCTCGAATGAGCCTCCCCATTCCACGGTCCGACGGGCGCTATGGCGGAAAAATCACGCGCCGACGATTGCCCACGAACGAGCCGGCGGTAGACACGCTCGACGGCGAAGCGCGGGATTTTCTCGCGCGCATGTGGCTCAGCCAAGCGGCGACGGAGCTGCGCGTCGCGCGATCGTTCGCGGTGGTCCACGCCGCGCTGCGTACGCTGCGGGCCGATCCGGGGCTCGTTTCAATCGCGGCGCGGGCGGTGGACGACGAGCATCGCCACGCCGCGCTCTGCAAGCGGATGGCGGCGGCGTACTTCGGGGCCGAGGTGGTAGACCCGCCGGAGCTGCCGTTTGCGCCTCCGGCCCACGCGGCGGCGACGAGCGCGGAAGAGCGCAGTGTGCTCCACGTGATTGGCCAGTGTGCGTTCAACGAGACGTTCGCGAGTGGCTATTTGTCCGCGTCGCTCGAGGGGGCGAAGGTGCCGCTCGCGCGCGCCGCGCTTTCGGAGCTCTTGAGCGACGAGGTGGACCACGCGCGCATCGGCTGGGCATACCTCGCGACCCTGCCCGAGGGGCATCGCGCGGCGGTGGAAGATTGGCTGCTGCCGCTCGCGGTATGCAATCTTCGCGAGTGGCGTGCGCTCGCCACGCCGCGGCTCGACGCGGTCGCCGCGCGTGGGCAAGACGTGCTCGCCGAGCATGGATTTCCGCGCGCCGACGTGGTGGAAGCGGCCCTCGTGGCGACGCTTCGTGATCTCGTGGTGCCTGGGCTCCGGCACTTCGGGTTTCGCGCGGAGAAGCTCGCGACGTGGGTCGATGCGGGGGCGGCGACGTGAGGCTCGGCGCAGGTTCGGGAGCGCGGCTCACGACGTGAAGTGTGCGCGGGTGGGTATGGTAATTTCGAGAGATGCGGATCGCGGCGTTCGGTCTCGTGCTTTTGGCGTGCCACTCCCCGGAGGCGGCGCCGGTGCCCAACGTGGAGGCCGCCTCCGCCGGCTCCGCGGTCGCGGTGCCGACGGGCATCGACGCGGGGGCTGACGCGGCGTTGGGGCCGAGCGCGGACAGTGGCGCGCAGGCGCGGGCGCCTGAAGGAGGCGACGACACGATCGATAGCGGAGAAGCGACACGAGCAGCGAAGGCGGCCGGGATGAAGGCGAGCCTGTTCGTGCCGCATCCGGTTCGGTGCGCTGCCGCTCCACCCGCGAAGGGCGACCCTGCGCGCCTCGAGGCTAAAGCGGAGCTTACGCGGCTCTTGGTGGAGCCTGATGGATTCTTGCGCCCAGACGTGGACGTGGGCGACGTGATCAGCATGTTCGGGCCTGCCGTACTTTGCAATCGAACGCCGGGCTCGACCTATATGGATCTTCACTTGGCGCCGCGCCATTCCACCGTTCACGCCGTGACGGTGGAGACCCACGACGGCGAGATGATTGGGTTGGTGGTGGAATACGAGCCCCCCGTCGTGGTCGATATGCAGCGGATCGCGACGCGTTATGGCGCGCCACGGGCGATGCCGGGGCCCCTCGACTCCCACCAGGCGGGCGGACATAGCTTCTCCCCGAAGAACGCGGCGTTCTCGGCCACGCTCATGTTCTCCCACAAGGACCGCGCCGATCCGCTGACGGCGTGGCAGGTGCATCGGATCTTGTTTCGGCGTACGGCGATGGTGGAGATCTTGCCAGACCGGTTCCGCGCGGTCGGCGACGTGGCGCGCCTCGTCGCGCTCGCGCTTCGGCCGCGTGCGCCGGAGCCGGTGGGGTTTTATGGCACTCTCGGCGTGTACGACAAAACCGTGGGAGACCGGATTACCTTCCGCGCGGGCCTGCCGGAGCGCAACGTCGCGAGTGCGTCGATCGAGAAGCGAGCACGCGACGGGCGCGACGCGGTCCACACGGTCGACGTGACGTTCGGGGCTCCGATCGCGACGAGCAAAGAGGCACTCTCGCGCGCGCTCGGGGCCACCGCTTCGCGGGTCGACGCGGGCGTGACGACGCTCACCGTGCGCGGCGGGCTCGTTCGCGCGAAGCTCGACGGGGAAAAGCTCGTCTCGATTGGGATTGAACGCGACGACCGTTGATCGCCTTCCGCGCGACGTGCACCAGGCTCCGTGTGCAGTGCGCAGCCAAGTATCGCCGCCGACCGCGCGCTCGTGGAACCAGGATTCGGCTCAGCCGCCCTTCGCTTCGCACCGGCGCCAAACGACGGGGACATGGGAGACCCCTTCGCCGATCGTGACCTTGATCTTGCCCTCGAGGGAGCCGCGCTTGCCCGGACGAAGCGTGTATTCGATCCGCGTTCCGTTGCTCGGCACCACGAGCTCGAGGTCGAGCAAGCCGCCTTGGATGGCGGCCCGCGCGGTGACATAGGCAGCGCCGTCGTTGCAGTCTTCGCTCGTCACGACGAGGCTCGAGGCGGTGCCGGAGACGTTCACCGTGTCGTCGCACCCGTGGCGACCGTCGACGTCTTCCAGCCAGCAGCCCAAAAAGGCAGTCGCGTCGGGCTCGGGGGGAGGGGCCGGCGCGTTTGGCTCCCCGATCGGGCCGTGCGGTGGAGGAGGCATGGGCGGCGCCTCGAGGACCGCGACCGGGATCGCGGGAGGGGCGCAGGCGACGAGGCCGACCAGCGGAACGACGAGCGCGATGCAGTGACGGACGATGCGTGAGGGATGCACGTTTGCCTCGTTGCACACGGGGATGGGTGGCGGGCGCGGCGACGGTCGGACGGAGCGCCACCTTCGAGCGGGGAGGTCATCGTTGCATGAGCAGCTTGGCGTCGTGCTCTTTGTCGCACACGAAGATGTAGCTTATGCCCCCGCCGGTGAAGTTCATGTCGCGCTCGTTGAGCTGGGCTACGAACCGCATCGGCTTGGAGCACTTGGTGCACTCGGGCGTCTCGTCGCCTTGAATGAAGGCGGGGTAACCGCCCACCTTGTCGCAGTCTTGTGGGCTCGGAGCGTTGGGCTCGAGCTCTTGGTCGACCTCGAACACCTCTTCGTAGGCGAACGTTCGGCGCTTCGAGATCTCTCCGTCCTTCGGGGGCGCCTTCAACGTGGGCTTCGCCAGGTCGGCCGCGGTGCGGAGCAGCACGCGGTTGGCGCCCGTGTCGGCGTCCCAAAACTCGCACATCTCGTTTCCGCAGACGAAGGCCATCAAGGCGGCGTGCTTCGTGAGCGGCAAGCGCTCGGGATCGGCGTGAAACGTAGCGACGTGAATCAGGGCACCCTCGCACTCCGCGCACATGGGCCAATCCTTCTCGGGTACCCCCTTCGGCACTCCGCCCCAGACGTCGTCGCTGCGCTTCTTTCCTTTGATGTGCCAGGCGCGGAGCCCCGGAAGAGTGGCGATCGCCTCGCCCTCGGGGGCATGCTCGTAACCTTTCTCCAGCTTCGACTTCACGAGCGCTCGATACTTGGTTTGCGCCTCCGCCGGGCTCTTGGCGACTGTGGTCTTCTCCTGCAGCGCGGCGCCGCGTTTTCCCCAACGCACAGTGAAGGACGAGCCCTTCGCGCGCGCGAACCAGACCTTGTCGGAGCTGTCGTCTTGGTAGCGGAGCCAAACCTCGTTCGGGAGGGCAGGCGCGCTCGCTGTGGCCTCGATCTTGGCATCGACGGCGCTCTTGCTCTTGGATTTCCCCTTCGGCGTGGCAGCACGAGATTTCGCGTACGCGTCGAGGAGGGCGCCGAGGGCGATCGTGTGCACGAGCCCGTCGCGGTAGGTTTCGCGCCATGCGAGGGTCCGTGTGGTCACGTCGTAGGCGCCCTTCGCCGGCGCGTCGTCGAGGAGGCGCCACACGCCTTCGCCCTCGTAGGCATAGGCCTGGGTCTCGCCGTAGTAGCCCGCCAGAGCGAATGTTTGTTTCGACGTCGCGTCGTAGCCCACCGTGACCACGTGCTTGGCGCCGGTCGATTTCCCGTTCTTGCCGAGGAAGCTCGTAGGGAATGCGCGCCATTTTTTTTCGTCGGTCTCGAAGGTCTTTAGGCCGTCTTTGTAGCCCTTGTCGCGACCGCCGGCGACGATCCACCGCGCGCGCTCCGGATCGAACCCGACGGCCGCCCCCGAGACCGCGGGCGCGGTGCCGGTGACGGTGAGCTTCTTCCACGTCTTGCCTTCGAGGAGCCACGCGTCTTTCGGGAAAGGGCCGTATCCGGAGGGCTCACCGCTCACGAGGAGGAGCCGGTCGCCTTCGTAGTCGGCGCCGAGGCACGTGCCGCCGCGGGTGGGAAAGTCGGCAGGGGCGGGGGCGTGGCTCACGAAGGCCGTTTCGTCGTATCCAAAGAAGCCGGCCGCGCCGTCGTTGCCTATCGCGTACACCCCGCGCCGCGTCGCCGCGTGGGCGATGGCATCTGGAGGCGGAGGCAGCACGTCGGCCAAGGGCTTCGCTGGGCCTCCTGGAAAACGGAGCCAATAGAGCGCCGAGCGGCCTTCGTCGGCGAAGAGGTGCCCGGGCCCGCAGTAGGGCTTTTGCCCCGCGTAGGCGCGGCCATACGGCGAGAATGTGCCGGCGTCGTAGGTGCCGAGGGTGGTTTGCAACGTGCCAGCCCCGAGCCACGGTCCGTAGACGTACGTCACGTCCGCGTGGTGGTCGTAGGCCATACCGCCCGAGGCGCGCATCGTGGAGATGGGCTTCGTGCGGAGCTTGCCTTTGCTCTGCTCGAGCACGTGCGCGGGCCATTGGCCGGTCTCGCGGGGGGCGTACACGAACACGAGCCCCTGGCTGCGCGGGCCGGGGGCGGTCGCGTAAGGAAACCAAGGGTAGGTCGCCTCGACGGGGAGGGTTTTCCATGCGGTGCCGTTCCAGGCATAGGCGCCTCCGCTGGCGCTGATGCAGACGGCGGCGCGGAGATCGCCGTCGTAGGCGCCCATCAGGTTGACCGTGTCCGTGATGGGCTGAGCCGGCCCCACGTCGCGCCATACTCCCTTTTCGTCCAGCTCGCGCGCGTGGAGCGTTCCCGCCGCATAACGCGGGTCACCGTCCCGCGAGCTCACGAAATGGACCAAGACGTTTCGGTGCGGGTCCCACACGAAGGTGTCGCTGTTGGAGCTCTTGATGGAGTCTCTCGGGATGCATTCCGCGAAACGCTTGCCGTCCCAAACGCCCATGACCGGGTGCTCGTTGCCGCCGTAGCCCGAAGCGAAGCACACGGCGGCGTTGCGGCGCGCGTCCCAGTAGAAATAGAAGCCCCAAGAGTAGACGGCCGAGAAGCCCGCCGGCATGAGGTCGGACGCTTGCGACAGGGGAGTCCACTGCTCGTCTTTGTAGCGCCAGAGGGAGCCCCCGAACGAGAGCATCCAGAGGCATCTCTCCACCGGGTGGTAGAGCAGCGCGGTGGCCTCGCACGATCGCGTTGGCAGCGGCAGAGCTTGGGTCTCGATCTCGAGCGGTAGCGCGCGCTTCTTTGCCATCGCTGGCAGGCTATCAGCGGAGACGAACGAGGGGCGATCTCCGAGCGTCACGGCCACCGCGTCCTTTCTTTAGGAGCGGGCCGTCTCTCATTCTCGGCGCGACGCGTGGCGAAGTAGGCTGTCGGAATGACGCTCGTTTGGAGTGCCGAGGCACGGAAGGGATTGACCGAGCGGAGCGCCCCCGCCAAACCCGAGAAGCTCGCGGTCCTGTGGGGAAAAGTGCGCGCCACACTCGCGAACGAGTCGTTCGGCCCCGGTCGTACACGGGCGAACGTGGCAGCGCGTCTCGCCGAGCTGGCTCCCGATCTTGCCGCGGCGGCGACCGAGGCGTTCGCTTGGCTCGACGGCGAGGCGGTCCCCACGAGCGCGCCGTCGCGCGACGCGCTCGCGCTCGCGGCGTGGGTGTTCGAGGGGCAGCCGACGCGGGTGGCGTACCTCTTCGAGATCGTGGCGCGCGAGCTCGGTCTACGGCTCGTGCTCGACGCGTCGACGAGCCTGCACGGGCTGCTCCCCGCGAGCGGCACGAGCCTGCCTGCGCGTGGACCGCGACCGAGGCCGGCGTGGCCAGAGGCGCTGCGCCGTGCGTGTCTCTTTGTTCCCGAGTCGGAGCGACGGGCGTGCGAGGCGCTCGCGTTCGAACGCTTCGAGAGCGCGACGATCAGCCTGAAAATCACGCTCGCGCACGCATTCTTTGGTGTGCCCGAGCTCGCGCGTCGTGCCGCTTCGGAGGTGCTCGCCGCGCCGGCCTCGACCTACGTGCCGGCCGAGCTCTTGCTCGCGAGCCTCACCGATCCGGACCTCGCCGAGGCGGTGCTCGCGCGGCGGTCGGGGGCGATCCATCTCGAGGATTTCGTGGCCGCGTTGGGCGAGCGGGCGCTCCCCTCGCTCTTCCGGATCGCGGCCGAGTCGACGGTGCGCCACGAGCTCGGCTACGTGGCCTCTGCGCTCTCGGTCTTCGTCCGCGCGGACGTCGCGAAGGTGCTCGCCGACAACATCGCGAAGTCCGAAATGCGCGAGGTGGCGGTCGGTTATTTCCTCGATCATCCCGCGCTCGCGGCCGCCGCGCTCGGGCCCGTCGCGGCGAAAAAAGGCCGCCCCGGCGCGCTCGCGGCGGATCTTTTGGCGCGCGCGACGAAGCTGCTCGAAACCTCGCGCGAGGTCGTGTCGGCCGGCGAGGGCCCGCCCGCGAAGGGCGCGCGCGCGACGAACGAAGCCGTCGCCGATCTGCCGTGGGTGCTCGTGCGGCCGCCGTGGGAAGCGAAGAAGAGCGCGCGTCCGGCGCGGACACCGCACGTGGTGAAGGGGCTGTCTTTGCTCACGCGCCCGGAGCGGATCACGATCGACGACGCGTTCGCTTGGTATCGGCGCTCGCGCGGCCAGCGCGCGATGACGGACGAGGAGCGCGCGGCGTGGGAGGCGCGCGTGGCGGCGGGGGAGTCGGTCCCGGGCTTCGTGGAGGACCAAGCGACGGTGCCGGACGATCTCGTGATTCGGCACTACAACGAGGGCACTCCGAACGTCGTCATGGCGCCCTACCAGCTCGAGCTCACGATGGCGGCCGAGTTTGGCGTGCAGGTGCTGCCGGGGCTCGTGCGTTGGCTCGACTCCACCTTCGCGACGTCGACGCATTTTGGGTTTCTCTCCGCGCTGCTCGCGGAGGGCATCGACTCGCCACGTGCGGCCGCGACGATGCTCCGCCTGCGTGATGCCCCGGCCCCGAGAGGGGATGTCGCGTGGCGATGGTTTCGGCGTCATCCCGAGGCTGCGTTCGTAGGGCTCATCCCGCTCGCGGTCGGCGGCGGTGGGGACCTGGCCGCGCGTGACGACGCCGAGCGAGCGCTCCACGACTTGACGCGGCTCTCGCGCGCCCACGAGGCCCTCGGGCGGAAAATCGCGGCCGAATATGGAGACGAGACCCGCGCCGCGGTCGACGAGATCCTCGCGTTCGATCCACGCTGGCGCTGCCCGAAGAAGGCGCCCAAGCTGCCGCCGTCGTTTCGCGCCGAGACGTTGTCGCTCGTGACGAAGGCAGGCGCCCCGCTCGCGACCGAGGCGATCGAACGAGTCGGCGCGATGCTCGCGTTTTCGGCGCACGAGCCGTCGTATGTCGGCCTCGTCGACGTCCGCGAGGCCTGCGATCCGCGGAGCCTGGGAGAGCTCGCGTGGGCTGTCGCGAAGGCGTGGGAAGAGGCGGGGAGGAAGAAACGCGACGATTGGATGTTATGGTCGATTGCCCACTTCGCGGACGAGGAGATCGTGCGCCGGACGACGCCCGCGATTCGTGACTCCGCGATCCTCGACGTGCTCGTCACGATTGGCACCGACGAAGCCGCGATGGAGCTCGCGACCCTGGTGTTTCGGCGGAAGGAGAAGGCCTACGCGTGGGGGGCAGAGGCGGCCGAGAAGAAGCTCCACGAGCTCGCGATGCGCAGAGGCGTCTCGAAGGACGTGCTCGACGACGCGCTCGTGCCGACCCTCGACGTGGACGAGGCTGGCGGGCTCGATCTCGATTATGGCAGTCGCACGCTGCGGGTGGGCTTCGACGCGCAGCTCGCGCCCTTCGTGCTCACCGAGGACGGTGCTCGCGCGCGTGCGCTGCCCCCGAAGCGCAAGACCGACGATCCGGAGAAGGTGGCGCTCGCGAAGCGACGGTGGGACAGCCTGAAAGAAGACGTCGCCACCGTCGCGTGGCGCCGGATCGAGGCGCTCGAGGCCGCGATGGTGCGAGGACGCACGTGGTCGCGGGAGGCGTTTTTTGCGACCTGGGTGCACCACCCGCTCGCGCGCCACCTCGCCCACGGCGTGATCTTCGTCGCGCGCTCGGGGGCGGGCTCGACACCGTTTCGTGTCGCGGAGGACAGCACCCTCGCCGATGCGCGGGACGCCGCCTTCACGCTCGAGGCGGACGCGAGAGTCGGCGTCGCGCACCCGATCGAGCTCGGTGAAGAGGCGACCCACGCGTTCGCGACCTTGCTCGGCGACTACGAGCTGGTGCAGCCGTTCGAGCAGCTCGCGCGGGCGCTTCGGCCGCTCGATCCGGGCGCGAAAGAGGTTATCGTGGAGCCGCCGCCGGGGTTCGTCCTCCGGCTCCACGACGTGCAGACGGACCTCGTGAAGCGTGGCTTCCGGAGAGATCACGACGCCTACTCGCGGGCGCTCGCGAGGGGAGGCCGCGGCCGCGCGCGGCTGGTGCTCGAGGCGACTCTCCCGAAGGGCACGTGGAGCCCGCCGCGGAGCCGGATCGCGACGCTTACGTTCGTGGACGACGACGGCGATCGATTGGATACGATCGATCCGGTGGATGGCGCGGAGACCGTGCACGACGTGGAGCTCGCGCTGACGCGTCCGCGCTGATCCCGAGGAAGGTGTCAGAAGACGGCTTCGACGCCACCCGCGGCGGACACGAAGCGCTGGCCATCGTGGGCATCCGCGAGCTGGCTCACGCCGACGCCGCCGAGGATGGACCATTTTCCGATCGGGACGCGCAGGCCCAGCGTGCCATTCGCGAGCCAGGTGGTTCGGGGGATACCGATGTCGGTCCCCGGGGCGTCGCCGCGCGCGGTCACGTCGACCGCCTTTGCGCCGATGGGCTGGCTCACGCTCCCACGAAACGAGACGAACGGGACGACGTAAGGGTTCTCTGCGGCGACGATCACGCCGAGGTCGGGGCTCACGAAGCCGCCCCCAGCGGAGCCGCCACCGCCGACCCCGCCGGTGACGGCGACGAATTCGTGGAGTCGGTACTTCGCGCCGATGCGGGAGGCGATGATGGTCTTGTTGACGTCGGTGGCGGCGTTGCCCGTAAAGCGGACGACGGATCCTTCGAGGCTGGCGTCGAGCTTATCGGTCATTCCGCGCCGCACCCGCGCAGTGCCGGAGAACGCGCCGAATCCGAGCACGGCGCCGCTCGGCCCGCCCTCGGCTTGGACGCCGATGTCGCCGCGATGAAGGGTCGCCGCCGTCTCGAGAGGGAGCATGCGCGCGGGCGGTGAATAGACGGTGTTGCTGCAGCCCGTGCTCGTCGCGACGAGCAGCGCGCCACCGAACAGGAGGGCCGTACGGCTCGCGGCCGGACCGATGCACGAGAGAGAGAGACCAAAGAAGGAAGGGTTAGTCATGCTCCCCCCTGAGCACGGCGCGTGCCGCGCCGACGATCGCAGGACCCGCGCGTCGAACCGTGGGAATTTGGTCGAATTGGCTAACTGGTTCAACCACTGTGAACGGTGGTTGCCGCGAGGAGGGCGCGGACGTCCGAGGTGGGACGAGGCCGCGATTCGGTCTTCGCGGTCGGATCGCTCGACGCCGTTGCCTCGTGCGCGTCGCGCGCTCTCAGTCGCGGTCGGGCGCGCCGAGGGGGAAGTTTTTGCGGTAAGGACGTGCTTCGTCGACCGCGCGCGCGAACGAGGGTCGCGCGAGGAGGCGGGCGCGGTAGGCGCGTAGAAGCGGGAAATCCTCGGAGATTCGGTGCGTCCAATCCGCGTAAAAGAGGGAGGGGGCCGCCGCGCAGTCGGCCATCGTGAAGTCTTCGCCCGCCGCCCACGTCTTCCCGGCGAGGCGCGCCTCGAGCCACGCGTAGGCGCGCTCGAGCCGCTCTTTCGCGACCGAGAGACCTTCTTCGGGCTTGCCGGGGACGTGGCCGAGCTTGGTGCTGACCGCGAGCTGCATGGGGTCCATGACGTGCAGATCGAAGAAGCGGTCGAGGAAGCGTACCTCGAGGGCGGCGTGCGGATCGGCGGGGAGGAGGCGGAGCGGGCCCGGATGAGCGAGCGCGAGGTACTCGAGGATGATGCTCGCTTCGACGACGTCGCGGTCGCCGTCCAGCAGGAGAGGGAACTTGCGTAGAGGCCATCGACGCAGCCACTCGGCGACGTGCTCGGGCGTCTCCTCGCCGAAGGTACGAAACTCGAACGGAGTGCCGTTCTCGTAGAGCGCGACGAGCACCTTTTGCGTGTAGGAGGAGAACGGGTGACCGTAGAGCGCGAGCGACATTGCCCGATTCGTACTGGAATCGATCGCTACTTCGCAAGACTCGCGAGGGCTCACGGAGGCACGCACGCCCCCGGCTCACCGGCGGCCGCGACTTTGCCGTCGCGCCACTCGAAAGGGATGGCGCGCCATACGCCGCGGGCGAAGGTGCAGTAGTCTTCCGCGAAGACGCGAGTGGCGAGGAGCGCGACGCCCCCGAGCTCGCTCTTCACCTCGACACCTCCCGCGCTGGGACGGAGCGCCACGATCGGGCCGTGGAGATCGCCTCGCTCGAGGACGGCGCCGGTCGTGGTGTCCCAAAGGCCGAACGAACCGTCTTCGAAGCCGAGCGCCACGAGCGACGTGCCCGCGTCGATCGCGAGGAGGAGCGGATGGGCAGGAGTGCCGCGGAGGACGCGGATCTCGGCGCCGCGATGGAGCTCCACGCGCCCGCTCTTCGCCGCCGTGAGCGAGCCGTCCGCGAGCGGCAACGTGCGCGTCGCGGCGGGATCGGTCGTGAGCTCGTGATCGCTCTTCGCCGCTCCCGATCCCCAACGTGGCGAATGCGTCGCGACATCGAACACGCGCACGGTGCGATCGTCGCTGCCGGTCGCGAGGAGAGCGCCGTCCGGTGAGAACGCGGCGACGTTCACCTCTGCGCGATGGCCCACGAGGGGGCTCCGCGCTCCGCCTTCCACTTCGACGAGGTAGGCCTTGCCGTCCGAGCAGGGGAGCGCGACCCGCGCGCCGTCCGGCGAGATCGCCGGCCGGTAGAGCCGACCGGGGAAGGTGCCGAGATCGCGGACTGCGCCCGTGCCCGGGTCGACCACGAAGGCGGCGCCGTCGAGCGAGGTGACCACGATGCGCGCGCCGCGTGCGTCGATCGCGAGGCCGTAGAGCTCGTGCTTGCCATCGATGATGGTCTTGATTTTCCCACTCGCGACGTCGACGGAGACGAGCTTGCCGTCCATGCCGGCGGAGTAGACCGCCGCCCCGTCGGGGGAGAACGCGACGCCGCGTACGCCGCGGGTGTGGTGCTGCACTGCAGACAGCTTCGCGCGCGACGAGACACGGTAGACGAGCACGCGGCCGTCGGTGGTGCCGACCGCGATGCGATCGTGGGCCGGATCGTAGGCGAGCGAGAACGGGCTCGTGGGCTCGGACCCGAAGGTGCCGGTGAGGCGTCCGCCCGGGAGTGAGTAGATCGCGATCCCGCCGCGCTCGTCGGTTACGTAGAGCATGCCGCGCGCGCGATCGAACGCGATGTCGCGGCCGCGCCGATCCTCGCGCGGCACCGTGACAGTGGGCGCCCCCTTCGCCACGTCCCACACGACGACGCTCTTCGTGGAGGCGCTCGCGAGCGCGCCGCCGTCGTCCGAGAACTGGAGATGCACGACCGGATCGACGTGCGCGCGCGCGGCCTGCACCTCCGCCACACGCGAGACGCGGAGCCCCTCGATCCCGGACGTGCCGGCCGCGACGAGGAGCTCGCCGTCGTCCGACAGCGCGAGGCTCGTGACCACCCCGAGCCGCGCGGGGAGCTCGCCGACGCGCGTTTGGCGCTCGGGATCCCACACCACGATGCGACGATCGCTGCCTCCGGTGACGACGCGTCCGTCGGCGAGCACGGTGACGCCGCGTGCCTCGCCCGCGTGGGCCGCCGTTTGCCAACGACGCGTGAGATCGCTTTTGTCGTACATGGTGAGCGTGCCGTCGGCGCGGGTCGCAAACACGCGGCCACGCACGGGATCTTCGACGATGCGCTGGACCGCCGCGCCACCCTCGGACGCGCGCACGGCGGTGCGGGCCGCGACGTCGACCTCGATGAGCCGACCGTCGGAGCCGCCGACGTACACCTTGGTAGCGTCGCGCGAGAGGGTGACGCCCATCGGCCGGGTGACCGCGAGCGTGACCTCGCGGACGTCGTCGTTGCCTTCGAGGAGGAGCACGCCGCCGTCGTAGGTCGCGGCGACGAGAGTGCCTCGCGCGGCGATGCCGTAGACCGAGCGACGCTTCGCGACGACGCGGCTCGTGTCGCTCCCACGCGCCCAACGACGGACCTCGCCGTTCCAGCTCGCGGTCACGAGGGAGCCGTCCTCGGTGAGGGCAACGCCGAGCACTTGGTCGCCGTGCCCGAGGAGCGAGCGTCGCTCGAGGGTCGTCGCGTCGACGATCTCTACCGCGCCGCTTTGGCTCGCGACCGCGATCGTGGCGCCGCCGGGGAGCACCTTCGCGTCGTACATCGTGGAAGGATCGGAGAGGTAAAACGCCGATGGATCGGCCTCCAGGCGCCGCGCGAGGTTGCGGAGGGCGAGCGAGTCGCGGAGGGCGATCGCGGTGCGTAGCTGCGCGCGAGCGGCGTGTACGTCGCCGCCGGCGTAGCTCGCGAGGGCGCGCTCTTCGAGGAGGACCGCGCGATCACTCTCGGCGGCGTGGGCGGCGACCGTGGCGCTCTTCTGTCGCTCGTGGAGCGCCCACGCCGCGACCGTCGACGTGACCGCGGTGACGATCGCGGCGCCGAAGAGCAGGACGCGTAGCGCGCGCCGGCGGCCGAGGAGCACGCGTTCGCGCGCGACGGAGCCCTCCACGAGCGCGTGCGCGACGGGCCCGAGGCGGACCGATCCGCGCGCGACGAGGCGGCGCGCGTCGCGGAGGGGGTCGCCCTGCCAGAGCTCGTCGTCGCGTCTTCCGCGCCGCTCCCATCGCTCGGCGGCGGCGGCGAGATCGTTCGCGAGCGCGACGTCCTCGTGGCCCTCTTCGATCCACCGCGCGAGCCTACGCCACACCCGCGTGAGCGACTCGTGGGCGAGCTCGACGCGGCCTTCGTCGCCGCGCGGCTGCGACAAAAGACGCGCCTCGAGCAGCCGATCGACGAGCGCTTCGGCTTCTTGGAGGCCGTGCACGAGCTCGGCGCGCGAGGTGGTCTTTCGTGTCCCGTCGGTGGTGACCAGGCGGAGGAAGAGCTGTCGGCATAGGTCGACCTGGGCAGGCTCGAGCGCGGCGAGCACACTCTCCGCGTGCGACGCGAGGGCGCCACCCACGCCGCCCATCGCGTCGTAGACGTCGCGCAGGAGGAGGCGACTTCGCTCGTGGCGTCGTATCCAAAGAAGGCTCATCGTGAATTGAAGGAGCGGAAGGCACGCCGACTCGCCGCGCACCGCCGCGATCATCTCGTCGAGGAGGAGCGGATCGTCGAACGCGTGGCCTGTCTGCGCGAGCGGCGCGCCCACGATCTCGCGGAGCTGCTCCGGCTCGGGCGCGGAGAGCAGCACGACGCCCGCGAGCATCGCGCGGCCGCGCTCGCCCCATGGAATGCGAGAGAGGAAATCGTCGCGCACCGTCATGACGACACGAACAGGCTCGCTCGCTTGTGCGCCGGCGGCGCCGAGGGCAGCTACGAACGCGCGCGCTTCGTCGTCGCTCGCGCCCATCGTGCAAATCTCTTCGAGCTGGTCGACGACGAGGAGCACCCGCTCGCCGGCTTTGTTCGCCATGTCGGCGAGCACCACCGCGAGGAGCTCGGGGTGGGCGGCGAGGCGCTCTTCGAGCTCGTCGGCCGACCAAGGTGGCGCGACGCGCGGGGCGGGCACGTCGACGACGGTGTCTTCTCCGGAGCTGCTCTTTACCTGCGAGACGCCCTCGACGACGGCCTCGGCGAGCGCGCGGAGAGGGTGCGCTTGCGGCCTCACCACGACGACGTGGTAGGGCCCGCTCTCACGGAGGCGCGGGATCACGCCGGCGAAGAGAAACGAGCTTTTTCCCGCGCCGGAGGTGCCGACGACGACGAGCGCGGCGCGGTCGCGAAGCCGCTCCACGAACGCGTCGACCTCCGCGCTCCGTCCGAAAAAGTGCTGCGAGTGGCGCTCGGAGAAGGCGAGGAGGCCGCGGAACGGGTTCTCGCTCGAGCGACCGCGGCGTTGCCTCCCCTCGAGCGCTTCGAGATCGGCGACGAGCTCCGCGGCGGTGGGGCGGAGCTTGGGGTCCTTCGCCAGACAGCGCATCACGATCGGCGCGACGTCCGGGGCGGCCTCGACGAGCTCGGGAGGGGTCTCGAAGGGCAAAGGATCGAGGAGCGTGGCCATGATGCGCATCGCCTCGAAGCCTCGGAACGGGTGTGACTTCGTGAGGAGCTCGCGCAGCACGAGGCCGACCGCCCACACGTCGGTCGCAGGCTCGTCGCTGCCTTGCCACTGCTCGGGCGCCATGTACGTGGGAGTGCCCGCGATCTCGACGGAGCCGTCGCCGTCGGGGCCGAGCGACGATCGCTCCGCGGTTTTTCCGACGAAGCGCGCGATGCCAAAATCGACGACGCGGGGGCGGCCGTCTTTGCCGAGGATCACGTTCGCGGGCTTGAGATCACGATGAACGATGCCCGCGGCGTGGGCAGCTTCGATCGCGCGGGCGAGGGCGAGGGCGATACGCACCGACTCGGACACACTCGGCCAATCGTGGCGCATGCGCTCGGAGAGGGTGGACCCCTCCACGTATTCGAGCGCGACCCACGGGTGGCCCTCGTGCTCGCCCACGTCGTAGAGGGTGACCACGTTCGGGTGCGAGAGGCTCGCGGTCGTCCGCGCCTCCACGTCGAAGCGCGCGCGCGCGTCGTCGTCGGCGTCGAGGAGGGTGGAGGAGATGACCTTCAGCGCGACGAGACGTCCGAGCCGCGTGTCGCGGGCGAGGAGCACGGTGCCCATCGCGCCGTGCCCGAGCGGGCGCAGGACGCGGTAGTGGCCGACCTCGTCGTAGGGCAAGGGGGACGACACCGTGGGGACGAGGGTACCAACAATTCGTCGCCGCCGAGCCGGCATCGCGGCGCGTGCGGTGGTCGCGCGCGCCCGGCGATTCGCGGCCGGATCTTCGGGGAGCTGCGGGGAGTTACGGCTTCGCGGGTGGAGACGAAAGAGGCGAATGGGGTGCGCTCGAAGCGGGGGGGCGGGCCTCTTCGGGCGTAAGGTCTCGTGCGTTCGGCCGTTTCGACCGACCACCCGCTCTAGGCCAAGGAATCGCCATGACGACGAACGAGAGCGTGAAGCGCAGGGGCGGTGAGGGGAGCACGGGTGCTCGGGCGCGGGGGGTGTGCCTCCTGCTCGCCCTCTTGGGCGCCGGGTGCGACGACAAAATCATGTGCCCCGGGGCCGCGTATCCGCGCACGCGGGGGGAGTGCGAGCTCGAACGCCGACCGCGCGACTTCACGGGGGAGTCGCAGCCGAGTCGCGTCGTCGCGCCCGCGCCCGCGGCGAGGGTGCTCGTGCGAACGGAGACACCGGAGAGCATTCCGTGGACGCTCCTCCACGTGGAGATTGAGAATACGAGCGCGCAGAGTGGCTATCACGTGTCGGGGTATCGGTTTACCCATGATGGGCAATCGACTGCCGTGGACGCCGACTTCATCCTCGAGCCAGGCGCCAAGGCCGAGCGTAACGTGAGGCTCGCCCCGGGGACGTTCGCGAACGTGGACGTGTGGCAGGTGCGGGTCGACGTGAAGGGAGAGCCGGCACCCGCGAGTCGATGAACGACGCGACACTGGAGTCGCCGGCCCTCGTGGCGCCGGCCGTGTGCGCAGCTAGCGCTTCGCTGCCTTCTTCGGTGCTGCCTTCTTCGGTGCTGCCTTCTTCGGTGCCGCTTTCTTCGCTGGGGTCTTCGCGAGAGTTGCTCGAGCTCTGGGCGTCT
>JAAFHV010000023.1:0-6029 GCA_013297655.1 Myxococcales bacterium | reverse complement strand
CTCGCGCCGGACTTGGCCTTCGATGGGGCGTGCTTCTTTGGCTCGGGTGGCGCGGCCTCGGCGGGGGCGCGCGTTCCGCCCTTCGTCGCCGCTTTGGCTGCCTTCAAGGCCTCTTCGCGAAGCGCCACGGCCTCGGCGGCGCGCGGTTTCCAGGCGGGGTGTTTCTTGGCGAGGACGACGCCGATCCACTCGGGGGCATACGCCGAAGTGCAGCCCTTCGGGATCGCGCGCGTATCCCACACCCCCAGGTGCTCGCCGATCGCGACCGCGCGCTCGGTGTGCGCGGGGATACGAATGCCAATTTGCACGAGGCAAAAGTTCATACCCTCTTTGGCGCGAAAGGGCGCTTCGGGCATCTCGCGCTCGAGGCGATCCAAAATGGGGTCGACGTCGCGTTCGAGGCCCGCGGAGACGCGTTCGGCGAGGATCTTCCAGCCGGCGCGTCGCGCGAAGTCTTCTTTCGCGTCGCGGAAGGATGCGCCGAGCGCCTCGGCGAAGGGGGCTTGGGCGATCACGCGGCTGACGAGCTCGTCGCCGATGATGGGATACGTGATGCTGGCGACGAGCGCGCGCGCCTCTTTCTCGGTGAGGGCGCGCGGGTCGAGTGTCATGCAGGCGACGACGCGCTCCTCGTGGATCGCGGTCTTCCATAGGTCGAGCGCGAGCGCGTGGTTCGTGCCGATCTCTCCCGCGAGCGCCCTCACCGCCGCGAGCGGGACGCCGTGCGCGCGTTCGGCGCCTTGCCGCAGGTAAATTTGGCGGACGTTCTCGGCGCCGGTCGCCGCGAGCTTCTTCGTCACCTGCGCTGCGGTCTTCATTCGGGTCCTCGCACGAAGAGGGCTCCCTTTTAGCACGTGGGATTGGCGTACACGTCGGCGGTGCGCGGTGCTCGCGGAGACGCCGGGGCGGGGCGAGAGGGCGCGATCGCTCACGCGGGCCGTGGAGGAGCCGCGACGTTCTTCGACGAGGGCTTGCCGGAGAGAGCGAGGAACGACCAGGGCGAGTGCAGGCCCACGCCGGTCCTCCGGGCTGCGATCGACGGGGATAACGGGCGAGCCTTCGCTGGCACGGCACTTGTAGGTGGCAGTGTGACACCCGCGAGGAGCCTTATGATTCGCCGATACGTTTTCCCACCTTTGGCCCTCGCGGCGGTGTCTCTCTTTGCCTCGGGATGTGGTGGCGAGCGGGTGTCGATCCCGGACCCTGCGCCAGCCGCGGGCAGCGATGAAGGTGTGCCGATCGACGCACCCGAAGCGGCGGTGGAGAGCGCGCTCATCGTCCAGCGACGGGCGTGTGAGGTCATCATTGCCGGAGGAAGCACGGCGGCGCTGGCGGCGGCGCTGGCGGCGGCGGGGGAAGGCCGAGACACCTGCCTGCTCGAGCCCACGGAGTGGACGGGGGGACAGCTCACGGCCTCCGGCGTTCCTGCGGTGGACGAAGCGTGGCACAAGGTCACGAGCGCGAGAGAGCCAAACCCTGGCGGGCCGCCGCAACCGCCCGACGTGCTCGACGTTTCGAAGATCTCCCGCGATCCGGCGAACATGACGCCCTCGTTCCTCGCGATGCTGACACCGACGGGAAACCCGGGCGGGTGCTGGGTAAGTCGGTATTGCTTCGAGCCAAAACCCTTCTTGCTCGCGCAGATTTTCCCGGCCGAGTCACGTGTACGTTCCAAGCTCACGGTGTTCCGCAACACCGTCGTTCGTAAGGTGACGACCGCGGGCGGCGCGGTGACGAAGGTCGTCGCCGTTCGGCGTAAACCTCGACCGGGCGTGACGTGGGGAGGGTACGACGCGCTCCTCTCGAGTGACCTCGCCGACTGGTATGCCCCGCGCGACTCGGCCCGCTACGAGAAGGAGCTGCTCACCTTCGAGGGGCCGAACGGAAAAGCGCCCGTCGTCGTGGACGCGACCGAGTGGGGCGAGGTGCTCGCGCTCGCAGACGCCGCGTACGTGCAAGGTGTCGACGTGGTGGACGGCGCGCGCGAAAGCGACGACCGGTGCGGGCAGGCCACGGTGTTCGGCTTTGCCGAGAAGCTCGAGAGCGCGCCCGTGACCGAGCCCGAGCTCCCCGCGGCCACTTCCGTGTCGAAGAGCTTCTATTCGCTCGCGCCGGGCGCCGACGTGACCGAGAGCGCGCAGTGGGACCGTATCTTTCGCTACCGCCGGCTTCGCGGGCGGGGCGCGTCGTCGAACGTGGGCGAGGTGTCGCTGCAGAACTGGAACCCGGGGAACGACTACCCATTCGGATACCTGCTTTTGTCGAAGGCGGACGCGCGCGAGCAGGCTCGAAGAGACGAGTGGAGCGGGGGAGTCGATGTCGCCGTGCTGGCCGCTGCCGAGCGCCACGCTTATGGTTTTCACGTGTTTTTCAAGGAGAAGGGAGCATCCTACGGGCAGCACGTGCGCCTCGACCGCACCATCTTCGGCACCGGGCACGGGCTCTCCAAGGTGCCCTATGTGCGCGACACGCGACGATCGATCGGTGTCGGCGGGTTCATCCTGAAGGTGGGCGACTTGACCGGTACGGCAAAACAAAAGACGGGAAAGCGCTTTCGCGACCGGATCGCGATCGGGGCCTATCCTGCCGACGTTCACCCGCTCACGGTGTGCCGGTACCCCGCCCACGTGAAAGAGTACGACGTGTTGCCGTTCTTCATCCCGTTTCGCGCGTTGACGAACGAGACGTATGGGAACTTGCTCGTCGCCGGGAAGACGATGGCGCAATCGTTCATGGCAAACGCCGCCACGCGGCTCCACCCGATCGAATGGGCGACCGGTACGGCGGCGGGGGTCGCGGCCGCCGCGATGTCGGAGGCTGACCTCACGAGCGCGGGGCTCCTCGAGCGAATCGAACCGCTCAAGGCTCGCGTTCGACGCCGCACGCCGACCGAGTGGACGATCGACGGCGCGAAGCTGCCCGCGGAGGACGAGCCGACCTCGCTGTGATGACGGAGGAGCCCGGGTAGCCCCTCGAGACGCTGCGCGGACACCGCGCGGATCGGCCGCGATGGCTCGTTCGTTCGGGCGATCGTGCTCGGCGCTTCACGGGAAGGGGGCGCGCCGAGCCTCGAGCTTCAATCCTTGCGGGCGCCAAAGCGGAGGCCGTCCTCGGTTTGCGCGTCGCGTGACTCGATCTCGCTAGAGCCGGTCGTGCTGTCGAGGTCGCTGCGGCTGCACGGCGACGTTCGTCGATTGGCGGGTGGCGAGATCGACGACCTGGATTCGGAGCCTAATGTTCTCCAGGCCTGCCTAGCCCGCCCATCATCGTGGGCTCTTTGAACGCGGGCTTGCTCGGTTTGCGCTTCGGGGCATTGCAGGTCGCTGGGGCGGGACTGGCGACGTCCGTGGTGGTGCCGGCGTCGAGGGCGGCGCCGGCCTCGCCTGCGTCGCGCCCGGGCGAAGCGTCGCTCGTGGCGGCGGAGGGCGTGGGGAGCGTTTCACCCGCGGATGGACGCACCGCGACGCTGGGGGTTGGCTCGGGAGGGGATGGGGTCGCCGAGGTGGTGCACGCGGCCAGCCCGAACGCGACCGCGGCGATCAGCGGGAGCCGGCGCTTCGGGTCGATGGCGGGAAGCACGTATCCGTCGGCGACGACGATGGCCCCGTCGGCGCGCAAGCGATACCGACCGCAGAGTGGCGCTTTGGAATGGGCAAAGAGGGACTCGACCTCGGCGCGTTTCATTGACGAGACGTCGTGCACTTCCCGCTCGCACGACCCGCATCGCCGTGACCGGCCGGAAGCCGAGGGGGCCATCACTTCCCACCTTTCGGTGCAGGGGTCGGCGATCGTGAGGCGGTCGTGGAGAGAGCGCATTCGTGGAGGGTACGGTGTGGGTGGAGATCGTCACGCGTTTGGGGAGAGATGCCCGACCTGCGCGTGCGCCCACGTTCGGGGACACCAGCCTCGGAGGCTCGCCCGAGGCGGTCGTTCAGCCTCGGAGCCATGTTTTGGGGCGCGGGGCGCGAGGGGTTTGGGTTGTGCGCCGGGCCGCACGGGGCCGTGGGGAGGAGAGGGAGAAGGGACGGCGCGGGGCCGCACGCTTTTGTTGCCGTGAGGCCCCTTCGTCGTCCGGCAGAGACTTGCCGCCGGTGGCGCGGTCAGCGCGCGGTGGCTACGCCGAGTCGCATCGCCCACGCGTTGGGGTGCGGCTAGCCTGGCAAGTAGCGGCGCCAGAGGGATTCGCCGGTGTCGTCGTGGTCGAGGTGGTAGCCGAGGCGCGCGAGGCGGGCGGAGCCGGTTTCGCTCCCGAAGCTGCCTTCGGCGTGGGTGAACGCGACGCGCGCGCCGGGGCCGCCGACTTGGGCCATCGCGCGGAGACTGCCGTCGATCGTCGCGTCGTCCACGTAGCCGATGACACCCTCCCAAACGAAGATGCAGCGTTCGCCGATGCGGAGCCCCGCCATTTCGAGCGCGCCGGCGAGCTCTTCCGCGAGATCGCGGGTATCGAAATCGAAGCCGACGTAAGCGACGTTGGCTGCATTCGATAGGCCACTTCGTTTCAGGGTGATCTGTTTGCGCTCGAGCTGCTCGGGGGTATCCACCTCGTAGACACGCACGCCGTGGGCGGCCACCTCGGGGAGGCGGTGTCCGCGCATGTCGAAGCCGGCGCCGAGGAGGACGAGCTGACGGATGCCGGCGTCGATGGCTTCGCGCACGGCGTCGTCGATGGCGCGCGTGCGGAGCCGAATGCCGTCGCGGAAGAAGGGGAGCGCGAAGAAACGAGCGGCGCCCTCCGAGGCTTCGGTGGAGTCGGGAGGAAAGAGCGACGCGAAGGGATCGTAGAAGAGGCGCTCGCGTTCGGGGAGCTCTGCTTCTCTTGCGCGGATCACGGCGATGGCGAACGCGGTGTCGGCGACGCGGCGAGCGCGTTCGACACGGGGGCTCGCGACGGGCATGCGCCCCTCTTCGGCGCGCACGTGGCGAAGCGCCTGTTGGTACGGTTCCTTGGTTTTTTCCATGCGCGCGCGGACACGCGCTTTGAGGCTCGAGGGCATTGGGCAATCTCCGTAATGCCGTGCCGCCACGCCCCTCCGCGGACGACGCGGCTCCGAAGATCACCGAGATCGCTCCGAGGTTATCCCTCTTCGCCTCGCGCGTGGGCCGTGAGGGGGACGGCCATGCGAGGTGAGGCTCGAGCAGAGCCGAGAGTGACCGTATGGCCGATGGGGATTGGGGTCAAGGGGGCGGGTCTTGCGCGTGGTGCGTGAATGGGCTGAAGGCCTTCACCCCCGCGAGGCCCCGCGGTGTAGCGCCGTCGAGCGGCGCCGGACTCGATAGTCCAGCCTCGGCCCGATCGTTGTCACCCACGGGATAAACCCCACTCGCGGCTTTCCCCATTTTGCCAGCCCTGGCGAGCGGCATCAAGGGTCCGCGCCTGCGGCGCCGCTCCGCGCCCTTGACCCCGCTCACCAGGGCCGGCCCGGCAAGGAACGCCCGCTCGGTGCGGCGCGAAGGAGAGTGAACGTCATGTTGAAAATTCAGAAGTCGCGGTCGAGATGATTCGTCACCTGCGACTGCCCATCGTAGCTATCGAACGGGGAGACCGAGACCTCGGGAAACAACTGAGAAGAGCCGCCGCGAGCGTCGTGCTCAACATGGGAGAAGGCTCGGGGAGCACAGGCGGGATACGTCGGGAACGATACCGAACGGCGCTCGGCTCGCTGCGGGAAGTGCAAGCGTGCCTGCAGGTCGCGGAGGCGTTCGGGTACGTCAAGGAAGTCTCGGGGACGCTCCGGCTGTGCGTTAGTCGCGTCGCGGCCGGGCTCACGAAGCTCACGCTATGAGGAACGGGGCGCCGGGGAAACTCGGCGCCCGTTTTGGCCCGCTCGGAGAAGGCGCGGAAGGCGCAGAAGGCGCAGAAGGCGCAGAAGGCGCAGAAGGCGGAAAAGGCGGAAAAGGCGGAAAAGGCGGAAAAGGCGGAAAGGCGGAAAAGCGGAAAAGGCGGAAAGGCGGAAAAGGCGGAAAGGCGCAAAGGCGGAAAAGGCGCAGAAAGGCGGAAAGGCGGAAACGGCGCAGAAGGCGCAGAC
>JAAFHV010000229.1 GCA_013297655.1 Myxococcales bacterium | reverse complement strand
TTTTTTTTCTACGACCGGCTCGCGAACGCGCTCGTCGATCGTGTCGCGGACCTCCCTGCGGGCACGGTGGCCGAGCGCTTCACGGCGGCGACCAAGGCGAAGCTCGCCCTCCTCGCGCCGCACCGTCGCACCCTCATCGCCCTCGCTGCGCGCGCGATCGATCCGGCGGCGCGCGCTTCCGTCCTCGGAAAAAGCACCGCCGTCGTGCGATCGAAGGTCTCCGGGGTGTTTTGGCTCGTGGTCTCGGGCGCGACGGACGCCCCGGATCGCGAGGCGAGCGCGCGGCTCGGGCGGCTCCTCTACGGGGTGCACCTCGGCCTCACGTTTCTCTTCCTTCAAGATCCAGAAGGAACCATGGCGTACCGCACGCTCGAGCTCCTCGCCGTCGCGTTGCCGTCGATGGCGGACAATCCGCTCGCCGCGCTCGCCGCCCACCAGCTCGACGGGATCTTCGGACACCTGCTCGGCACGTCGCGGACGGCGGACGCGTCGACGGAGAAGGCGCGCCGGGTGCTCGATCGTGTTCTCGCGCGGAGGCGGGTGCTGCCCGGCGTCGACCCCGCGCCGAGCGAGGCCGCGCGTGTGCTCCACCTGCCGATCGTAGAGGCGTTCGTCGCCGAAGGTGAACCGGTTCAGCTCGTGCTGCCGGCGTTCCCGGCCAAAGCTCCGAATCCGAAGAAGGTGCTCGGCGTGCTCCCCGATATGGCCGAGTCGCTCGCGCTCCGATCGCTGCTCACGTTGATGGACGAAATCGGAGAGGCGTATTCCCCCGGTGCGCGCCTCGTCATTTGCTCCGATGGGCAGGTCTTCGCCGACGCGGTGGGCGTGCGCGACGCCGATGTTTTGGCGTACCGGAGGGGGATGCAAGCGCTCGTCGACGAGACGGGCGACGATCGTGTTCGCATCTTCGGACTCGAGGACGCGTTCGGCGCGAAGACGCCTGCCGCAGCGCGCGCGAGGCTCATGGAGTCGTACGCCGAGAGCGTCGAGGCCGTGCGCGCGCGCGCGGCGGAATCTCCCACCCACGCCGCGCAGGTCGATGGCATTCATCGGTTCCTCTTCGAGGACGAGATCGTGCGGAGCCCGAGCCTCTCGCGGACGAAGGTTCGGAAGCTCACCCGCGAGACGGCCTACGAGGTGGTGCGCCGCAGCGAAGCTTGGGGGAACCTGGTCCTCGCCGCGTTCCCGCGCGCGCTCCGCCTCTCGATTCATCCGCAAGCAGACGTGTCGCCGAAAATAGGTATCTCCCTCCTCGACACCGACGATTGTTGGCTCACCCCCTGGCACGGGGTCGCGGTGATCGGGGGCGAGCGTGCGAGGCTGATGCACCGTGCGGACGCCGAGAAAGAGGGCGCGGTGGTGGTGCGCGAGAACGACCGCGACAGCCACATGGAGCTCCCGTGAGCGAAGAGGCCGCGAGCGTAGAGGGGTATACGATCGTAGCCGTCGCGCCCTTCGGGGTCGTCGTCACGGTGCCGGCGGGCACGGCGTGGGACACCGTCGATACGGAGAAGGTGCACGCATGGGTCGCGGAGCACAAGGTGGTCGTGTTTCGTGGGCTCGCGCCGTTCGACAAACCGCGGTTGCCGCTCGCCGCGCGTCGCCTCGGCCCGCTGCAGGCATGGGCGTTCGGGTCGGTGAACGAGCTCGAGCCGGAGCCGGACGCGAAGAACTATCTTTACACTCGCGGGCCGGTGCCGCTCCATTGGGACGGCGCGTTCGCAGGCAAAATCCCGAGGTATCTGTTCTTTCAGTGCCTCGAAGCGCCGGCCCTCGACGGAGGCGAGACGGTGTTCGTGGACACCACGCGCGTATGGCGCGCCGCCGACGAACGAACGCGGGACGTGTATCGGTCCCTCGCGTTCTCGTACGAGACGGAGCGCATCGTGCACTATGGGGGCAGCTTCGTGTCGCCCGTGGCCGCGTGCCACCCGTATACCGGTGAGGCCGTGCTGCGTTTCGCCGAGCCGGTCGACGAAAAGAACCCCGTTCGTGTGAAGGCGATTGGCCTCGATCCCCTCGCGTCGGCCCGCGTCGTGAGCGAGCTCCGCGAGGCGCTCTCGCTGCCGGCCGCGGTGCTGCATCATCGCTGGGAACAAGGCGACGTGGTGATCGCGGACAACCACGCGCTCCTCCACGGGAGGCGCGCCTTCACCGGCGCCGACAAGCGGCACATTCGGCGCGTGAACGTTCATGGCCCGGAGCGCACGTTCGTCGACACGATCAAAGACTCGATTCGTATTCGAAGGCCCGAGTTCATGGTCGCGGAGATTCCCATTCTCCTCGTGGTCGCGCTCATGGTCGCGAAGGGGGCGCTCGTCACCACTGTGTTCGCCGAGACGGTGTTGCTGTTCTTCCTGCTCTTTCACTTCGGCGACATGATCAACTGCTTCGCCGATCGGGACCTCGACGCGGTGTACAAGACGCACCTGTCGGAGGCGGTAAAGGGGCTCGGCACACGCAACGTGAAGTGGCAAATGGCGCTCACGGTCGTCGCCGCGCTCGCGCTCGGTGCGCACCTCGCTTGGTCGACACAGCGGCCGGACGTGCTCGCCCTCGTCGCTCTCGGCCTCGCGCTCGGGGCGCAGTATTCGGTAGGTCCGCTGCGCTTCAAGGGGCGCGGTCTCGCGCAGGTGCTCTGCTTGGGGGCCGTCGTCTTCGTGGGGCCGATGCTGCTCGTCGCGCGGATCCTCGGCGCGCCGTGGTCGCTCCCGCTATGTCTCCTGATTGGCAGTTACGGCGCGATGCAACAGGGCACGATCTTGGTGAACACGGCCGAGGACTTGCCCGAGGATCGCGCGGCCGGCATTCGCACCGCCGCGATCGCGACGGGGATGGCCGGTTGCCTCGCCCTCGCGACGGGGATGGTCGCGCTCGGCGGCCTCGGGACGATGGGGGCGATGGTGCTCGCCGGCGTCGCGTCGCGTGGGTTCCGCCTCGTCGTCGATCTGCTGCCGCTCGTCGTCGCGTGGGCGTGGGTGGTTTGGCGGGTAGCGAGCACGCTCCGCGCAGTGCGTGCCGCGAGCGACGAAAAGAGCGCTCTCGTCGCGCTCCGTGCTCGCTCGCGGCAAATGCCGATTTGGATCACGGTGACGGCGTGGGCCACCCTCTTCGCGGCCTACCGTGTCGGCGCCGTGCTCGCCGCGGCGGGGGCACCATGAAGGTAGACGCGCTCCTCGACGCGTTCCTGGCGAAGCACGGCATCGACCGCGGCGGTTACCACGCGAGCGCGCTCGTGGTTCGCCTCGGGCCGCTCGAGCTGCCGTTTCCGAACCCGGGCAAGTTGCCATTCCACGACTTGCATCACCTGGCGCTCGACGCCCCGCCTCGCTTTTGGGGCGAGGTGGAGGTGAGCATTCTCGAGCTGCGCGCGGGGCCGCCGACGTGGCTCATCGGCTTCTTGTGCGTCGGCGCGATCGCGCTCGGGGCGATGCTCGCGCCTCGCCGCGTCGCGCGAATGTGGAAGCGCTACGAGGGTTGGCGAAGCCTGTACGAGGCCGATTTAGCCGAGGTTTTGGCGATGGACCTCGAGACGTTGCGCGCGCACATGGCGCCCCGCTGATCGCGCCGTCATCGAGGCTCACTTCTCGACCACGACCTCCACGCGGCGGTTCGTCGCGCGCCCTTCGTTGGAGCTGTTGGTCGCGAGCGGGCGCACCTCGCCTATCCCTTCGGTGCGCACACGGTCCTTCGCGACGCCCTTCTTCACGAGGTAGTCGGCCACGGCGTCGGCGCGCTGCTTGGAGAGCGTCGCGTTGTGGGAGTGGAGCCCTTGATTGTCGGTGTGGCCCTCGACGAGGATCTTCGCGTTCGGGCTCTCCCGCTGGAGCACCGAGACGAGCTCGTCGAGGCGTGTCTTCGCCTGCGGGGCGAGGGAGGCGCCGTTCGACGCGAAGAGCACCGCGCCAGCGAAGGTGATGACGAGGCCGCGCGGCTCGGTGCGTACGCTCGCGAGCTTCTTCAGCGCAGCGAGCGCGGCCGCTTCGCGATCCTCGGCTTCCTTCTGGAGCCGCTTCGCCTCGGCGAGCTCGCGGTCCTTCCGCTCCGCGTCGAGTCGCTTCTTCTCGGCGTCGGCCTTCTCACGCGCGTCGCGATCGTCGTGGCGGCTCTTTACGGCGGCTTGGAGCTCCACGAGCTCACGGTCGAGGCGCGCCTTCCGCGCGAGCGCAGAGGCCCGCTGCGCCTTGCGGTCGGCGACGAACCCGAGCCCCGCGACCTCGGCGTCGGCTCCGACCTCCTCGAACCGTCGCTCGGCGGCCAGGAGCGCCCGCTTCGCTTCGTCGAGCTCGAGGGGGGCGTCCTTCGTGGCCTCGGCCTTGGCCTTCACGAACGAGACGCGCGCGTCTTTCAGCTCCTGAGGCGGCAAGAGAGGCGAGCACGCGCCGAGGAGCGGCGACGCGGCGAACGCACAGCCGAGCGCGAGCGATACAACGACGTTGACCTTCATTTTCCCTTCTCCTCCTCGGCCAACACGGCCTTCGCCTTCTTCACCGCGTCGGCCGATTCACCCTCGCGCGCGAGCGCATCGGCGAGCTCGGCGTCGGCGCCGGCGCGGAGCAAGAGCTCCTCTGCTTCGTTGTGTTTGCCCTGCTTTAGGGCTCGTTTTGCTCGATCGACGCCCGCGCGCGCGCGCGACAACACCTCCTTCGCGGCGGGTGTCTTGTCTGCGCCGTCCTTCTCGGCGGCCTCGACCCGTGCCTCCGTGCTCGTCAGACGCTCGGTCGGAGGGGGCAGGGTGGGCGCACAGCCGCTCGTGCAAGGAATGGACCAAAAGATGGCCGCCGACGTCGCGAGGGCCGCCCATGGACGACGAATGGAGCAATTTCGAGGAGATGGAGATCGAAGCATGGACGGGGAGAATACACGCATTTCGGAAACGCGATCTTTTGTGCACTCTACATTCGACATGGAACCCTCGAGTGTGATCTAAGTCCACATTGTGACTGCCCACGACTCCGAGGCCATTGCGGCCTCCGAGCTTCCGAAACCCTATTCCTCTCCTCCTCCGGTGAGCGAGCTTCGCGTCAGGGCCCAGAATCAAGGCGGCCTTGCCTTCGACGTTCGAGCGGCCCCGTCCGCCCTCCCGGTGCCGTGTCTTCGCGTCTTCACGGACGACGTCGTCACCCACCGGACGGCAGGCCTCGCCTCTCGCTTCGAGACCACGCGAATGCCGCTCCTCGCGCTGTCGTTCGATTACGACGGCACGTTGGTCCCCGCCCTCGGCGACGACGACGAGGAAGACGATGGAGTGCCGAGAAATCGCGGCGCAGAGCTCCGCGCGCGCAGGCTGCTCGAGGGGTTCGGGGCGCTCGATCTGACCTGCCTCGACGACATCGCGGCGGGCCCGGGTGTGCACGCGGACTACCTCGTCGCCTGTGAGGGCACCGCGTCCGACTTTTGTACCTTCCAGACCGCGGTCGTGCCGCAGCTCAAGCGCCTCGGCTTCCGCGTCACGGTCGACGCCGCCCACGAGTGGAAGACCATCGAGCCCGAGCCGCGCTGGTATGCCGACATCGAGGAGATGGAGAAAAAAGAGCGCGATCCGAACCGGGAAGACTGGTTTGGCGTAGAGCTCGGCATCGACCACGGCGGTAAGCGGATATCGCTCCTGCCCGCGCTCCTCGACCTGCTCGATAAATCCGCGAACGGGGACGGCCTCTTCGACCTCGCGCGACGCGCGGGCAAGTGCGTCGCGGTGCCGGTGAAAGAGCACGTGTACCTCTCGCTCCCCACCGAGCGAATCCGCGCGATCCTGCGTGTTTTGGCGGAGCTTTACGCCGGTAAACCCCTCGGCGAGGGCGGCGTGTTGGCCGTCCCGGAGGCGAAGCTCGGCGCCCTCGAGCGGCTCGACGAGGTCTTCAAGAGCGAGGACACTCCCGAGCTCGCGTTCACCGGCGCTGCCCGCGACGCGTTCCGTGAGGCGAGCGCGCTCGGTGAGCCGGCGCCCGTGGAGCAGCCCGATGGACTCCGCGCTACGCTACGGCCCTATCAAATGCAGGGCCTCGCGTGGCTCCAGCACCTCGTCGATCACGGGGTCGGCGGCGTCCTCGCCGACGACATGGGCCTCGGCAAGACCCTCCAGACCATCGCGCACCTCGCGCTCCTGAAGCAGCGCGGGCTGCTCTCGAAGCCGGCCATCATCGTCGCCCCGACGAGCCTCGTGAACAATTGGGCGCGCGAGTGCGCCAAGTTTGCCCCAAGGCTCCGCGTTCTCGCCATTCACGGCCCCGACCGCGCGCCGCTCTACGACAAGATCGACGGCACCGACGTGGTCGTCACGAGCTACCCGGTCGTCATTCGCGACGAAGAGAAGCTTGCAGAGTACAACTTCTCGATCCTCGTCCTCGACGAGGCGCAGACGATCAAGAACGACAAGGGCCGCGCTCATGGCGCCGTGCGCGCGGTTCGGACCGAGCACCGCCTTTGCCTCTCCGGCACTCCGGTCGAGAACCACCTCGGCGAGCTCTGGGCGCTCTCGGACTTCTTGAACCCGGGCCTCCTCGGCGACGAGCTCCATTTCTCTCGCTTTTATCGCTTCCCGATCGAAAAGCAGCGCAACGCCGAGCGCCTCGCCACCCTTCGCGAGATCCTCTCGCCGTACATTCTCCGCCGCACGAAGGCGGAGGTCGCGAAGGAGCTGCCCCCGAAGACCGAGCTCCATCGCCCGATCGAGCTCCGCGGCGAGCAACGCGAGCTCTACGAGAGCATCCGCGTCGCCGCCCACGCGGAAGTGCGCAAGATCATCAAGAAGAAGGGCCTGTCCGCCTCTACGATTCCGATCTTGGGCGCGCTCACCAAGCTACGCCAAGTGTGCTGCGATCCGCGGCTCGTGAACATGAGCGGCACCTTCACGAAGGAGTCTGCCAAGCTCCGGGTGTTCGAGGATCTCACGACCCAGCTCTTGGCCGATGGCCACCGCATCCTCGTGTTCTCCCAGTTCACGACGATGATCTCGCTCCTCGAGGACTCGCTCCGGGCGCGGAAAATTGCCTACACCACCCTCACCGGCAACACCCAAGATCGCCCCGCCGCGATCGGCCGGTTCGAGAAGAGCGAGGTCGACGTCTTCCTCATCAGCCTCCGCGCGGGCGGCACCGGGCTCACCCTCACCGGCGCCGACATGGTCATCCACTTCGACCCCTGGTGGAACCCGGCGGTCCAGGCGCAGGCCACCGATCGCGCGTACCGCATCGGGCAGTCGAGGCCCGTCTTCGTGCACCACTTGTATGTTGCAGGGAGCGTCGAGGAGCGCATGCTGAGGCTCCAGCGCAAGAAACGCATCGTCGCCGACGCGATCTTGGGCGAAGGCGAGGGGAGCGCGGCCCTCACCGAGGACGACGTGGAGCTCTTGTTCGCACCGCTCGGTGTCCGTTGAAGCGCCATCAGCCCTGAAGGCGACGTCCAACGTCGGCGCCTGATGTGCGACGGTGCGGCGGCCCGCGCTGCACGCGAGCTCGTAGCTCAGACGTGCGGTGAGAATCGGCCTCGCGCAACCATTGCGTCCGCGTAGGAGCAGGACGGTCCGGGATTTCGCGGGTGAAAGACGGTCTTGGGTCGTCTTTGCGAGATCTCCGCGAAATGCCAAATGGCATCGCACCTGCATTGCGTCGAGTCGACGCTCCGAGTCCCTATGCGACGACTTCCGTCGACCAGGCTCCCTCGGATCGCCGGAGAACATCATGGGTGCGGCTCTCCAAGCGAACGGCCTTTCCCTCTACCGGCGCGACCTGGCTCAAATGAAGCCCCTCTCTCGTGAAGTAGAGCACGAGCTGGCTATCCGCTACCGCGCGGGCGACAAGCGCGCGGGCGACAAGCTCATCGTGGCTTGCCTCCCGTTCGTCGTCTCCATCGCGCTCGAATACAGGCGCTGGGGTGTGCCGATCGAGGACATCGTCCAGCAAGGAAATATCGGTCTTCTGCGCGCGGCCGTGAAGTTCGACCCCGCCAAAGAGTGCCGCCTCGCGACCTACGCCGCGTACTGGATTCGCGCGGAAATTCGCGAGTTCGTCGTGCGGTCGTTCCGCGTCGTGCGGGTCGGCACCACGAAGGGCGAGCGTCGCGCTCTGCGGGCGTTTCGCACCAGCCGGGACACCTCCACGAAGGCGCTCGCCGAAGCCTCCGGCCTCTCCGAAGAGCGCATCGAACGCCTCCTCCCGATCCTCGCCGGTCGCGAGGCGAGCTTGGACGCCCAAATCGACGACCAGCCTTCGATGGTCGAGCGTCTTTGCGCCAGCGGTCCGAGCCCAGAAGAAGAAGCGAGCTCGAACGAGAGCCGCGAGAAGGCACGTGGCCTCGTGACGACCGCCCTCGAGGCCCTCTCCGATCGCGAGAAGCTCATCGTGCGCGAGCGCATCATGACGGATGAGCCCCCCACGCTCCAGGCTCTGGGCGATCGTCTCGGTGTCTCGAAAGAGCGCGTTCGTCAGCTCGAAGAGCGCGCGCGCACCAAGCTGCGGACCCAGCTCGGCGGCATGGCGGCGGGCTTCTAACCTGTCGGCTCGACACGCCTCGCTGAGCTTGGTTTTCGCTCCTTTCGTGGCACGAACCCCTTCCGCGTCGTGGCGCGTGCGCTCTTCGGTTACCGACCGAGGCGTAGCGCGTCGAGGACGAGGGCGGTCATTCGCGCGAGCCCGTCGGCCGGATCGGCCTCGTCGAGGAGCATGGTCGAGCCCGTCTCGATCGCGGCGACGATGACGTGGGCCTCGAAGACCGTGAGCGGCTCGCTTTTGCGCTCTTGGTTCACCGTCTCCATCAGAAGCTCGCTCATCGTGTCGAGCACCCGGGCGCGGCAGGCGTCGTGCTCTGGCCCGAGGGCGCTCTTTTGGCGGAACAAGGCGCGAGCAAAGGCCGCGTTCACGCGAGGTAGCTCGACGTAGGCGGCGACGGCGTGGGTGATGCGCTCCCGCGCGGTGGTACCGGTGAAGGCTGCCCCGCGCGCAGCCAAGGTCGCGAGCTCCGCGACATGCTCGTGGAGCACCACGAAGAGCTCTTCGATCGACGTGAAGTGCTCGAACAGGGTTCGCCGGCTGACCCCCGCAGCCCGCACGATGTGCGCGACCCGCGTGCCGAAAAAACCGTGCTCGCCGATCGCGGTCGCGGCACCTTCGAGGATGGCTTGCCGTTGTGCGTGCTTTCGCTGCTCGCCGGTCTGGTTGCGATCCCAGCGGCCGGTCTTGCCGGTGGGCTCCTTCGAGGGCGCCGGTTTGCGTCGTGCGGCCATTCGCGGAAAGCTCTTTAGAGCATCGATCTGCCCGAAACGAGTAGAGAAGTTCGCGCGGCGACGCGACGTGAGGACGGCCGCCGGAACGACGACGGAGGAGGCGCGAAACTCTTTCGCGCCTCGGAGCGACGGCCACGGCGAGCTCGCGCTACGTGATCTCCGGGGAGGAACGAACCGTCCCCGGCCTCAGGGCTTGAAGAAGAAGAACACGACCGCGGCCCAGTCGGCGCGCACGCCCTTTGCGTAGCCGATGGTGGAGTGGCTCGCGTTCTCGACGGTGCCGTCGCCCTTCATGTAGCCGATGGTGGAGTGGCTCGCGTTCTCGACGGTGCCGTCGTTCTTCACGTAGCCGACGGTGGAGTGGCTCGCGTTCTCGACCGTTCCGCCGCGCACGTAGCCGATGGTGGAGTGGCTCGAGTTCTCGATCGTGCCGTCTTGGCGGATGTAGCCGCGGGTGCGGTGGCTCGAGTCTTCGATGGTCCCGTCGCTGCGCACGTAGCCGGTCGTGGAGTGGCTGCTCGACTCGATCGTCTCGGCGGAAGCGAGCGCTGCGAACGATGCGACGATGGAAAATGAGGCGAGGGCGAGGGTGAGCTTCTTCACGGGGCTCGGTACGACGGGCGATCCTGACGAACCATTCAACCGGTCCTGGGAAACCCGCTTTTGACCCCGATCCGTGCGCATCGGTCCGCCATCAGCGCGACGCTGGAAGGGGGCGATCTACGCCGAGAGCGCGTGCGGTCGAGCTTGGAGGTCGGGGCTTGCTGGCCTCGAGCGAACAAGCGCGGTGTACGCTTCGGAGATGACGACCACGACCCGCGCTCGTCGCCGCGTGAACGCTCCTCGAGCAGCCGTATACCGCGCGATCCTCGACGAAAAAGCCGTCGCCCGCTGGATGGTTCCGGACGGAATGACGAGCCTCGTGCACACGTTCGATGCTCGCGAGGGAGGCGAATTTCGCATCTCGCTCACCTACGAAGGCGCGACCGAAGCCGGCAAAACGAGCGCCCACACCGACACGTACCACGGGCGCTTCGTGGAGCTCGTCGGCCCCACGAAGGTGGTCCAAGCGATGGAGTTCGAGACCGAGGATTCCGCCCTCCAAGGAGAGATGAAGGTCACGTTCGAGCTCGTCGACGCCGACGGTTGCACCGACGTCGTCGCGGTGCACGAGGGGGTGCCGAGTGGCGTAAAGCCGGCCGACAACGAGCTCGGGTGGGAGATGTCGCTAGGGAAGCTCGCCGCCCTCGTCGAAGCCGAGGAGCGCGCGTGAACGGAGCGCTCTTTGCGTAGGTGCATGATGCATATAACGAAGCGGGAGATAGAGCTCCCGCGAGTCGTGATGCGCGTGCGCCGGTCGCCTGAACGACGAGAGCCCCGCGTCGTGGGACGCGAGGCCCTTCGTGACGTGCCCGTTCGGCTCAGGGCTTGCGGCGGAGCTGGAGGAACACCTTGCGCGGGGTGCCGGCAGAGAGCTCGACCGCGACCCAGAGGTCGTTCTGCGCGCTCGAGAAGAGAGAGAAGGCTTCGGTCGCGGTGCCGCCCGCGATCGCCGCGTCGATGAGCGCGCCGTCCTTCGCGAGCGGCGCTTTGTAGCCTTGCGCGTAGGCCGCAGTCGGCGTCGCGCCGTCGTATCCCTTCGCGACGACGAAGCCGGGGGCGGCGCCCTCGGGCCCGATCGCGGCGATCGAGGCGGTGCCGCCGGTGGCCTTGTTCGCGAGCTCTACCCGTGTCGCCGCGCCGACGGCCTGAATTTCCGCAGCGGAGGCCGCGTAGATGGCGTCGCCGTTGTCGAGCGACGCGCCGACGAAGGCGTTTCCCTGCGTATCGACCGCGACGGGGCCCGAGTTGCCCGCCCACCCGAAGAGCTTCGCGCCAGGCTTGCACGCGCCCTCGGGGGCGAGCTTGTTGGTACCGCAGAGCTCCGCCGCGTAGAGGCCATTGTCCGTCGTGGAGGGCAGCGTGGCCGCGAACGGAGAGAGTGCAGAATACACGAACGACTTGGTGCCGACGCCGGCCGCCGAGTAGATGCCGCTCGATTTTGCGCGCGACACGACCGCGTCGTAGTCTTTGGAATAAACGAGCCCCTCGCCCGGGAACCCGGCGCCGCTGCCGGTATACGTGAGGATCGCGAGGTTGCCGAAGGGCAGGTCGACCATGCCGTCGGGGCCGTAAAAGAAGGGCCGCGGAAGATCGGAGGCGGTCGCGAACGCGAGCTCTTTTTTCGTCGCGGTGCCGGTCGCGGTCGCGGGGATGGTGTACCTCACGACTCCCGGCTTCGAGCCCGCTTCTTGATTGGCGTAGACCGAGGTCGAGACCATCGGGCCGCCATGATTGCCCCAGTGCGCGCCGAGCACGTCGCCATCGACGCCGATGCGCGCGACCACACCATAGGGAAACGAAGGATCGATCTTCACCGCGTCGGCGTAGTCGGTAGTGGGCAAGAACACCGGCGGTGGACGCGGGACACTGGAGTCCTCGCCGGCCTTCGCGTCGGCCGGGACGGAGCTGTCGACGTTCGCGGGCGGTGTGGTCTCGGCGATCGAGGCGTCGATCCCGGGCCCCGCGTCGTCGCCGGGGGTCACCTCGGACGAGTCGCAGGCGTAAGCCGTGGTCGCGAGGGCGAGCACGACGAAGAAGGTCGAACCGATTCTGGAAGTGACGGAATGCAGCATGAGTGGAGCTCCTGGTGAGCTCCGCGGAATTGCGCGAAAGGCACGGCCAGGGCGACCGTGTGTCCTTCGACCTCCCCGCGGAGGCGTGGACGCGATCGACCCGATTTTCGTGGGGCGATCATCGCGCGGAGGTTTTCGGGCTCATGGGCGTCCGGAGAGGCTCCGGTCCTACCGCCGAGCCCTTCCCGGGAGCGTATGCGCCCAGTGGAGATGCTCGGTTTCGTTCCCACTTACCGCTGCGGGGCAGCTCCGGATTCGAACCGGATTCCCTTTCGCGAGACGGGCCCTCTCTAGGCCCGGCGAGAACGTGGCGCAACCTTCTTCAGTGAATTCCGGGGCGATGCTACCGTCTCGTGGTCCACCCCTTTTCCTTCTGGAGGCCGTCCGTGAACGTATTTCGCCGCTCGCTCACCCCCGTCGTCGCCGTCGCGTTCACGGCCTTCTTGTTTGGGTGTCCTCCGAACAATCAGTCGCAACAGCCGCAGCAAGTCCAGGGTCAGTACCCGCAGCAGCCGGGTTATCCGCAGCAATACCCGCCGCAACAGCCGGGCTACCCGCAGCAGCCGGGTTACCCGCAGCAGCCGCCGCCCCAGCAGTACCCGCAGCAGCCCGGCTTTCCTCCTCAGCAGCCGCAGTACCCGCAGCCGGGTCAGCCCGCGCCGCAACCGGGTCAGCCCGCGCCGCAGCCCGCGCCGCAACCGGGCCAGCCCGCAGCGCCTGGTCTCCCGTTCCCGATCCCGGGCTTCCCGGCTCCCGCAGCGGGCGGGGGCAGCGCTGGCCCCGGCGGCTCGGCCACGCTGATCGATCCGAACCTCGCGCAGGCGGCCACGATCCCGCTCATGGCCTTCGCGAACACGGAGGCTCCCGGGATGCAGAAGGAAGGCGCGATGATCGCGGCGAACTTCCAGCAAGGCCAAACGCTCGAGCACGACATGACGATCCAACCGGGCAAGTGCTACACGGTGGTCGCGGTCGGCGCGGGGATCCAGGAAGTGGACATCACGATGGTGGCGACGACCCCGATCCCGGGGCAGAGCCCGCAGCTCGGGAAAGACACCACCCAGGGCACGCAGGCCTCGCTCGGTGGGCGCGGCAACTGCATCAAGCTCGCCTTCAGCCCGTTCCCGATCCAGGCGAAGTACATCATCACCGCGTCGCGCGGCGCGGGTATCGCCGCGGCGCAGCTCTACGTGAAGTAGGGCTTCTCGGCCCGCTACGCGATCGACAGCGCGCCCACGAGCTGGGCTTGACCGGGTACGCCAACTTTGGCGTACAGGTTTCGGAGCTGCGATCGCATTGTCGAGATCGAGACACCGTTCTCCTTGGCGATTTCCTTCGGGGAGTCGCCGAGGAGGAGGTGGCGCGCGATCTGCGCCTCACGATCGCTGAGGTTGTAGGCGGCGCGTGCTCGCTCGGCGAGCTCTTGGCTCACCACGCGCGCGTCGTGCACGTAGAGGTCGCGGACGCGTATGCCTCTCGTTCGCTCCAGAGGCGCGAGGCCTCGCGCCATTCGCGGAGGAAACGCGCTCACGCGGACGCTTCGTCGGCGCGTGGTTCGGTTGCCATAGGCGCGCGACGCGAGCCACGCCCCGAGGCTCTCCCCGTCGACGACGAGGTCCCGCGAACGGACCTCCACCGTCCCGGTCGCGGCGAGAGCGCGCGCGGCCGTGTTGGCGAGGAGCACCTCCGCTGTCCCGGCGTCGATCACGAAGACTCCGAACGGCAAATGGTCGAGTGAGGAGTCGAGGGTCGACGCGCGGAAGGCGCCGATCTCGGCCTCGGCGACGCAGCCGAGCTCGGGAACGAGGGCCCTCAAATCGACCGCCTCGCGCGCGCCGAGCCCGCGTGCGTCTGCGCTCCGCAGGACGCCGATGGTGACCTCGTAGGCGCCGTCACGGGCGAGCCGGCCGCCGTAGATGTCTTTGATGCGGTGCGGGCGACAGAGCTCGGCGTGGAAGGCGCTCGACTCGAGGACGGCGCGCGGGACGAGCTCGTCACTCACGACGATGGTCCCGGTCGTGACCGCCCTCACCCCACGAATCCAAGGGTCGGCCGTGTGGAAGTGCTCGACGTATCCGCGCTCGAACGCACCGGGGAGCCCGACCCATGTCTGCTTGAAGAAGGCTCCGTCTTTCCAGAACGTGAGCCCCGCCGCGAGCGCGCCAGACGTTCGAACGAGCGTCTCGAGCGCCTCGGAGAGGCATAAATTCCCCACGCCCACACGCTACGAGCGCTTCCCTCGCGTGTCTCACCATCGCTCCCCCCTTCGGCCCACTCCCGTGACGATCACCGACAATAGCACGAGCGCCGAGCTCCGCCCGGTCCTGACTGCCAATCTAGACGCCGTCTTTCTGCTTGAGGTAGGCCTCGATCTTGGCCATGTCGGTGTCCGCCACGGTTCACCGGTAGATGACCACGTCGCCGAGCTTGTGCGGTGCAGAGTGCACCCCGTTCGCACGCCCGCCGACCGTGAGCGGGCTGACCGTGTCGACCGCCCGTGCGGGCACCGTCGCCGTCGCGACCTCGGTGCCGTCGACACGGAACGAGACCCTCGAGCCGACGCGCCGATAGCCGAGCAGGTGGAGCTTTCCGTCGGCGGCAACGACGTTCGGAGACGTGAGGAGCGTCTTGTCGCCATCTAGTCCGCCACCCGGTTTTCCGTCGCGGCTCAGGTTCCCGTAGAGCTGGAGACCGTCGAACGTGGGGCTCTCGAACGTACCCTTGTAGAGTACACCTGTAAGGACGGTCGACGTGGTGTCGATACCCACCACGCACTCGACGAGGACGTCGCTGCTGGCGAAGTCGAGCCTCGTTGTCGCGGCGTCGCGCCCGAGCCAGTTCGTTGCGGTGAACACGAGGACGGGCTTGGATCCGGCAGTGCCAACCGTGGGTTGGAGGGCGCCGTCAGCCTGCGAGACCGTATTGCCGCTCGCGGATTGATCCGCCCAAGTCGAGACCTTGCCGCCCGTCTGCGTGAGGCCCGCGGCGGGGTCGAGCCAGAGTTGGAGGCCCGACACTTGTGATGGTGAAAAGGGCGCCGCGTCGGGGACGCTCGTGTCCGGGACGAACGTATCGGGCACCGCGGCGTCGGTCGCGCTCGTGGTGGTCGTCGCTGTCGGCTGCGTGGACGTCGTCGCCGTCGGAGCCCCCGAGTCGCTCGTGCCCGTGGGGTCACTCCCGACGCACCCAACGGCGATGCCCATGGCGATGAACGGAGGGAGGACGAACAAGGACGTTGAACGAGGGGACATCACGTGCCTCCGAGGCGGTCGCGCGCGGGGCAATCCGAGGCGCTACCTCCTGAGTACCAACGGCCTCGACGGTCGCGAATCCTCCAAGTGAAGGATGTCGGCGTCTTCCCCGCGGCTCGCTCGCTCCGCGTCGCG
>JAAFHV010000228.1 GCA_013297655.1 Myxococcales bacterium | reverse complement strand
GGGGGCGGCGGCGGGGGCAGCGGCAGCCTTCGGGGGGCGGCCGGGGCGGCCACGGCCCGCGGGCTTGGCGGCGGGAGCGCGACCGGCCGAGCTCGAGCCCGTTCCGGACTCGGCGACGAGGTCCTCGAGCGAGGCTGCGCGGATGGCGCGGAGCACGCTGGTGGCAAAATCGGCCGAGAGGCTTTCGAGGGTGGTCTTGAGGTTGCTCATGCTTTGATCCTTCTATGGTGCGGACTCGCCTCTACTGAGGAAGCGAGACCAGTCGATGCCTATCGGAGTCGGCTCGAGAGCCGTCCGGCCACGAAAACAACGCGCTTTCGCAGCGATCCACAACCGCCCTCTCCCCATGGAGGAGCGATACGTACTCGGTCAGAATCAGTCTCGGTCGGGAGTACGTGTGCCGAAGGAGGGACTCGAACCCTCACGAGGGGTTGCCTCGGCGGATTTTGAATCCGCTGCGTCTGCCATTCCGCCACTTCGGCTAGGTTTCGGGGAATTTCTCAAGGATTCAGGGCGCCTGGGCGCGCACGATCATGAAGGTCGTGAAGACCGATGACCGATGAGCGAAGGCCCCAAAGGAGAACAAGAGAGCCGAGGAGACCGCGCGTCATCATGCGCGACTCCCGAGGATCCCAAGACGTCCCAGAGAAGACTCCTTACGATCTCTCCCTCCTACTAAACACATGAATCAGGATGAACGCAATACCCGAATAACGAAAATCGCCGCAATCACCAACACGGCAACCAGGGAGACCAGTACGAAGAGCTGAAATTTACCGATCGAGAGGGGGAATTTTGACCGCTTCGTAACCGGAGATGCGAGCCGCGGGGCGGCGCCGCCAAGCGCGAGCTCTTCGGGTGACACGTCGGCCTCGACCGGCGGAGGAGGCTCGAACGAGGGCTCTTTCGCCGGCGCGCCGGGCATTCCTGCGCTCGACTCCGTGGCGGGGAGTGCCCTCCCCTCGAAGCCTTTCGGCGGCCCCGAAGTCCAAAGGTCCACCTTCGGCGGAGGCGGCATGCTCGGCATGTTGTGCATGAGGAGCGCAGTCGTCTCGGTGCGCAGCGGAGGCAGCGGAGTGCCACGCTGCTGGGTGGAGCGCTGGTACCACTCGTCCGCGCGGTGGCGCTCCTCCTCGAAGAGCGACGCCATGATCTCGGCGACCGAGTCCCGCCCTACGGCAGCACCAGTTTCGCGTACGAAAAGGTCGAGATCGGTCGCGAGCGTTTGCGCCGTCGCATAGCGATCGTTTGCGTCTTTCGCGAGGCATTTCGAGACGATTGCCCATAGCGCCGGCGGATACCCATCCACGAGCGTGGTCGCGTCGGGAACGTGGCATTGGTGCACGCGGAGGAGGGTGTCGATGTCGTCGCGTCCTTTGAAAAGACGGCGGTCGACCGTGACCTCCCATAGCGCCACCCCGAGCGCAAAGATGTCGGCCCTGCGATCGAGCTTGGTGCCGCTCACCTGCTCCGGAGCGAGGTACGAGAGTTTGCCCTTCACGACTCCGGCGGCAGTCTGCGAGACACGGTTCGCCGCCTTTGCGAGCCCGAAGTCGATCACCTTCACGTCCCCTTCGTACGTAACGAAGAGGTTCGATTGGTTCACGTCGCGATGAACGAGATCGAGCGGTGTGCCGTCCTCCGCTCGTGTCTCGTGGGCGTGGTGCAATCCGTCGGCGGCGCGTGCGAAAATCCAGGCGGCGAGGTCGTAGCGAAGACGGACTCCGCGCTCGCGACACGCCTGCCAAACCTGCCAGACCGATTGGCCGCGAAGCACTTCCATCGCGAGGAAGAGCCGGCCCTCCACTGCCCCCGACTCCTCGACCCGCACCACGTTCGGGTGCCGCATTCCGATGCTCACCTTCGCTTCGTCGGCGAACATGGTCGCGAACTCGAGGTTCTGCGCGAACTCTTCGCGAATGACCTTCAGGGCAAACGGGCCCGTTCGCTCGCCGCTCGGCAGCTCCTTGAAGGCCAAAAAGACAGACGCCATGCCGCCCTCTCCGATGAGAGAGGTGACGGCAAAATCGCCGATACGCTTCGGTGGTTCGGGGGGAGCTAGCGCCAAAGGGTCACTCGGTGGGGAAGGATCGCGGGGGCGGCGGAGACGCGTCGACGCCCGAATCGCGCACCCTACCAAACTGTACGCCGCTTGGGGCACCCGGTGGTACCGTCGCCGTCCCATGACGCGCTTTTCCCCCGTGCGCTCTTCGGTCGCTCCCTCCCCTCTGCAGGTTCCGTTGCAGGATACGACCGCCGTCGCGGTGCTGCGCCGTCGCGACGCGCTCTTGGCGACCACCGCTGCGCTCCTCTTCGTCTCCGTCCTCGGGGGGTGCAAAGACGGCGCGAAAGAGAGCGAGAAACAAGCGCGCTCTCACGCCGAGGCGCTTACCGTTTTGGTCGAGAAGGACGTACTCGAGGTCGAGCGCGGGCTCCCCGAAGGCGCGAAGCGGCTCGGGCCCCTCTTCGGAAAGGAAGAGCCCCAAAAGAACCTTCCCGCCGTGCGCTCTGCGCTGCAAAGGGTGCGGCGCGAAGTCCCCGACCTCCTCATCGCGAAATCTACGTTCTTCGCTTTCGCGGACGACTCCGGTGTCGCCGTACGCAACGATCTCGAACAAGACGCGATGGCCGGCCTGAACCTTTTTTCCATATTTCCGGAGCTCCAGAAGAGCAAAGACGGATTCGTCACCACGACGGGGGCCTTCCCTGGCGCACCAGGAAAAGCAGGGCCGGATCGTGATTTTTTGGCCGCCGCTCCGGTGCGCCGCGAAGACGGAAAAACGTTCGGTGTGCTCGTCACGGGGTGGACCTATCGTCGCTTCTCGCTCCACCTCTCGGAGACCCTAAAGCACGATCTCCAAGAGAAGCTCCTCCAGAGCGGTGACAAGGGAAAGATGCCCGTCCTCTACGTGGGAGTGTTCGACAAAACCGGAGCGTACGGTGCGCCACAGACTCCGCCCTCGAACGAAAAGTCGTTGAGCGAAATGAACCTCCCCGAGAAGACGCAGGGAGGAATGGCTTCCGGCACCCTCAACCTGACGGATCGGGCGTTCGGATGGGCGGCAGTGCGCACTCCCAAGCTCGGGGCCGACGTGGGGATTTTCGTGCTGCGAAGCGAGATTTGACCGGGCGCGAGCGCGCTACTCCCGAGTACGGCGCGCGTCCACGAAGGCGTCGTATCGCGGCTCGGTAGCCGGCCCGCCGCTCGCTAGCGAGCGCTTGTTTTTCCTTCTCGTTCGACGCTTTGGCGCGGTGAGAGCGGCAGTGCCGATCGGTGCGCGAGCCATGTCAGGAGCGGGTGTCTTTTTCGCCGTCGTCGCTCGCGCCGCCTTCGTCGGTAGACGCAGCTTCACTCGCGCGGCTCACGCTCGGCGCGGATTCGGGCTGAAACCGACCGAGCCTTCCGAACGCGTGGAGACCGAAGATGCCGAGCGACCATCCCGCGAGGGTGAGAGCTCCGCCGATGGCGCGCGCGACCGTGCCGGCGACGAGGATGCCGACGGCGGTGACGAGCGCGGCGACGACGAGAACGTGACGAGCGCGTGTCGCGGCGTCGACAGATGTGGAGGAAGCTCCCATTTCGCTGCCGTCACCGTAGCGGAACGTGCCTCGTGTTTGGTACACGAACGTTCGCCAGTATGGCCCGTTTTGCCGCTCTCGACCTCGGATCGAACGCCCTACGACTCCGCGTCGTGGAGGCGAATGGAACAGGCGCTCCCGCGAGCGTGCAGCTCCCGCTGTTGAAAGACGGCAAGGGCGGCGACAAGGACGCCAGCTTCCGCGAGGTCCTAAACCTCCGCGCGCCCGTAAGGCTCGGCGCCGAGGTCTTCGTCACCGGCAAGCTCGCCACGCCGTCGATCGGCCAAGCGTGCGCCGCGCTCCGCGAGTTTCGCCAAGCGATGAACGAAGCGGGGGTCGACGCCTACCGCGCGACCGCGACGAGCGCGGTGCGAGAAGCGCAGAACGGGAGCACCCTCGTCGAGCGCGCGCGACGTGAAGCCGGGATCGATCTCGAGATCATCGAGGGAGTCGAGGAGGCGCGCCTCATCCAGCTCGCGGTCGTGCGACGCCTCGCCCTCGGCGACCGGCGCGCGCTCCTCATCGACGTCGGCGGGGGCTCCACCGAGCTCACCGTCCTCGACGCGGGGCAGGCCACGTTCTCCATGTCGCTCCCGCTCGGCACCGTGCGCATGCTCGAGACGTACTTGAAGGATGCCACCACGGTCGACGCCGCCCGGAGCCGCCTCCTCGAAGAGGGGATCGACCGCGCGCTCGCGGAGGCCTTGCCGCACCTTCGGCAGGCCTCGTTCGACCTCGTCGTCGGCACCGGCGGAAACGTGGAGACCCTCGCGGAGCTCTGCCCCGTCAAGGGGGGCCACCTCGGGTTCCCGAAGGCGATCGACACCGCGCAAGCGCAGAAGCTTCGTACGCGGCTCTTCTCGATGACGGCCGCAGAACGCCAAAAGACGTTCTCCCTCCGCCCCGACCGCGCCGACACCATCGTACCGGCGGTGAGCATCTTCCTCCGCGTCGCCGAGCTCTTTTATCAGGGCGCGATCGTGTCGCCAGGCGTCGGCTTGAAGGAGGGGATCCTCATCGAGCTCGTCGACAAGTACTTCGACGTCTGGGACGACGAGGCCGAAGCGACGCGGGTGCTGACCGGGTGCCTCCGCCTCGGGCGCAAGTACGAGTTCGACGAGGCCCACGCGGTCGCCGTCGATCGGTTCGCGGCCCAGCTCTTCGACGACCTCTGGCCTATCCACGGCCTCGCCGCCCGCGACCGCCTCCTCCTGCGCGCGGCCGCTACCCTCCACGACATCGGCGACTTCGTTCGCTACGACGGCCACCACAAGCACAGCTTCTACATCATTCAACACTCCGACATTATGGGGTTTTCTCAAGAAGAGCGCGGCATCGTCGCGAACGTCGCGCGGTACCACCGGAAGGGCATTCCGGACCCGGCCCACCCCAACTTTCGTGACCTCGACAAGGAAGCCCGCGCGCGCGTGCGTACCCTCGCCGGGATCCTTCGTGTCGCCGATGCGCTCGATCGCGAGCATCTCGGGAAAGTCCGCGCCGTGCGCGCGGAGGTCGACGAGGGCCGCCGGCGGATGATGCTCCACCTCGTGGGCGAGGGAGATCGTTCGCTCGAGGAGTTCACCGTCAAACAAAAGGGTGACCTGCTCCGCGACGACCTCGGCCTCGAGATCGTGCTGCCTGTCGCGAAGACCGAGCCCCCGGCCTCTCGCGGGAAATGAGCCACTTCGAGGCGTGAACCGGGAAAACGGATCCCAAGGTTCGCCGTTTTGGTAGCCTCGGGCGCACATGCCAGGGAAATACCGCTCGCCCCTGTCGCGCCGACGTCGTGTCCGCGGCCTCGTGTGGTTCGCGTGTCTCGCGTCCTTCGCGTGCTCGATCGGGTGCTCGCCTTCCGTCCCGGACCCCAAGACCGCGGTCGAAGAGTACCGCCGCGCCGCCGAGCGCGGCGATGGCGACGCGCTCTACGGCATGCTCACGGAGTCGGGTCGCAAAGAGAAGAGCCGCGAAGACGTGCGGCGTGCCGTCGCAGAGCAAAAAGCCGAGCTCGCGGAGCGCGGAAAGCTGCTCGGCTCTCCCGATACGCGCGTCGAGGCGGTGGCCCGCTTGCGCTTCGAGGACGGCGAAGAGGCGACACTCGACCTCCGCGACGGCCGCTTTCAGGTCACCTCGTCGGGGGCCCTCCCGGGCGGCGCGCGTACACCCGAACAGGCGCTGTCCGGTCTCCGGCAAGTGTTGGCGCGCCGCAGCTACGCGGGGCTCATGCGCGTGCTCTCGCCGGGCACCCGCGCCGCGATCGAGAACGATCTGCGGTCGCTCGTGCTCGGGCTCGAACGCCCCGAGACGCTCGAGGTGCGCGCGAACGGCGACGTCGCGACGGTGCTCGTTCCGGGCGGCCACCACGTGCGCCTTCGACGCGAGGCGGGCGTGTGGCGGGTCGACGATTTCGACTGACGACCGCCCTCGATGAGGCGCGGCTAGGCTTCGTGCTTTGGGGTACGCCTGGTATGAGTACCTCGTATGGCGAAGGCGTACGTGGTGCTCTGCGCAGCGGCGGTGGTCTCGCTCGTCGCGGCCCTCCCCAAGCCCGCCCTCGGGTTCGGTGACACGGGCGCCTTCGATCCTCGTGTGCTCGTCGCGGGCGGCGTGAAAGGGGCGGCACGCGTGTCGTCTCCCGGGCGTTGGTCGTGGGAGCTCCAACAACGCACGAGCGCCCCCGCCCGCCTGCGTCCGAGCACCGTCCGCGCGGACGACCCTTCCCTCGCGAGCGCGCCGTTCGCGGTGTGGTCCGGTGAGACCAGCCCCGACCCGCTCACGGCGGGGGAAATCGCAGGTCTGCGCCGCTACTTCGCGCTCGGCGGGATGCTCCTCGTCGACGACGCTGGCGCGACGGACAGCGGTCAGCCGAGCAGCTTCGGGGTCGGAGCGCGGCGCGAGATCTCACGTGTCATGCCGGACACCACGCCGATCGCGATCGGGCCCGAGCACGTCGTGTTTCGCTCGTTTTATCTGCTCCGTCGCGCCGAAGGCCGGGTACGAGGCCCGAAGACGCTCGACGCGATCGTGCGCGGGGGGCAGGCGCAGGTCATCTTCACCACCCACGATCTCGGCGGCGCCCTCGCACGCGGCGTGACCGGCTCGTGGGAGCACCCCGTCGTCCCCGACGGCGACACGCAGCGTGAGCACGCGATTCGGCTCGCCGTGAACGTGGCGATGTACGTGCTCTGCTCGAACTACAAAGACGACCAAGTCCACGCGGCGTGGCTCATGCGACGGCGCGCTCTTTCGGGAGCTCCGTGACCCCCGAGCACGTCACGCGGCTCGGCTTCGCGCAAGATCTTCCCCCATGGGCTCCCCTCGTCGCGGGGCTGCTCACGCTCGCGTCGCTCGTGCTCCTCGCGGTGGAGCTCCGCCGCAGCGAGCGCGCCCGACGAGGGCTCGTCGCGGTCACCGCCGCCGTCGCCCAGCTCGCGCTCTTCCTCGCCGTGGTGCGACCCGTGCGCGTCGCGTCGAGCGAGAGCGTCGTTGGCCCGCGGGTCGTCGTCATGGTCGATCAGTCGCGCTCGCTCGCGCTCAAAGACGGCGCCGAAGCGCGCGCCAAGCTTCGCGATCGCGCCCTCGAAAGCTTACGAAAAAGCGCGCCTTCAGCACGAATTTCGATGATCGGCTTCGGGGGCGACAAGCCGACCAAGGTCGCCGTCGGCGCGCTCCCGACCGAGAGCCACTCCGACCTCCGAAAAGCGACCGCGCACCTCGCCGAGTCTGCCGACGAGCGGCCCGAAGCGCTCGTCGTCGTGTCCGACGGGCGACTCGAGGATCCCCCCGAGGACGCCACCGACGCCGCGCTCGTCGATCTTTTCCCCGGCGCGAAGGTGCACACGATCGCGACCACGCGCCGTGTCCCGAAGGACGCGAGCGTACGTCGTGTGTCGGCCGCGGGCGCCGTCGCGCACGTGCCCCTGCCCTTGCGCGTCGACGTGGGCTGCGATGGCGGAATGACGTGCAAAGAGCTCACGGTGGTCGCGCGTGAGCTCCGAGAGAATGGGCCTCCTGCCCTCCTCGCGTCCGGCGTCGCGAACGTGAAGGACGGCATCGCCCACCTCGATCTCACGATCACGTTCGAGCGCGCCGGTCCCCGCGTGCTCGAGGTCGCGATCGAGACCCCCGAGGGCGACGAGATCCCGGAAAACGACAAGCGTTACATCACCTTCAACGTCACGCGCGAGCGCATCCGTGTGCTGCACGTCGCGGGTCGGCCCACGAACGACGTGCGCGCGCTTCGCCAATGGCTCAAGGGCGACGCTTCGGTCGACCTCGTCGCGTTCTTCATCCTCCGCACCCCTACCGACAACCCGAACGCCTCGAGCGACGAGCTCGCGCTGATCCCGTTTCCGGTCGACGAGCTCTTCAGCGAGCACCTGCCTTCGTTCGATGCGGTCGTGCTCCAAGATTTCGACGCGCAGCCGTACAACATGGAGAAACACCTGCCCGCGCTCGCCAACTACGTGCGCGCGGGCGGTGGCCTCGTGATGGTCGGTGGACCGAACTCCTTCGTCGCCGGAGGGTACGCGGACACCCCGCTCGCGGAGGTGCTCCCCGTGAGGCTCGATGGCGCGCTCGGCGCGACCGCCGCGGACCAAGCGAAGGTGGTCCCGACCTATACCGACGAAGGCCGCGACGCACCGCTGCTCGCGCCGCTCCGAAAGCTGCTCGGCGACGAGCTCCCCGAGATGCCGGGCGCGAACGTGCTCGGCGACGTGAGGGAAGGGTCGATCGCGCTCATGCGCCACCCGAACCGAAGCACCAAGTCGGGCCTCCGTATGCCGCTTCTCGCGATCGGTGATCAAGGAAACGGGAGAAGCGTCGCGCTCGGGCTCGACGGCGCATGGCAGCTCCAGTTCTCGGACGTCGGCGCGCGCACGTCCGGCCGCGGTTATGGCGCCCTCTGGGACGGGCTCCTCGGCTGGCTCATGCGCGACCCGCGCTACGAGCCCGCGCAACTCGAGCTCACCTCCGATTGTGTCGCCGGTCAGCCCGGTACCTTGCGCGTGCACACCCCCGCCTACATGGGAGAGAAGGTCCACCTCGACCTCGTCCGCCTCGGCGCGGACGGCAAAGGCGTAAACGTGCCGGTCGCCGATGTGCCACGCGGCGCGCGCACCCTCGATATTCCTCTCCCGGCGCTCGCCGCGGGGGCCTATGCAGCGCGCGTGAGGCTCGGCCAAGCACCCGCGACGCGACGCGATTTTGCCTGCGAAGCGGGCGGCGACGAGTGGGCCGACTCTCGCCCCGATCCGGAGCGCCTGAAGCGCCTCGCGAAGGCGACAGGGGGCTCGTTCCAGTGGGCCGACGAGCCCGTCGTGCTGCCGCTCCCGAAGCCGACCGTCGTCGCGTCCGAGCGCCATGTGTCCCCGATCGTACCGCCCTGGGTGCTCGTGCTCGGCGCCGCCGCGAGCCTTGCCGTGAGCCTGTTCGTGCGGCGGCGGAGCGGTCTCGCGTGAGGGCCGGGCGCCGAAGCCCGTGAGAAGCCTTGGGCGTGTGGCCCCGACCCGCTATCGTGAGCCGGGTGAAGCTCGGTCGCGCCGCCCTCGTGACACTCGCGCTCCTGTCCGCCACGGTGGCCTCGCCGGCCCGTGCCCTCGTCTGGCCCGATGTGCCAGAGCGGATCGAGAAAGCGCTCAAGTCTGCCGATAGCGGCACGCGTAGGGCCGCCGCGCGCGATCTCACCACCCTCGGGCGCGAGCGCGCCGAGCCCCTCGTGCTGCGCACGCTCGAAGATCCGGACCTGGAGGTGCGCCTCGCCGCCGCCCAAGCCGCCATCACGCTGCGCCTCGCCTCGGCTACCGAGGCGGTGCTCCCCTGGTTAGGCGACCGTGAGCCCAAAGCGCGCCTCGCGGCGTGCGAAATCGCGAAGGTCTCGCCGTCACCGCGCGCGATCCCTCAGCTCGCGCGCGCGCTAGGGGACTCCGATCCGCTCGTGCGCGCCGCGGCGGCCGATTCTCTGGGTGCGCACGGGAGCGCCGAAGCAGTCGCGCCGCTCCTCGGCAAGCTCGACGATCCCGCTCCGCCGGTGCGGGTCCAGGTGGCGCGCGCGCTCGCTCGGCTCGGCGATTCACGCGCCGTCGTGCCCCTCGTCGGCAAAGTGCAAGACTCGGTGCCGGAGGTGCGCCAGGCCGTCGTGCGAAGCCTCGGGCTGCTCTCCGATCCTCGCGCCGTGCAAGCGCTCGTCATCGCCCTCCGCGACGTGAACCAAGACGTGCGCATCGAGGCGCTCGCGTCGCTCGGGCTCCTCCGCGGCGATGGCGCGGTCGACGCGATCGCGTCGCTGCTCTCCGATCGCACCACCACCGTGCGGCAAGCGGCGTTCGCCGCGCTCGGCAAGATGGGCACGAAGGCCGCCGTCGCCGCGCTGCTCTCGCACCTCGGCACGGGGGAGGACGCCGTGCTCTCCCTAGATCGCACGCCAGTCCGCGATGCGCTCGTGACCGCTGGCCCGCAGGCAGAGCCGCTCTTGATTCCCCTCCTCGAACGCGCGCCGAGCCAAGCCACCGCGACGAGCGCGGCGATCGTGCTGGGGCAGCTCAAGGCCACGTCCGCCGAGCGCGCCGTCGTCGCGGCGCTCCGACGCGGGACCCTCGCACTGCCCGCAGCGCTCCGCTCTCTCGCGGGCTGCGGGACGAGCGCGTCCGTCGCGGTCGTGCTCGAGTTCGTCGCCGACGAGAACCCGCTCGCGCGGGCAGAGGCGATCCGCACCGCGGCCCTCCTCCTCGACCCGGAAAAACCGGACGGACGGGCCGTCGAGCCGCTCACCGCAGCGCTGCGGGAAGGGCGCCTCACGCCGACGGAGCGTGTGTCGGTGGTGGAGCTCCTCGGCCGCACCGGCGCGCCTCGCGCGGCGGCGGTGCTCGTGCCGCTCGCCTCGAACAAAGACGCCCAGCTTCGCATCGCCGCGATCGACGCCCTCGGCGCGATCGGCCCGAGCGCGACGCAGGAGAAGCTCCCCGGCACCGGCAAGGGGGTCGAGGACGTGCTCCTCGACGCGCTCGACGACAAGGCGCGTGACGTGCGCCTCCACGCCGCCATGGGCCTCGCTCGTGTAGGAGGAGAGCACACACGCGACGTCTTGCTCACGAAGCTCGAGGGAAGCGAGGAGTCGGACCGGTTCGCCGTGTTCCATGCGCTCGCGGGCATCGCGGAGCGCGCGTCGTCCGAGGCGATGGTGAAGCGTCTCGAGAAGACGCTCGGCCTCGCCGCGGGGCCGGAGCGCGACGCCATCGTCGAGGTGCTCTCGCGGTCGCCGCTCCCGCAAGCGACGGAAGCGGTCCTCGCCCAGACATCCGCGACGCAACCGATCGAGGATCGGCGCAGCGCGATCGCAGCCCTCGCCAAGCGCGCGGCGACGAACCCGAAGGCCCAGGCCGCCCTTGTCGCGGGGCTTCGAGATGCCGATCCGAGCGTGCGCGCGGAGGCGGCGTGGGCCCTCGGAACAGCCGGCTACGCGCCCGCGGTGGACGCCCTCGCGCAGCTCGCCGGCTCGGCGGACGGCGACGTCGCGGCGAACGCGACGGCGGCCCTCGGGCGCATCGGCGCGAAGACCTTCGCGGGCAGGAAGGACCGCATCGCGACCCTCCTCTGCCCTCACCTCGCCGACGGACGCAGCCATGTTCGGACGAACGCGCTCGCCGGGTTGAACGAGTCACAAGCCTCGTGCGCCGACCCCTCGCGCGCGCGGAAAATCCTCGCCGAGGACCCCTCCGACGACGCGCGGGCGGAGGCCGCGACGGTGCTCGGCAGGAGCTCGTCCGTCGACGATCGTGCGATCTTGGACCGCTGCAGCACACAAGACCGCGCCGGTGTCGTCGCGGCTCGTTGCCGCGACGCGCTCGCGCCGAACAAGAACCCCGACCTCCGCGCCGACGCGAACAAGGAGCGTCCCGTGACGGTGTACGTGGCCGCCGACGGCGCCGCCACCACGCGTCCGCAGGTGCCGTACGCGCTTCGTTACGGCCACGGATACGTTCGCGCCGGAGTGGCCGATCGCCGCGGTGCGATCACCGATCCGGCCGCGCGCGGCACCTTCCTCGAGCTCCGCCGCCCCGCCGGAGTGCGCTGATCGCGCGAACGATGCGGGTCAAACGACGAAAGCGGCTCGCGAAGCCCGAGACCCTCGACGGCATCCTCGATCGTTCGGGAGAGAACCGTTTCTCGCGCCAAAAGCCGCCGTTCTCACGTGAGGTCTGGGTCCGCGCGGTGGGCCATCGCATCGCCGAGAAGGCCGTCCCGTTGAAGCTCGAGAGCGGCGAGCTGCTCGTGCTCGTCTCCACTCACGTCTGGTCGAACGAGCTCTCCATGCTCGCCCACGACGTGCTCTCGCGCCTCGTCTCGCTCGGGGTGCCCGCGATCAAGCTGCGTTTTCGCGTCGGACGGATCGAAGAGGCGCGTCCCCTCGAGCGCCGATTGCGACGAAAGGTGCCCCCCCGAGTGGACTTGCCCCCTGCCCTCGCGGAGGTCGTATCGGGCCTCGAGGACAGCGAGCTGATGGCCGAAATCCGGCGCGCCGCAGAGGCGAACCTCGCGTGGCAATCGCACTCCGACCCGAAGCTCAGCCTCGGAGCGAGCGCGCCCGTCGCTCCAACCCTTCCAGCCGCTGAAGCAGAAAACGATCGGCCGGCCCGAGGGTCGACGAGCGCTCCTGAATCTGGACCACGTAGTCCCGTAGGCGGGTCACGTCGACCGCCGTGACCTTGTTCATCGCGTTGTAGAGCTCGTCGATGACCGCCGCGGGCGGGGGGCGGTTCTGCGCGGCGTAGAGCTCGATCACGTAGTCGGCCCAGCCGCCTTTGCCAGTCGACGTCGCGAGGCGCGCGGAGAACTTCGCCGCCTGATCGACGAGCGACACCGGCAGCGGCCTCCCCGAGCGGCACGCTTCGATCACGTCGGCGAGCACCGACGCGAGGAGCCGCTCGGCCTCCCCTGCGCGCCCGAGCGCGAGCGCCTTCTCCGCGACGCTGCCGAGCACTTTGAATTGGTCCACGCGCCGCACCATGCTGGGCTCGGGATCGTCGTACTTGGGCATCTGCACGCCGGAGCTCGGCGTCATGCGCGAGACCGTGTTCTTGGTCGCGGGCGATCGCGTGGACGGACCACCCTCGCGTGTCGCGAGGAGGGTGAGCTCTTGCGATCCGATGAGCACACGATCGCCGACCGAGATCTCGACCGTGCCCTCGACCCGCGTGCCGTTGACGATGACGCCGTTACGGCTGCCGAGATCTTCGAGCGACACGTGCATGTCGGTCACGTGGAAGATCGCGTGGCGCCGAGAGACCAGCGGATCGTCGAGCGAGAGCTGGCAGGTCGCGCTTCGCCCGACGGCGAACTGACCTTCTCCGAGCTCCACGTCGTGGTGGAGATAGCGCAGCCGGAACTTCACCGTGAGCCCCTCCGCTCGCGCAGAGAGGCCTCAGCCGCAAGCTTCGGGCAGGCGAGTCGTTGGGACCGCTCGGTCATGAATTCCCGAGGGAGGTTTACCCTTTCTCGACCGAAAGCGGCAAGAGAGCCAACGCGTCCCGCGAAGATCCGCAAAAGCTCAGGAGAGCTTCCCGACGTGCGTCTGGGCGAACGGATCGTCGGGCGCCTTCTTCGTGAGGGTCTCGAGGCGGGTGAGCACCGAGGACTCGTCGGGGCTGAGCGCGACCCCGCGACCACGATGGTGCTCCACGAGCGCCAAAATCGGGGCTTCGAGCTCGGGGTAACGGCCATAGAGCTGCTGAAACCACCCGAGCACCTCGGGCGACGGGACGAACGAGACGCGGTGGTAGATCTCGGCCGACCAAAGCGCCCAGTGCGGGTCGCGTGAGAGAAAGCTCGTGCGGAGCGCGCTGACCACGAGGAGCGCGAGCTGCTTGCCGTCGATCGTTTCCTGGCGCGCGAGGGACTCCTCGAGCTGCGCCTTGGCGCGGGTGAGAATGCGCCCCGCGTCTTCGAGTCGCGTCATCGCGAGCGCGCGCTCGAGGACCTGAACCTGGAGCTCGAACGTCCACGCCGACTCGCTCTTGACCTCGAGCTGGGTCTCCTCGTCGGCGACGACGGTGCCGCAGCTCGGGCACGCCCCGGCCTCTCGTGGGTAGGGCATGCGACACACATGGCAGTGCTGCAAAAAGCCTGTAGTTCTCGATGGTTCCGGGGGCCGTGCCTCGACGCGAGTGAACACGAGCTCCTGCGTCCCGATGCGCACGCGGTCGCCGTGACGGAGGTCGACCGAGCCCTTGATGGCGCCTCCGTTGACCTTCACGCCGTTGCGGCTGCCCAAGTCGAACACGGTGACACGTTCGCCCTCGACCTCGATCCGGGCGTGCTGCCGGGAGACGAGCGGGTCCTCGATGGTGACGTGGCAATCGTAGCTGCGGCCGATCAGCGTGGTGCCACGCGGAAGATCGAACTCTTGCAGCAACAATCGCAGACGGTACCTCGCCACGACACCTCCACACCACCCCCGAAGCCGACGGACGTTCTGCCCAGAATCGTGAAAAACTACACCAGCATCACCTGATGAGGTTTCCCATGACAAGCCAAAACTCCTCTTTCGAGGTCAGGTTCCTCGGGAGCGCTTGTTTTGGCGTGGCGTGGCTCATCCTTCCAGACTCTTCCCTGACTCTTCGCTGACTCTTCGCTTGATTTCCGATGGCTTAGGGGTGGCGACCAATCGTTCACGGTTTCACGCAATCGTCGCTCGCGGTAGGCGGGTGGCTCAAGGAGCCACTGGATTTTTGAACGAAATAGCAGAGCCCCAGCGTTGTCTCTCTGCGACCAGGCTGGGGCCGTGCATCTCGAAGGCGACCGTCAGAGCTTGCGACCGTTCGCGGGAACGGCAAGCTCGAGGCCTATTTCTTCGGCGCCTTCTTCGGATCCTTCTTCGGATCGGGCTTGTTTTGCGACGCGGTGTTCGGCGCGTTCGGGTCGACGCGGTTGTCCCCCTTGGTGACCGCCGCGATCGTCGGATCGATCTCGAGCGGATTGGCCTCTTTCGTCGAGCGGAGGCTCGTGAGGTTGTTCAGGGTGGCGAGATCCTCGAGCGCAACGCCCGCCACGCCCTCGCCCGCGCGGTCGACGAGCCGGAGGTGCGAGGTCTGGTCGCGCCAGTCGACGAGGGTGTGCTGACGGCCCGCCGCCGCGTCCGGCGGGATGATGCGCCCGGACACCCCGAGCTTGCCGTTCATCGAGTTCACCGCGTCGGCGAACGTCTTGCCGAGCACGCCCGCATCTCCGAGGGGGACCGCGTCGTACACCTTCCACAGGTGGCCCTGGATGAAGAAGAAAAAGCGCGTCTTTCCGTTGCGTTGGAGCTGGAGGAGCGCTTCCTTGTTTTTATAGGTGTACTCGGCCTTGAGGCCGGTCGCGTCGTAGCCGGTGGGGTTGCCCTCGAACTCGACCCACGTGCGCTCGAACGCGCGCATCGCGCTGTCGCGCTCCTGCTCGAGCGCCTTCATCTGCGGGCCGACGGAGGCCTTCGCGAGCTTCCCGTCGTACTCTTTCCAAAGGATGCCGTTGACGGCGGTGTGCGCCTTGACGACCTCGTCTTTGCTCATGCCCCACTTCATGCCGCCCTCGAGCATGGTGGCGACGCCAGGAGCGTTGGGAGCCTCGCCGGGCACGGAGCCCTTCTGGCCGCCCCCGGTTTTGCCGCCACCCGCTGCCGACGGGCCACCCATGACCGGGCCGGGCACGTTGATCGCGTTGCTGCCGGAGCTGCCGCTGGAGCCGCTCGACGACCCGCTCGAGCCGCTCGTTCCTGAGCCCTCCGCCGGCGTCTCGCTAGCGGCTTCTTCCGTGGCGGCGGGCTTGGGCGGCGTGCACGCGGCGAGTGCAAAAATGAGCGTCGCACCGAACCCGAGACCTGCGTTTCTTTGCCATCGCTTCATTTTCACCCATCTCCTCGCGGCGAACGATACCAAAGCCTCGCTCACGAAGCGACCTTCCGAATCCAGGTACGCGCCTCTTTTT
>JAAFHV010000227.1 GCA_013297655.1 Myxococcales bacterium | reverse complement strand
CTCACGATCCGAGCCCGGAAGAATGCGCCAGGGCATCGGGTGAGTCCCCGGCGCGCCGCGGTCCGGCACCGCCGCGCGAACGTGGTAGAGGAGGTGCTCGCGATCGGCGGCGAGGAAGTTTTGGGCGCCGACGCTCAGCAGGTTCGCCGCCTCCTCGAAGTCGCCCACGGTCTTGGCGCGGTCCATTCCCAAGAACGCAGAGAGCTCGAGCGTAGGCCGGAAGCCCGTCCACTGAAAAAGGACGGCGTTCCCCTTCACGAGGAAAGAGCGAGGCAGGGGCAACACCACCTCGGGGAGCAACACGCCATAACCGGGCACCTCCGCGACGTCGATCTCTTCGCGGTCACCGCTGCCGACAGGCCCGCCGCCACGCACGAGCAGGGTCTCCTTCCGATGTCGAATCGGGTGCGTGCCATCGCCGAGAGTGAGCTCTGTTTCGTCGGGGGAGGTCGTCACGTCCCACATATCCATCACGTCCGCGAAGCTGGTGGTCGCGGTCCAGCCTACGTGCTCGGTATGTCCGAGCTCGACGGCGGGCGTTCCAACGAAGGAGAAGCCGAACACCGAGAGCCCGCTGTCGGCGTGGATGGCAATAGGGTAGAGGCGCGTGGGGCTCGTCAGTGGTTGATGGGGGTCGCCGGCGAGGATGGGCCTTCCGTTCGAGCTCATCGCCGCGGTGACTCCCCAATTGTTGGAGCCCATCGGGCGGTCGGGCCACGCGCGTGGGCCACGCATGAACCCGTTCGGTAGTGGAGCCGGGGCCGCGCGCGACGCCCGCACGGGCACTATCGGGGCCTTGGCGCGAACGGGGCCCGACGCGGGGAGCATGGGGTGAACGTCGTCGAACGCAGGCTGAAAAATAGGCACCGTCTTCATCAGCTCGGGGGCCAAGTTGAGGAGCGCAGTGGCGAGGATCTCTGCGTCGAGCGAGTTCGAGAGGCCGAACGCCAACAGCTTGCCAATCGCCGTCGCGTCGCTTGCCTTCCAAGGCTCGGGCACGAAGTCGAGCTCGGTCGGCCTCAGTCCGTAGGGTCTCGGTGCACGGCCGAGACTCACCTCTTCAATTCGCTGGTTCACGCCTGCGACCCACGCGTCGAGCGCGGCCATGTCGTCCGGCCGCTCCGCCCGACCGCGCGCGTCGTCCTGCGCGCCGAGCCTCGCGAAGCCAAAGGTACGCGCCCCGATGTCCGCTCTGCGCGCGCGCTCGCCGAAGAGCTCTGCGCTGCGCCCGAGGGCTTGGCGGCGGACGAGCTCCATTTGAAACAGTCGATCGCGAGCCATCGCGTAGCCGGCGCCATAGAAGGCATCGCGCTCCGTCTTCGCATGAACGTGCGTAATGCCGAGCCCGTCGCGGAGGAGCTCCACTTCGGCGCTCGGGAGTCGCGCTGCCTCGTCTTCGGTCGCGCAGCTCGAGAGGGGAAGGAGGAGCATCACGGTCGCAACGGCGGCGGCAGGCTTCCACATGCCAGTGCGCTACCACGTAGGTGAGGGGTAGGCACGGCGCCGAACGACGAGGAGCGTTTCGATCCACTCTGCGGCGCAAAGTACTGCGCAAACTCGAGTCGAGGAGCGGTTCGTTCCCGTCGCTTTCGCGCTCGGCCACGCTACGAAACGCGCTCCGATCGACTCAGAAGTAGAGCTGCGTCTGAATCCGCACGCGATCGGTCTCTACGTCGGCGGACGTCGCCGCGTCGCGAATCAAGTGAAAGTAGTCGAGCTGGATCTTGAGGTTATGGCCGCGGGGGTAAAATCCGACGCCACCTCCCACCTCTCGATCGCGGTAGACCGCGCCGCCTTCGAGAGGGCGTACCTCGCCGTAGCGGATCGATGCGTCCCAGTGGGAGGCGATCGTCGCGCCGACCTGAACCAAGTAGGCCACCGCCGACCGCGATCGCTCGACGGCGGCCTCGCCGCTCCTGTCGCTTCTTTCGCCGACGATCGGCTTGTCGCCCTTACGGTAGTGAACCTCGGCGAGCAGCGAGAAGCCGCGCCATTTGGCGTGGAGGTCGGCCACGGCGTGCCGGTAATCCACCGTACCCGTGGTGTACGTGTCCGACAGCGTACTTCGCGAACGTTTCGTGCTTTGGTTGTAGGCCGTGGCGATTCCAATCGACAAACCGAGCTTGTGTGTCCGTTCCAGGTCTCCCTCGACGTAATCGTCGAAGTCGCCGAGGGGGAGCGCCTCGACCCGCGCCGCCCACAAGAGGCCTGCTCGCTCGGAGATTCGGTTTCGACCATCGCCGCCAAAGACGCCCGCGTTGTAACGGAGCAGGCCCCCAGTCCCGAGGAGGTCGCGGCTAAAGAGCTGCACTCCCACGTCGCGATCGAGGTTCATCTCTGCGTTCACGTTCGAGCGATCGACCAGCGCCAATGCCGACGAGGAGATGACGCGCTCGCGGCTGAACGGCACCTTCATCTGTCCCGCCCGCACGCTCGCGTCTCGCAGGTCGAGCCACTCGACGTACGCGTCGCGCACCGGCACGAGGAGGTCGGGTTCCATGTCGCGGGTCGAAAGCCCCAGCTGAAAATAGTAACGAACCCTGCGCGCGAGCGCGTGCCCCTGCAGAACGAGGCGCATCCGACGCACGAGGAACGCAGTGTCGACCGGCTCCCGCTCGCCGCCCGGCTGGGGCGCGTTGGTCTCGAAGGCGCCCTGCACCTGCACTCGGGCGCGAAGGTTGAGCTCGATGTCGCCGTCGCTCGAGCCCACCGTAATGCCCTTGCCGTATGCGGCGTCCACGCGGACTCCCCCGCGCGTCGAAGTTCGCACGACCGCCGCCGGCTCGGAGTCCGCCCACGCGACCGCGGGAAAGAGCGCTGCGAGCACAAACGCCGTGACGCGGAGCGCCCGCCATCCTCGCCTGACCGCGCGCCACGAGCACCCGAGCTCCGGGTGCCCGCGATCGCAATGCTGGGGTGGATCGACTCGTCGACCGTCACCGCGAACCGACCGCACCCTCCCGCTCTTCGCCGCCTTGCTTCCCATCGCTCCCTCGCCGCGCTCCAAGGAGGAAGCTAGAGCACCGAAAGGTTCGATGGCCGAGCGTTTTGTTTGGCGGCTGGGTATCTCCCGCCGAACGAGGCTTTCTTGCTCTTCGACCTCGGGAGGTCGTCGTCGAACACGTCGAGCCACACGTCGAGCCTGCGAGCACGTCGACCCGCGCGCGCACGGTGCGGAAGCCGATCAGCTCGTTCGTCCTGAGGGCGCCCTCGACAGGGGAGGAGCATCCGATTCCTCGTGCCCCAGCGGCGCGCCGCAAGAGCCCGCCGAACCGGGCGAGATGACTCAAGCGTGATAGGCCGGCCGCTAAATGTGCGGCACTAGAAAGCGGCTACCAACCCGAATCTCCGGTCGAGGCCCATGATCATCGTCGCAATCTTCGTTGCCCACTGGCAGGTATCGGTGTTCTTTCAGTCCTTCTTTTTGCATCGATACGGCGCGCACAAGCAATTCGAGATGTCGAAGGGCTGGGAGCGCTTCTTTCATGTCTGCACGTACTTGGCGCAGGGGCCCAGTTTTCTTTCGTCCCGTGGATACGCGATCTTGCATCGTATGCACCACGCCTACTCGGATACCGCGAAGGACCCGCATTCGCCCGAAAATCACGGCAACTTCGTCTCGATGATGCTCGCGACGAAAGCAACGTACGATGGGTACGCCTATCGGCGGGTCGCACCGGAGGCGCGCTTCGAGGCCAATGTGCCCGATTGGCCGCTCCTCGATCGCGTGAGTCAAAACTGGGCCATGCGCGGCCTGTGGATGGCGAGCTTCGTCGCGCTCTACGCCGCGCTCGCCCCTTCGCCGTACTTCTTCCTGCTCGTGCCCTTGCATTGGGTGATGGGCCCGCTCCACGGCTCGATCGTGAACTGGTGTGGCCACCGGTACGGGTATCGAAACTTCGACAACGGCGACGTGTCGCGAAACTCGCTTCCGTTCGACTTTCTCACCGCTGGGGAGCTGCTCCAAAACAATCATCACAAGTTCGCGATGAGCCCCACCTTCGCCGCCCGTTGGTTCGAAATCGACACGACGTATCTGGTGATGCGCGTCTTCGCTGCGATGGGCATCATCACGATGAACACGACTCAAAAGGCGCGTTATCCTGCGGGGACAGACCACGTTGGGGCCCAGTAGCGCACCGGCGCGCGTCCGCTCGCGTCCGTGTCACCGGGGGCAGACACGTTGGGGCCCAGTAGCGCACCGGCGCGCGTCGCGTCCGTGTCGCCGGGGGCAGACCACGTTGGGGCCCAGTAGCGCACCGGCGTGCCTCCGCTCGCGTCCGTGTCGCCGGGGGCAGACCACGTTGGGGCCCAGTAGCGCACCGGCGCGCGTCCGGTCGCGTCCGTGTCGCCGGGGGCAGACCACGTTGGGCCCAGTAGCGCACCGGCGTGCCTCCGCTCGCGTCCGTGTCGCCGGGGTCGACGCGACCGCACCCGCGCACGGTCAGCCGGGCCGCCGGGGATCGTGTGAGCCCCATTCGCTCCACGACGGTCGTCCTGCGAGGGCTTGGGCGACGAAGCATTCTTGCGCGGCGCGCACGTGAGACGCGCGACGAGGGCTCGGCGAGCGAGGCCCGTTCCTCAGCGCGTCACCTGACGCGCGGGTCGCAAAACGCGACGACCGGGCGTGGCGATTCGCAAAATGCGACACGCGGAGAGGGGCGCTCTGGGTGCTGGCCCGTCGCATCGCGCGGTCCTCAGTGCGGCGGCGCGGCTCCGAGGAGCACCAGCTCGATTACGGAACCTCTGGATGGCGGTGCCCACGGGAGATGCCCGAGTCTTGCATAGGCGACGCGCATGCAAGCGAAGACGCTCGGAAGGCGAACCGGCGACTCACGGCGCGCTGTGACCGTTGGTGGGTTCGGCCGTATCTGGGGACTGTGCGCGACGATCGCGCTCGTCGGGTTGGCCTGCCGCGGCAGCGCGGCGCCTGTCTCCGTCGTCCCGCTGCCCCTCGCAGCGTCGGGGCCGTGGGAGGCGGAGAGCGTCCATCCGATCCGTTGGACCGTCCCTCGTGACCTCGGCCCGCTCGACCCCACCGTGACGATCGTCGTAACCCACGATCGCGGCGAATCGTGGTGGCCGCTCGCGGAGGTGCCGCTCGCCGACGAGTATTACCGCTGGGTTCTGCCCGTCGGTTATGCAGAGGCGCGAATCGGAGTGCGTTTCCACACGACCGGCGCTGCTGGAAGCATCACCGACCTAAGGCTCGCCGAGAGCCCAGACGTGACGATTTGGCCCTCGAACAAGCGGAGCTACATCTGGGAGCGCGTCCTAGAGGACGCCCCGTTCGGGCCCCGCGACGGCGCTGGCGGGCTCGTCCACGACGGAAAGATGTGGCTCCTCGGCGGCTGGAATCCAGAACGCTTCCCCGCCCAGTGCGCCAACGATGTATGGAGCAGCACCGACGGCGCGACCTGGACGCTCGAAAAGCCAAACACGTTCCTCGATCCGGCGAAGTTCGATAACAAACTGGATTGGGAGGGGCGTCACTTCGGCGGTTATCAGGTGCTCGGGGGCAAGATGTGGATCGTAGGTGGCGATCCGAACCAGGGCTACTACCAGACCGACGTCTGGTCTTCGTCCGACGGTCGCCGTTGGACCCGCACCGACAAACACACTGTCACACCACGAATCAACGAAACGACCGGTGAGCCGTACCCTGCCTCGGAGTGGCGACCCGTCGAAGAGTCGCAGTTCGGACTACGCACGGCGCACATCGCGGCCGCGTTCGACGGAAAGCTCTACGTGATGGGTGGCCAACGCATCAGCATTTTCGTCGATCCCGTGTGGCCGGGCCGACCTGCGGCGGCGTTCAACGATGTCTGGACGTCGACCGACGGAGCTTCCTTCGACAAGCTCGCGACGAGCTCGCCCATGTGGGCCCCGCGCGGCTACGTGTCGGAAGCGGTCGAGCACGTCGGACGCTTGTGGGTCGTCGGGGGCGGGCTCCACGACGACGCTCCTGCGGGGCGCGCGAAACGTGAGTACTACAACGATGTGTGGTCGACGAAGAACGGGCTCGATTGGGAACAAACTCCAGACGAGGCGCCTTTTTCGCCGCGCATTTGGCATAACGTCAAATCGTTCGACGGGAGGCTCTGGGTCATCAACGGGTACGATGGCGCCGAGCCAACGAAGGGGCGCAAGGGCGATAACCTGTCGGACGTTTGGTACACCGCCGACGGGCGTAACTGGTATGCCGCCTCGCCCCCCGAGTCGTTCGTGGCGCGCCATGCCGGTACTGCGTGGGTGTACGGCGACGCCCTCTACGTGGGGTCTGGAAATGCCATCTATCGGAAGTGGCATGCGGACGTGTGGCGCATGAAGAGGTCTAAGTGACCGAAGCGCTCGCCGGGGGAACGTTCGCTTCCATCGTGCGACGAGCCATGTGTCAGCGCGTGGTCACGTTCGTTTACGTGGCCAAGTGCACGCGCGCGGCCGAGCCCTGCTAGACCGCCATGGTGTGATCCGCAGGTGCCGAGTGCTCCCCGAAGCACGAGAGAGTCTTCAGGCGGGATCGGCGATGACGCCGTTCTCTCTCACGAGCACGCCCTTCGCGGCGACGGGCTCCTCGTGTTTGCGCAAAAAGGCCATGACCGTGCTCGTGGTGCTCGCGCGGAAGTCGTCGTCGAACGGGGGGCAGTGGCGGCAATCGGGGATGAGCTTCGTCTCCGCTTCGGGAAAGAGATCCGCGATCCGCGCGACGAGGGGCCCGCCGGGAAAGCTCAGATCGTCGGCCGCGCCGAACGCGAGGACCGGGCCGCGGTACGCCGCCGCCGTCTCCTTCGTGAGCAGCTTCGGCACGCGCACGTCGAGGCGATAGGCCGCGAGCGCCTCTACGAAGTAGCTCGCCCAGCGCTCGTCGATCGTGGTGAAGATGGCGCGGAGGAACTTCTGTTTCCCGCTCTCGGACCCGAAGAGGCGATACGTGAGCATCGGCAAACCCACGTGCGTAAAGCCCTTCCACGCCGGGCCATCGACCACCCCGGCCGGGGCCAGCAACGCGAGCGCGGAGATACGGTCGGGGGCAAAACAGGCAGTCCGCATCGCGACGAAGCCGCCCCAGCTCACTCCGAAGAGGGCCACCCGATCGAGGCCGAGCGCGTCCAATACGCCCACGAGCCAGCGGCCATACGTGTCGTCGTCGACGGCGAGGCGGCGATCTTCGCTCATGACCGATTGGCCCACGACGTCGACGAGGTAGAGCCTTCGGTGCACGGCGAGGGCGACCACCTCGGGCAAAAGATGGGCGCTCGTGGCGAGGGCACCGTGAAGGCACACGAGGGGCGGCGCATCTTCTGGGCCGCACACGAGCACGTGGGTAGTGCCGTTCGGCGTGTCCACCGTTCGCGACTCGACCGCGACCGTCGACTCCGAGCGGAAGGTGTGGTGCCACTCGAGCATTTTGGCTTTGCCAGTTTCGCTCACGAACATCGCGCTCTTCATCGTTCGATACTCCGTTTCTTCGGCTTCTTGCGAGACGTTCCCGGTCTCTGCGCGGGCGAGATGGCATCGTTCCCGCCGAGGTGCTGGCGGAGGAGCGTCTCGAAGAGGGAGAGGGGCGCGGGGTGGCCACCTTGCAGCCACGCCAGGAGCGCAAAGTAATAAAACGAGAGGAACGCCGCGGCGGTGGCCTGCGGCTCCAGCTCGGGGCGAATCTCCCCGCGGTCTTTGGCGCGAGACACGAGCTTCGACACGTGGGCGGTGAGCTCGGCGACTTGCGCGGAGAAGCGTGTGCTCCAAGGCGGGTCGGCAAAGAGAGACTCACGCAGGAGCGCGCGCGAAAGCCGCTCCCGCTTCGCGTAGTAACGAAAGAAGGCGTCAGCCAGGGCCGAGAGCTCGACGACGACGCCGCGATCCGAGTCCGCATCTCGCGCCGCATGCCAAGTGGCCTCGAGGTCGCCGAAGAGGGCGGCGTGGAGGAGCTCGCGCTTGTCCGCGAAGTGGAGCACGACGGTGCCGGTCCCGACCCCCGCCGCCTCCGCGACGGCGCGAATGTTCGTGCCGTCGAACCCCTTCTCCTCGAGCTCCGCCTTCGCCACCTCGAGGATGCGCGCACGCGTCGCCGCCTTGCCTTCGCTTCGTTTCTTGGGCTCGTCAGCCTTCATGAACTCGTTCACTGAACCTGTTCATAACGCCTTTTTCGCTGCGGGCAAGGGGCTCGCGCACCGCCGTTGGTTTGCTCGCGGCGGTGGCCCTGAATGAGCCGTGACGCAGGGCCGTCGCTGCCCGGGCGTCGGGCGGCGGCTCCCATGATCGCGTCGCGACGAGGAAAGGTAGATCAACTCGGCGCCGTCAGACGGCCCAGCGCTCGGCGAGGCTAACGACCATTGGATGGCCCCAGTTGCCCTGCTAAGAGGTACCCCCATGGCTTCATGGAAGACCCTCGGGTCGGTAAGCTTCACGTTGGGTCTGGTCGTGCTTTGCTCGTGCAGCGAGGGTAGTTTTTCGAGCATGTGCTCGGGCGGGCACTTGTCCGTAAGCTCGCAAGTAGTCGCCACGCCGCCCTTCGACAGCGTCGAGATCTTCATAAACGGCGAGGTGGTCGACAGCTCCGGAACGCCGTGCGCGACCGCGACGACCAACGAGTGTCAAACCGCCTATCGAGAGGTCGCCAGCACGAGAGGCGCGCGCTTCGTGACCACGCGCGGCAACGAAGTGACGATTCGCAAGGAAGTGAACCTCCGAGACCTCGGCGGCACCACGGACACTCCCGAGGAGGCCACGCTGGTCGTGATGGGGTGGAGCCTCGAGACGGCGTGCACCGCCTTCGATAAGATTGAAGCACGCGCGGTGGGGGCGGGGTTCGAGGTGGCCGCCACGCGGCCCTACTTGCCCCGCCAGACCTGCGCCGCCGACGTCCGGATCACTACGCCCGTAGACTCAGCCGGCACCAGGAGCGAGCCTGTGCAAACTACGACGACGAGCTTCGGCTGCGACCTAAATCCGCTCGTGCCGTGGGGAGAGCCTACATCTACGGACGGCCGCTACAGCGAAGAAGGAGCCTATCCGGAAGAGGCCTATCGTCGCGAAGAGTGACGCGCAGGCCTCGCAACGCGCTCGACGAGGCGCTGACGGCGCGTTAGACCGAGTGGATTCAAGCTCCCCGTCGCGCGCCTCGAGGCGCCTCGAAGAAGGATGGTGATTGATGGATCCGCAGCTCGAACAGGCGCTCCGCGCGCTCTCCCCCGATCTCGATGCGGCCGCGCTCGCAAAGGCAAAGAAGCTTCGGTGGGACCCCTACTCCGGCAGCGGCGCCGACCAGGGCGACGACGATAGCGCAGCGCTCGCTGGCCCTATCGTGCGGCTCGACGGGCTCGAGGTGTGCACTGGCCTCACGAAGCTCGAGCTCGAAAAGAGCCAGGTGTCCGACCTGTCGCCGCTGCGCGCGCTTACCAAGCTGAAGGAGCTGAACCTCTCTGGCAATCTCGTCGTCGACTTGACCCCGCTGGCGCGCCTCGACAAGCTCGAGGTGCTCTACCTCAACGGGAACGCGTCGCTCACCGACGTGACGCCGCTCGCGGGCCTTCAAAAGCTGAAGACCCTGTACCTCGCCGGCACGAAGACCAAAGAGACGAGCTCACTCGCCGGCCTCTCGGCACTCGAGACGCTGAGCCTCAGTGAGTCGGACGTGTCCGACGTGACGCCGATCGCGGGTCTTCAAAAGCTGAAGATGCTCGTGCTTCGCGACTGCAAGAGCCTCCTCGTCGAACCGGGGAGTGCGAACGACGCCACGCTCCGCAAGCTCATCGACGCGGGGGTCGACGTGTACATCAAGAGTGAGCACATCGAGGCCTACAAGAAGGCAAAGGCCACGAGCTAAAACTGGCTCGTCCGCCAGCCCCCCGCCATCAACTTCCGCCGGTTGGCCCGCCATAACCTCCGCCCGGGGGGCCATAACCGCCCGCTGGGGGACCGCCATACCCTCCGCCCGGGGGACCGCCATACCCTCCGCCCGGGGGACCGCCATACCCTCCGCCCGGGGGACCGCCATACCCTCCGCCCGGGGGACCGCCATAACCCCAACCCGGGCCCGCGCCATAACCGCCTCCAGGGTTACCGAAGGTGGCAGCGGGATCTTGACCAGTGAGCCTCGCGTAAATCACGGGGAAGATCATCATGAAGACGGGCACCGACACGAGCAGACCGAGCCCGCACGCGAAGGCGCCAGCGACGAGCAGCAGCCCGCCGAGGAGCGTGGCGACGAAGATCTCTCCGCGCTTGCCGCGGGTGGCCTCCACGCTGGCGCGAACGGCGTCGCCGAGGGAAAGATCCTTGTCGACGATGAAGTACGTGGTCTGCGAGATCGCGAGCCAAACGAGAATGAACGGCACCAAAGCGATCAGCATCCAGGCGTTCGCCAGGTAGGTGAGCTCGGCCACGCCGGCCGCGACCGCGACGAGGCGAATGACCGTGCCGATGCTGCCAAAGAGCCCGAGCAAAAGGCCGAGCACGATGTTGCGTCCCGCGCCCTTGGCCGTAAATAGCAGCCCCAGCGACGGCTCCTGTTGCCGCACGATCGCGAGGCCGATGCGCGCGAAGCCCGCGCCGAAGTAAGCCCCCACGACCTGGGCGAGGACAGAACAAACGAGCGTCACGAGCTGGAGCTCCGTGTCGACCGGGGAGAGCACCCGGCCGAGAATGAGCGCAGCCGGCGTGTACGTGATGGGGGCACGAATGAGCCCCATGAGCAGAGTGGCCCCGATGAGCACCCCGGCGTGACGTTTCACGTGCTCGAAGGCGACCCCAATCACCTCGGTGGAGCCGAAAGGCTGGGCCGGGCCAGCGCCGGCAGCGGGGGGCGTGAAGCCGCCACCGGGTGGCGGAACGGCGGGGGCGGCGTACGGATTGACACTCATGCGGAATACCCTCGAAGGACTTGAGGAGAGCATAGCCCGATTTTCTGGTCGCGGCGAAAAAGGATAACTTCTTCGCGATATGGCACGGGCGCGCCGAGGAGGGAGTGGGCAGTCGCACTTGGAGCGGCGGCTCGTGCGGTGTCGGTCTCGATCGCCGCACGTGCGCGCGCGGCCGACCCGTCGCTTGCAGTGTGCACATACGTGTCGAAGGCGACCGCCATCGAGGCCGCGACGGATGGCTCGAGCGTTTACGCGTTTTTAGAATACCCCATCGCGCCTCACGGCTACCCTCCGCCACATGGACATCACCGCATCGTTCGAGCCGAAACGCCGGTCGAAGCTCCGCGCCTGGTTCGAGAAGAACCACGCCACCGCGCGCGAGATCTGGGTCGTCTACCCGCGCCCGCGCACCGACGAAGAGTCGATCACGTACCTCGACGTGGTCGAGGAGGCCTTGTGCTTCGGCTGGATCGACAGCACCGCGAAGCGGCACGACGAGGTGAACGTCGCGCAACGCCTCAGCCCGCGCAAAGCCAAGAGCAACTGGACGGAGCTCAACAAAGAGCGCGCGCGACGGCTCATCGCGAGTGGCAAGATGACTCCGGCGGGAGCGGCCGTGCTCCCCGACCTCACCCTCACCCCTCTCGTGCTCCCGAACGATCTGAAGGCCGCCCTCCGCGACGCGAAAGGCGCGCTCGTGTTCTTCGACGCCGCCCCCGACATGTACCGTCGCATCCGGGTCGCCCACATCACGGATCCGAAGGCCCTCCCCGAGGAGCGCGAGAAGCGCATCGCCAAGCTGGTAGCGGCGTCCGCCAAGGGGCTCATTTTGGGCAATTGGGACGACTCGAGCTTCCCCGTCACGTGCACATGACGGGTCGCGGCAGGCCCGGTCCGGCCTGATAGCCAATCACTTCGCCAAGATCTTGCGCGTCACGAGGCCACGAAGGGTGTCGCGACCGAGGGCCGCACGAGTGGCCAGCGCGCGCACGATCGACTCGTTGCACGCGCGCGAGAGGTGCAATTCGTCTTTGAAGTCTTGGTCGCCGCAGCCGAGCTTCGCGGCCTCGAGGGTAAAGTCGCAGAAGTCGACGTTTCGCTCCCGCAGTACCGACTGCATCTCCGCGCTGAACGCCTCGATTGGTCCCTTTTGCGCTGGATCCGCGTACGAATCCGGGTGAATCGGCGGGGCATAAGCGATGACACGCGAGCCGGCCTTCACGATGCGGGAGACATACTCCCCGAAACGCTTCGCCTGCAGCGGGCGCACCTTGCGCTGCCCGAGGGGCTCCGTGAGCGGCACCTTCGCCGCGCGAGGAGGGAGCTTACCGTCCACCTCACCGGGATACACACGACTGCCATCCGCGAGCCAGCGATACGCAGGAGAAGGCCCCGCGCGGGGCACGAGCTCGAACGGCGCGACCGCCATGCTCTCGTCGCCCGGTTTCGTGGCCGCTTTTTTCGCCGTGAGCGCCTCTATCGAGTGCTCGGTTTGGCGCAGGCTGAGCAGGCTGTCGAACTGGGTCCACCAGGGCGCGGTGGTGCGTGCCACGCCGCTGCGAAACGGCGGCCCGGCGAACCACGCCGGATCGGACTCTGCCCCCTCGAGCGGCGGCTCGCACCCCGTGCCGTCGCCCTGGAGAATGAACCCCGAGCGTACGTCCCACAAAACGAGCGAGGGGGTGATTCCTCGCGCCGAGAGCGCGTCGTATACCTCGTATTGATAGGCAAAATACGAATTGGAAATGAACCCGTTGTAGAAGTGAACGTCGTCGCGGAAAAACTCGGCCGACATGTGGTCGGCGTCGCTCTGCCCGAGCACGAGCACGTCGACGGCGGTGAGGTGCGGCTCGTGCTGGTGGCGCAAGAGGCGCTCGCCCGCGGGGCCCGGCACGAGCTGAATCGCGAGCTCGCGTGGCTGCTTCACCAAGCTCGTGAGGGCCACGTCGAGCTTTTGCCGGCTCTCGGGGTCGTCGACCGCCTCCTTCGACGACACGTAGTGGTTCGTGCCACAAATCGCTCCGCACGCCGCGACCACGAGGGCGACGAACGCGGCGAGCTTCCACTTGTCGAAGGAGGGAGTTTCCATGTTTCAGAACTGGAAATAGAGAAACTTGGAAGACAGGTTCAAATGGAGAATCGCGAGCACACTGGCAGCGGCGAGGGCGAGCACCTTGCCCCAGCCGAGCTGCCCCCAGCGAATGCGGTTCGAGCACACCGGCAGCGCGGCGAGCCCCGCCCCGAGCAGCGAGAACGCGACGAGCTGCCAAGGCGCCTGAATCTCGGCCCCGAAACGAAACGCCCCCTTCGCGAAGGCGCCCAAATCGGCCGCGGTGTGCATCCGGAACGGGATCCAGGTGATCACGATGATGACGAGCATGAGCGCGCGCCGAGCCGCCAATGGCAACGTGGCCCAGGGCTTCTCCACGCGGTGATAAACGAGGAGCAACGTGCCATGGAGAGCGCCCCACAAGAGGAAGTTCACCCCCGCGCCGTGCCACAGCCCCCCGAGGAGCATGGTAACGAACAGGTTCGCCCCCGTGCGCGCCTTGCCCTTACGATTGCCACCGAGCGGAATATAGAGATAGTCGCGTAGCCACGAAGAGAGGCTAATGTGCCAGCGCTTCCAGAAGTCGCTCGGCGAGTCGGCGTGGTAGGGCGAGTCGAAGTTCTCCGTGAGCTCGAGGCCGAGCATCTTCGCGAGCCCGCGCGCCATATCGGAATAGCCGCTGAAGTCGAAGTAGATTTGCAGCGTGAAGCCCACCATCGCGAGCCACAGATCGGCCGCGCCGTGGGCGCGCGGTGCGTTCAAGATAGGGTCCGCGAAGTAGCTCAGCCGGTCGGCGACGAGCACCTTCTTGCAGAGGCCGCACGCGAAGAGGAAGAGCCCCTCCGTGAGCTTCGAGTTGTCGACCTTCTCTTGGCCCACGAGCTGGGGGAGCAGCACCGCCGGGCGCACGATGGGGCCCGCGATGAGCTGCGGGAAGAGGCTCACGAACGCGGCGAACTCCAAAAAATTCCGGCTCGCGCGCAGATCGCGGCGATACACGTCGATGGAATATCCCATCGACTGGAACGTGTAGAAGCTTATCCCCGCCGGGAGCACCACGTTCATGGTTTGCCGAATCAGCGGCGGCGACGAGCCCCAGATGGTGTTCACGCTGTCGACGAAGAACGTGAAGTACTTGAAGAACGACAAGAGGCCGAGGTTGAACACGAGCGACAGCACGAGGATGAGCTTGCGCCGCCGCGTGCGCGCCGCTTCGTCGAGCGGCAGGGTGTCGGCGTGCTCCAACAAGATGCCGACGGTGAAGTCGACCGTGGTGCTCAAGAGCATGAGCGCGGCATACGGGCCCGCCGCGAACCAATAAAAGAGATAGCTCGCCGCCGTCATGAGCACGAGGCGCGCGCGCCGTGGCCGCACGATGCGCCAGGCGATCATGACGATGGGCAAGAAGAGAAAAAGGAAGGAGAGGCTATTGAACTTCATCGACGGCAGGCAACGGTCCGCGGGCCTCGGATCGCGCGGACTATAAACGAACCGAAAGCTCGTCGCACGCGTCTCCGCTCCGCGGTTTTCTCCGCTACGACGTGATGCGCGCTTCGCCCTCGCGGCAGCGAGCTGCGACGTGCATCTTCGGCTTGGTCACGTAGAGTAGGCGCATGGGAAGCTCGCTCTCGGACGCCCTGAAGATCGCGACTCCGTGCGATCGCGACGTCGCCGCGATGGAGGACGCAGCGTCCGGACGCGCAAAGTACTGTGCCTCCTGCGAGCGCGAGGTGCACACAATCGCCGAGATGACTCGCGCCGAGGTCGTCTCGCTTCTGGCTGCGAACGAGGGTCAGCCGCTGTGCCTCTCGCTGCTCGTGCGCAGGACCGATCGCGCGGTGCGCCTCGCCGACGGACACGTGCACCCTACACGCATCGGCAGACCTCCCTCCGCTCGGCTCCCGCTCCTCGCGGCGGCCGCGTCGATGACATTCGCGGCGTGTGCGCCTCCGGGCCCCGCCACGCCCACTCCCGCGCTCGTGCCGGTGGAACGTGGCCCGGCGGTTCCTTCCGAGCCCGCGCCGGTAGCGATCGTCCCCGAGCCGCCGCCGCCACCGGAGCCGCCCGCGCCCCCTGCCGAGCCCACGCCCGTCGTGACCGCCGAGCCTACGCCGCCCGAGCCGACGCGAGCGAAGGGCGGCAAGCCTGCGCCTGCCTCCAAGACGCCGAAGCTCGCGGGGCCGAAGAAGGTTGGCAAGCCAGTCCCCCAGCAGGCGGAGTACGAGGTGCTGGCTGGTGCTCGCAGCGGCGATGGTCTCTGAGGACGGCCGCTTCGACGACGAGCCGACTCCGGCGTAGGCTTGTCGTATGCGACGATCTTTGGCCGACGAGCTTCGTATCGCGAGCCCATGCCACGAAGACTCCGCGTCGATGACGCCCTCCGCGAGTGGGCGCGGGCTCTATTGCGGCGCGTGCGAGCGCGACGTGCACGCGGTCTCCGAGCTAACCCGCGCCGAGGTCGAGGCGCTCGTCCGCGCGAACGCTGGAGGGCGCTTGTGCCTCGAGCTCATGGTGAGGGACGCCGACGGCGCGATCGTAGTCGCCGACGGTTACGTGCACCCCACACGCATCGCCCCCCGCCGCGCGCTCCCGATTCTCGCCGTAGCCGCATCGATGACAATGGCGGCCTGCACCCCCTCGTCCGCCCTCCGCCCCGACGAACCCGTA
>JAAFHV010000226.1 GCA_013297655.1 Myxococcales bacterium | reverse complement strand
TCCGCGGGGCCCGCGGTTCCCCCCGCGGACGACGCGGGCTCGCTCGTTCCCGTGCATTCTGCACGGGAACGAGGCGCGAGCTGCGGGGGTGGCGGCGGCGCGCGGAGCGCGCGCGCCGCCACCCCCGCCGTGACGAGGGCGACGAGGCACGCGAGCGGAGCGAGCCGTGCCGGCCCGGTCCTCACCGCTTCCCGGGACGGCGCTCCGTGACGGCGGGGCTGGCGGCGCGCGAGACGTTGGTCACGTTGCCGCGCGCACCGCGACCCGCTTCGCGCTTCTCGCGCGGGGTCCGGGCGGCCGCGGACGTACCGAGGGCGTGCGCCTCTTCGCCGGGCATGCGGCGCGCGAGCCACCCGATGAGGGTGAGCCCGGCGGTGCGGGTGGTCTCCGGCATCTCGGGCTCACGCATGAGCTTGGTGAGCTCACCGATGAGGCGGGTGCGGACACATTCGTGCGGAGCCTGACCGAGCTCGGCGTTCATCGCGGCCCAGGCTTCCATCGTCATATTGGCGGAGCAGGGCGCGTCGTCCTCCGCGGCGTCTTTCTCGCGCGCGATTCGCACCACGCGCGTACGCGAGGACGAAGGAGGGGGCTCGGTACCGGGGCTCTCGGGGCGGTCGGCCCGCGCGGCGCGCGTGGACGCCTCGGGGAAGCCTTGCTCGGCCTTGCGGGAGGATTCGCTCGTCAAACTCGAACCTTTCGAGGAGGGCCGCCCCCCGTGAGGGACGTCCAAGGGTCGCGTGGGAGGGCGCATGAGCCGTGACAACCAAACAAGCGTGGAAGGAAGAGCGAGACGACGGAGTTAAGAAGGAACGAAGCAGGAGCGAAGCAGCAAGCTCGACGCGCATACCGAAGGTCGAGGACCCAGGAGGACGCGAATTTCGGCGGACGCTCCGTCTTAAGTCAAATTTTCGCGATTTCAAGCGCCATGCATCGCACCGCGTCGCTCGAGGCCCCGTCCGCCGAGCCGCGGCGCGGCATGATCATCGGCTAACCCTGGAACATCGCGCCGATTTTCCATGCGCCCACCGTCGAGCTCGTGACGCAACGGCGCCGGCGGGAAAAAGCGGCCTTCCTCGCCGCGGGACGACGACGACGCCCTGCGATTCCAGCGCTCGCGCGTGAACGTCACGGCCCCGCTGCGCTTCTTCTGCCGCCGTCGTGCGATCTCGGATAGGTTCCCTTTCGGGATGGCCGGGATTCCCCCCGCACGCGATACGGACGCTGAAGACGTTTCCTGGGCCCTGCAGACCGCAGAGACCCAGTGGAAGCGGAACGAGCGCGCGGATGCTCTGATCTGGCTCCGCCGCGCGACGCAAGCCGCGGCCGACGCCAACGACGACGATCGCGCCCTCGAGCTCGCGCGCTGCGCCGCGGAGCTGGCGGAGTCCCTCGCCGCGTCGCCACCGCCCGCGCCGGTGCCACTTCAGGTCGCGCCTCCTCCTCTTCCCCACCCGGGAGCGCCGCCTCCGTTGCCGCCGCTCGCTCCGTCCGCGCCGTCCGCGCCGTCCGCTCCGCCCGCGCCGGTGGAGAGCATTCCCCCGATGTCGGTCTCGATCGACGACGTCGACGTGATGATGTCGATGCCGCCGGCGTCGATCAACGACGCGGACATCCAGTCGTTGCCACCCTCGGGTCCACCAGAGGGGGCGCGCCCGGCTCCTCCCGCGATCCCGCGCGCGCCGGCGGTGCCGCAGACGATCCCGCCGCGGAGCTCGCAGCGCTTCCCGGTTCCCCCGCAGTTCCTGAAGCAAATCGGCGGCTCCGATCCGAACCTCAGCGCGCGCGACGACGGCGAGGACGACGACCACGAGGACACGGCGACCGATCTCGATCGCGACGCCATCGGCAAGGCCGCGGCGCAGCGCGAGCACGGCTCCGATGCGGCGCGCGCGCCAGGTCCGATGCGGCCGCTCATGCCGACCCCCATCGCCGACGTGCCGCGCGTGATTCGGGTGGCGCGCAAGCCTGCTTTCGAGCCGCCGGAGCCGCCGCCGCTCGTCGATCTTCCTACCCCTACGCCGCCGCCTTCCGGACGGTCCACGATCCCGCCCGAGCGCGCGACCCCCACGCCGCCGCCGCTCGCGGCGCCACGCCTTCCCTCGCTCACGTCGTCCGCGACGTACGCGTCTCCGTACGCGCCGAACGACGCGACCGAGATCGGCATGCGCGATCCGTCGCTCGACTCCCCCGAGGACGGCCTCACGCAGCAGCGCAACTTGTCGCCGCGCGATCTCGCGGCGGTCGCGGAAGAGCTCCGTCGTCAGCAAGAGCGCATGCGGGAGGACGACGACGACGGCGGCCTCACCGAGCAACGCAAGATGTCCACCGCGGAGCACGCCGCGGTCGTCGCCGCGCGCCACCGCGCCGCCGATCCTTACGCCAACGAGGACGACGACGACGGCGGCCACACCGAACGGCGCCAGGTCGAGCCCTCTCCCGGCGTCGGCGTCGCGCCCCGCGCCGAACGTGCCGCGCCCCAAAAAGCCGAGCCTTCTCGAGTAGATCCGAGCCCCGCCGGTCACGAGCGCGAGCTCGGCGCGATGCGGAGGTCCGAGCCCACACGGCCCGATCTCCCGCCCCGCGCGGCGCCGCTCGCCGACGCCGCTCGCGCGAGCACCGGCCCCCTCCCCCACGAGCGGGTCACGGTGTCGTTCCGTAAGCCCGAGCGCCCGCCGCCGATCCCGGCCGCGGATGCGCCCCCGCAGGCCGAGGCTCGCGATCGTCTCGCCTCCGAGAGCGGCGAGCCGACCGCGACCGCGACCGCCGCGGAAGCGCCCGCGCCCCGAGCCGAAGCGCCCGCGCCCCGAGCCGAAGCGCCTGCGTCGTCACCGTCGGTCGCACCGGCGAGGGCCGAGCGCCCTTCCATCCCGCCGCGCATCGAGCCTCCGCGCCCGGCCGGCGATCCGAGCAAAGGTCCTCCTCGACCAGGCCCCCCGCGCCCCGATCCGGGCGGACGTCCGACGGTGCGGCTCCCGAAGGCAGGCGGCCTCGCGCCACTCGTCACGCCGGGCGTCGCGGCAGGCGCCCGCGCGCAAGCTCCCGCACCGGGCGGACCGGCAGGCGCTCCCGTCGCTGCCACCGGACAGACAGACCTCGCACAAGCGCCCCAAGCTGGTGCTAACGCGCACGGGCGGGCGGCTTCGGAGGCCGGCGCGCGCCCCACGGTGCAGCTCGGGAAGCGTCAAGTCCCTCCGCCCCCGCCCACCGAGCCAGGGCTCCCCGAAGAGCCCGAAATCGTCGTCGAGACCTCGCCCGAGGCGCCGGCCGTCGCCGCGAAGGCGAGCGAGCAGGCCATCGTCGCCGAGCAGGCCATCGTCGCCGAGCAGGCCATCGTCGCCGAGCCGCCGACCGACGCCCCCGCGCTCGCGGACGCACCTACGCTGGAGCCCGCACCCCCAGAGCCGGTGAGCGACGACGCGCCCTCTGCCGCTTCACCCGAAGAGCCTGCGCCGGTCGCTCTCGCGACGGTCGCGGACGAAGACGACGTCACCGCGCAGCCCGCCCCGGTCGAGCCCATCGCCGCGCGCGTGCCTTCGGACCGTCCGAAGCGCTCCGATGCCTCTACGAAGCAGCTCTACGCGCTCGCGGAGTCGACCGCGGAGGCCCTCCTCGCCGACATTCCGCACCCCGCGATTTCGGAGCCGCACACGCCGGTGCATGCGTCGCAGCCTCCCCAGGTCGCGGCCGATGCGATCCTCGTGCTCGACGACGTCGAGGCCTTCGCCGATCTCCCGGAAGATGCGCGCGAAACGTTCGCGAAGGCGGCGAAGATCGCGCGCGTGACGGCGGGCGAAGAGGTCTCCGGGTTCGCGCTCGCGTATGTGGTCGCGGGCGATTTGGACGTCGCCGCCACCATCGTCGACGCGACCGCGACGCGGCTGCTCCAGGGCGGCGTGCTGCGCGCGCGGGGCACTCCGACCGAGTGTGTGCCGCTGCGCCTCGTGTGCACCACGCAAGAAGCGGTCGTCGCGGTGTGGAGCGACGGCGCGGTGGAAGAGGCGTTCCGCTCGTGCCCGTGGGTGGAGGACGATCTCCGCGCCGCTTCGGACCAAGTGCAAACGCTCGCCGGTGTCACCATGGGGGCGCTCGGCGATCGCATCGACGGCGCGCTCCGTGATCTCGTCACGTCGCGCCTCACGGTACGCTCGCTGCTCGAGGGGGAGCTCATCGTCGAAGCGGGCTCACCGGTCCCCGGGATCGTGGTCGTCGGGGTGGGCAAGCTCGAGCTCGTCGACAAAGACGTGGTCGTCGGCGAGGTGCGCTCCGGCGACTTCTTGTTCCCGGCGCAGGTGCTCGGCTCGGGCCCGGCTCCGTACGGAGCGCGCGCGGGCGAAGGCGGCGCGCTCGTGATGGCGGGCGATCGCAAGCTCGCGCAGGAGCTGCTCGTCACGGTGCCTCCGCTCCTCGAAATCTTCGCCGGCATGTGAGATGAGCGGCGCGCGGGCATCGACGACGCGGGAAGAAGAGGCCGACCACCTCCTCGCGCTTTACGGAAACGACGCGGGCCGGGTGATGGCGACGATCGAGTCGCAGCTCAACGGCCTCGCTTCACGTGCGCAGACGTTGCTCTCGCTCACGGGCATCACGATCACGGTCACCGGGTTCAGCGGCGCGAGCATCGCGAAGACGAGCCTCACCGCGGCGGTGCTCATCGTCACGGGGTTGGTCCTCGTGCTCGCCGGCGCGGCGCTGTGTATCGGGGGAATTCTCTCGGTGAAGTGGACCACGTCGCTCGCGCCCTGCACGCTCCGGGAGGCGGCGCTCCACGCGATGGCCCGTCGCGACGAGAAGACACGGGCTTACGGGAGGGCGCTCACGTTGGTGATGGCGGGGCTCTCGGCGTACGTCGCGAGCGTGAGTCTCTTGTTGCTCGGGGCGCTGCGCTCCTGAGGGGAGAGGGAGAGGGAGAAAGGGGTGCCCCCTCCGGCCGAGGAGGGGAAAGACCAATTCCGACACTGCGCGCACGGTTTCCCACGAACGCATTGCGCGCGCGATCTTCTTTCCCCTCCTCGTCCACCTCCCCCAAAATTCCTTCTCGGCTTTGCTTCGCCAGGAGTCGTCGCGACACGACACGATCGCAAAGCCTGCGAGGGAATAGGGGGAGGTAAAGAGCGCGCGGTCGGCGCGGCGCCCTCGGGGAGGTGGGCGGGAGCGGCGGGCCGGCTAGAACGACGCGAGGATCGCCTGACTGCCCACCACGAAGAGCTCGTCATCGTCGGCAATCATCGCTGCGGCACGAATCAAGTGGTCGAGCTCATGGACGTTCACGTCGGGCCCTCAGAATGCTCCAGCGCTCCCGTGCGCTGAGGACGCCAGAAAGCGGGCTCACCTGGCGGAGGTCGTGCATCGCGCTGCTTGGGTCCACGAGGGCCTTCTGGAGCTCCTCCCTCGACCCCGCGAGCAACCGCGCCCACGCATCACGGTAGTGTGCGGCGACAGTCCCCCACTCCGCCTCGAGCTCAGGCTCGGCGCAGCGCCGATGGCGATAGGCAAACACGCCCCCGATCCGCATACCGCGTTTCGAGGGCGCGTCTCTCCCCGACTCACCTGCCCGACAACACTGCGACAGGCTTGGTGCGCACGTATTTTTGGTCGGCGGGGCCCGTGTACCCTGCATTCAAATCGAGGCCGTCGCCGAGCTGGCCTGCGCGGTTCGAGCCCCAGCAGCGCACCTCGCCGGGGGTGCCGGCGGCGCCGCCGAGCACCACGCACGCGTGCTCTCCGCCCACGGAGAGGTGGCTCACCGTCGGCGGGACCTCCACCGTGGAGAAGGTGGGGTGGGGCGCGGCGTCGAGGGTGCCGTCGCCGAGCTGGCCCGATCCGTTGGCGCCCATGCAGCGCAGCGTGCCGCTCACGACGACGCAGGTGGTGTCGCCCCCCGCCGCGGTGAGGGTGATCTTGGAGCCGTCCACGTTGCCGACACGGTTGGCCTTGCCGTCGGCGAGGGTGGTGGTGGTGGTGCCGATGGCGCCTCTCGTGCCGCGCCCCCAGCAAAAGAGCGCCTCGCCGCCGGTCGGATTCACGGCGACCGTGCACGCGTGCTCGCTGCCGACGCTGAGCAACCGCGGGTTCGAGAGGAAGTTGTCCGCGCCGAAGCTGGGAGCGCCGAGGGGTGACCCCGTGGCGAGGGGCTTGCCCGTCTGATTGCTGCCTGTTGCACCCCAGCAAATGGGAACGCGAATGAACACACCCGAGGGGATGGGGATGAAGCTCTCCGCGCAAGTGAGCTCCCCGCCGGCCACGACGCGATCGATGTAAAACGGGAACGTGTCGCTGTCTTTGGCGTCCTGCGTGGCGAGCAAGGGGACCGCGCTCGGGAAGCCGTTCGACGTACGCTGGAGCTGCCGGAAGAGGTTGGCTCCCCAACACCACGCGGTGTTGATGTCTTTGCCGACCAAGGGGCTCGGGCCGCCGAGCGAGGTCACGCACGCGTGCGACCCTCCCACGCTCACGCCGATAGGGTCCCAAGCGCCGCGCGTGTCGACGGGGGGAGCGACCAGCTCTTTGGGGTCGCCCACGGGTGAGAAGGGGCTGCGCCCGAGCTGGGCGTTGTCGTTGTTGCCCCAGCACACCACCTTCTTCGACTCGAGCAGGGCACAGGTGAACTTGTTGCCCGCGGCGACCGCTCTCGCTTTGCTCGGGAGGGTCACGCGGACGGGGACCGACGACGAAGGGAGGGCGCCAGGCGTGGTGCCGAGCTCGCCGTTTCCGTTGCTGCCCCAGCAAGCGACGTCGCCGCTCGCGAGCAACGCGCACGAGTGCGTGCTGCCCGCCGAAACGGCCACCGCGCGCAACGCGACGGGCGCGACCGCGCCGTCCGTCGGCGCGCCGTCCTGCGTGGCCACCGCGTCGGTCGACGCGTCGCTCGGGGGCGGCGAGGCGTCGCCCGTGGGCACGCTCGCGTCCGTGCCGCCGGCGTTGACCGGATCGTCGCCCACGCACGCCGCAGCGGCCAAAATCCCCGCCAGGAAGGCTCCCGTCAGCACGACTCTTTGCATGGACGCAAGGTAGCGTGCACGAGGTAGGAAGACGAGCACCGGCACGTCACCCGTCTGAGGACGGGGCTGGGGCGCACGATGATGCCCCTCCGGCCGAGGAGGCAAAAGAGCGCGAGGGAGAGGTGCCCCCTCCGGCCGAGGAGGGAAAAGAGCGCGAGGGGAGAGCGATGCCCCCTCCGGCCGAGGAGGGAAAAGAGCGCGGCCGGCGCGAAGCTCGTGGTTTCTCGCGGGCTTTCGCCGCACACGATGTTCTTTTCCCTCCTCGTCCACCTCCCCCAAAATTCCTTCTCGGCTTTGCTTCGTCAGGAGCCGTCGCGATACGGCACGATCGCAAAGCCTGCGAGGGAATAGGGGGAGGTGCAGAGCTCGCGGTCGGCGTGGCGCCCTCGGGAGACACAGGCGCGAGCGAGACGCGACGAGCGAGCGGCGTGCGGCTCGACGATGGGCACGATCGCGGCGACGATCCGCTCGGCGCTCGTTAGGACTCGTGACGGAACGGTCGCTCATGGCGAAGCGCGGGAGCTGTCGCTTCGACGAGCCCGGTACGAACGCCCGGAGACATCCCGAAGCCCAGCAGCCGGTGGCGGCGCGGAGAGCGCGAGGGAGAAAACGCGCGGCTCAAGGGGTGCACCAGCCCACGCCCTCCGTGCCGGCGAGAGCGCCGGCTGCGAGCTGTGGCGCACTCTCCGCGCCAGCGGCAGCGCGATACCCACGCGACGGATCGCGCCGCTGTCCCTCGTCAGGGACTTCCAAGGGTCGTCACGGAGCCTGCGCCTGGTCGTGCTCGCGCGAACCATCGTCGACTTCTTCGCCCCCCAGGTGAGGCTCGCGGTCGAAGTCGATGGCTCGTCCCACCACGGGCGAGAGCAGCACGACCGGCTTAGAGACGCCTACCTCGCACACCACGGCGTGCGCACCCTTCGCGTTAAGGCGTGGCACGTGGAGCGGCAGCTCCCCGAGGTGCTCGCGACCATCCGGGCGGCGCTCGTGTAGGGCGGTAGTCGCGTGGGCCCTCGCGAGAGGGCTCACGCGGTTCAGATTACCCGCGTCCCCTCCCCGACCTGACGAGACGGAGCGCCTCGCGGCCTACACGGCGGATTTCTTTGGTGGCGCGACCGTTGCGTGCACGGTCTTCCCGTAGCGGCATTCAGAAACATCTCACGGCAGAGTTCGCGCCAGGCGGACGCCCAGGGCATCCGGTTGGTCCCACGTAGAGCCCAGGCGAAACGAAACGGTAGTCGCCCCTGCCGAAGAAGATGCCCCGCCTCCCCGTTTGGTTCGCTGAGCACCCGTACCGAGTCTGCTGCCCGGATCGACGTGCGGTCCGCCGCGAAAGCCAAGACCTGCGTACTCGTCACTGGTCCACTCGGCGACGTTTCCTAACTGGTCATAAACGCCCCACGCGTTCGCTGCCTTCGACATCACGGGATTGGTGCGAGTTACTCGCGGTAAAAAGGTGGTCGCCGTTGCGCAATACCACGCAATTTTGTCGAGATTAAGCTCCGGCATCTTGTGGCACTCCTCGGTCAGGTCGAATGAGGTCGCGACCATCCTTCCCGAATAATACGGGGTGCGCGTTCCGGCTCGGGCCGAGTACTCCCACTCGGCCTCGGTCGGCAGGCGATAGCCGAGACACTCATAAACATTCTCCGACGTGGCTCGGACACTGGCACACCTGCTACCAGCGCCCGTCACACCAACGCACCCGTCCAGCACGTAGCACTCCGGCAGCGCCGGCGAATGCGCGCGCGACATCCGATTCGCGAATTCCAGCGCGTCGAACCAACTGAAGCCTGAGGCGGGACAGCTCGCTTCGAGGCAGCTTCCATAGCTCATTCCAGCGTCGGGGTCAGGTGCCCTTGCGTCGTTTACCATCCCTGCGGCAACCCACTCGCCCTGCGTAACCTCGTGCTGCCCAATCTCAAAATCGTGAGTAAGAGCAACTTGCGACTCCGCCTCCGTCCTCGCGCCTCGAGCGGGTTGGCACTCCGGGGAGCCCATCACGAAACAGCCCGCCGGGATCGTGCAGAAGCCGTTTGCACACTTGGCCTCGACCGCGGGATGTTTGCAGTCGCTCGTGACGGTGAAGGTGCTTTGGCATTCCGATCGCGCGTCTGCCGCGCGCGCACCGTCGTTCGTGCTCGCCCCATCGACCGCGCCGCTTTCGGCTCCAGCCTCCACGCACGCCGCTCCGTCGCAGGTGACAGCGTCGCGAGGAGCGTCTGACACGCACGCGAAAGCGAGCGCGCCGAACCCAACGGCGAACGCGCTCGCGACGCGTACACGCGCGCGCCAGATCGTTCCGAGTTGGGCCTTCGTTCGCATTCTTTCGGCCGATTGTAGTGGAGACACGAGCTTCGGTCGACGCCCCAGACACCGGCACTGAGCGCGGTGAACGAGCTCAGTCGAGGGTCCGTACCAACCGAAGCCCTTGCGCGTCGAGTCCGTTCCAATTGGCACCGAGGCGATTGGACGCGGTCGTCGTGAGAGCCGCGGAGGCTGCCCCGCCGCCTCGCTTCGTACGCGTGTTGCTCGTCCCGAGACGATCACCAGGATTCGCGTAGGGACCTTTACGAGATCCGAGCCCGTCGTATTGGTCGCTAGTCCCTGGCGAGGGAACGGCTCCGCGCGCTCGTCGGATCGCGCCAGTCCGTGACGAGGGGAAGACCGGCCTCACCCGAAAATCAACGGGCTTACGCCCCGTTCGGCGCGGCATCGGCGCGGCCCTCGCCGCCTAGCGTCGACGCTGCGCGGCTTTCGCGCGCGGGCTCTTGGGCTGCGCTGGGCCCACGAAGTACTGTATCCCGCCCTTCCTGCCCGTGCGGTGTACGAGGCCCATGCGGATGGCGAGGAATGCGATCCGGATGAACTGCGTCTTGCTCAGTCCGAGGAGCGCTTGGAGCTCGCGCGAGCGCGCAGGCCACGGCAACGACTTGACGGCCGCGACCATCGCGTGCGCGAGGTCGACCGATTTTCTCCGAACGCGTGCGCCGCGCCGGTCGACTTCGATGAGGTGGGGAGGCTCCGCCAAGGACGGCGGGGGCGTCGTCGCGAGGGAGGCAGGCGGCGCGACCGGCGCGATCTCGACCGCGGCGATCGTGTCGATGTTGGACCCGCAGGCGACCGCGACGAGGCGGCTGGCATACTCGCGGGCGAGGGTTCGTAACGTGAGCTCGAGCGCGGAGGGAGACGCCATTGGTGTCATTGTGGGCGCCTAAGGTGCTCTTCGTCTATTTTTTCGGCCGTCGACGCTGATTGCAGCGGCGCGGGCGGCCTGGCACGCCCGTGAATGCCCTCGAGAGCCCTCGCGGCGGGGGGGGAAGCGGGTGGACGCGCGCTCGACGCGCGTCCACCCCAAGAGCGGTTCGCCCACTACTTCTTCTTCTTGCGCGCGCGCTTCTTCTTTACGGGTGGGCTCGCGAGCACCAACGGCTGACCGTCTGCGCCCGTGGGCGTAGGCTCTTCTTGGCGCGCCTGTCGCTGCGCGAGCCCGAGCGCGATGAGCTGATCGCGGCGCTTGATGACGCTGCGAGCCGTCTTCGACCACTCTTCGTACCAAGCGCGTAGTCCGAGCGTCGCCTGTTTACGCGCCTCGGCTTCCGCTTTGCTCGCGCCGGCGTCGTCCGCCTTGGTGTCGACCTCGAACTTGCGCGCTGCTCGGAGCGCTTCGCGGAGTGCTTTGCGCTTTTCTTTGGTGATCGTCCTCGTCTCGAGGAGAGCGACAGCGGCGCGGTCGGCCGCTCGGGTCTCGGGCTTCCTCCCCTCGCCCGATTCGAGTTGGTCCAAGCGATCGAGGAAGTGCTCCACGTCGACGAGGGCGGCTTGCCCCGTCTTCGCGGTGAGCCCGCCCATGACGAACTCGTTTTGGGCCGGGAAGCGCCGCTGAAGCGCGGCCTCGGTGAGACCGAACCCTTCTTCGTCGAACTCATCGACGAACTTCACCGCGGCAGCGACCGAGGGGTCTGTTGGCCCGCCCGCGAGGCTCGCCACGGGGGTGCTCGGCGAGTATCCCGTTGCCTGTTGAAGCAGCGTCCAGCCCTCGGCGTGGTCCGGATCGGTATACCCCACGGCGGCGAGCCTTCGCGCGATCTCGCGCCGGGTGGCGCCCCGTAAGAACGAGAGCGCGCGAGTGTGGGTTTGCTCGAGAGTGCTGTCGCTCACCGTTTGCACGAGCGCCGAGAGAGGGACCGGCGGAGCGACGGGGAGCTTCTGAGCGACGGGAGTTGCTTTCTTCTTTGCGGCCATCGAACGTCTCCAGACAATGGGAGGCACTCGAGCCGCCCCCGGTTTCGAGCCCTGAGCGTCGCGAACTTTGGTCCGCTTGGGAAGACAAAATCGAGTGCTCGTCACCAAAGAAAGTCGGGCATTGCCAGCGCTGTCGTTGCGGCGACGCGTCGGGGCTTCCCAGACCGAAATTTCGCTTCGTGAGCCGCTGAACGGGCTTCCCCGCCCTGGTTTTTCGCGTTCTCGCGCTGACACGCGCCCGTTCGTGCGCCGAGAACCAGCAAAATTCGGCCAAAAGCGAGTACTACGCGCCTCACGAAGCCGAAAATCGGGCTACGAAGCTCACCCCATCGTTCACGAAGCTTCCTTGACGCCTGGGAAGCTCCCGCGACGTCTGGGAAGCTCCGCCGACGCCTGGGAAGCTTCGAGCACGGTCCCGAAGCCCGTAGTCGGAGTCGCGGCCCGAACAACGGTCTTTCGGCGCCACGATGGCGGAGCACCGAGCGACCGGCCCGCGCCGTCCGCGCGGCGCTGAGCGCGGACTTCAGTCGCCTTTGGCCGAAACCGCGGCGTAGCCGAGCATCGCCATTGGCCCGAGCGCCTCGATTCGGCCGGCCGCCACCGCGCGGTGGGCGGTGCGTAAAAAGCGGTCCTTCGTGAGCCCGAGGGCGGCGCGGATGTGCATGCTCCTCACGGGATGCCCCGCCGCGACAAGGAACGCCACGATGCGCTCCACGTCCGCCACGATGGCAGCGTGCCCACGGTTCGTGCCCATTCCCTCGAACCGGGCGGAGCTCGGCAGAACGTGAACCTTGTTGTACGTGCCCGGCTTCCGCACGCGGCGCCCGCTGCGTTTCGGCGGAGTCGGGGCGTGGGACGCGAGGAATGCTGCCAGACTGCCCGCGTCGTCGCTGGAGACGAGCTCGCGAACGAGGCGCGACGCGAAGGTACGTGCGAGGGACTCGAGAGTAGAACGTACGCTCGCGTGCATAGGCGCGAGCATCGCAAGGACGTGGGGTGGTGTCGAGGGGGGGCGCGCGGTCGACGAGCGGGTCCGGGACCAGCCAAGCGGCGCGAGCAGTTCGCAGAGGTCCTGGAGCTTCATAGGCGCGGCATCCGGTCAACGTTAGCATTCTGCCGTGGGCGCCAAGACGGAGCCTGCGAACGAAGCGACCTGGCGACTGAAAAGCCCGTCGCCAGAGGCGCATGTGAGCAGCGCCCGGCTAGACGGCCATGGTGACTTATTCTCCGCCGCAACTCAATGCAGCCGGCAAGCCATCTTTGAGCCAGTACAACTCGGTGCAGCCCGGATTCCCTTCGCTAGGACGCCGCCCCACGTCATAGGCATCTATCGCCTCACCGAGACAAACTAGGCCAGACGAGTCTGTGTCCATGATGCGGACAGGCAATGGCGACAAATAGAGCAAAACGCCATATGCAGCCGCCGAGAACAGAACGAGCAATGAGATGGCAATCGCAACTCTCGCCCTCCAATTGCCCATTGCCGCGACCCCTAACACCTGAGCTAAGCCGACTCACGAAGCGTGGTTCAGCTTGAATCATTGGTTAGGCCAACGCTAAACCACGGGCCGCGTGTCTGCAAGCGCGAGGAAGTCGCGGCCCAGCGGCGAGACGCACCAGGCGCTAACGATAGACCGCCCTCGGCAGTCGGTCCTCGCGATGACCTGGCCAGTAGCCTCAGCCCCGATGCGCGTGACAGTGGGACAGGGCCAGCGTGCGCTGCTCTGATGCTAAGCAGTGCGGGAAACGCAAGCGCGGATGCAACCTACAGCGCCACGCTCTCGAAGGCCTAACTGGCCGCTCTGCCGCGCCCCGGCTTCGGCAGAGGGCGCCTTGTTGGGCGAAAGGCGCAGACCCAACTTCAGCGCGGCTCGCGAGCGCCGAACCGGGCGACATAGTGCCAGAGACGCTTGAGCGCTTGCTCATCATGCTTGCCTGTGCGAGCAGCCTCCCCGATGACCCAGGGGTCCAGGTAACCATCACGCGCCAGGACCAGGCCCAATGCCACGTATTCCGGTCCCCGGTAGTCCGGGTGACGCTGCAGCTCATCGGTGCTCACACGAAAACCGTGATGCCACTCGATCGGGCATCCCAACCTGCCGGCCTCACCCTCGACCTCCGTGTCGCGGTAGCAGACGTCGAGCACGAGCGCCTCCACGTCTCGCGCCAGCGCCAGCGGCCCATGGACCTGGGCCTCGATGTAGTCGTCCAGCGCGTCCGCCGCGGGAGTCGCGTCCGCGAGGGCGATGATGGCGGAGGCGCGGGTCGCGACGCCGAAGCTCGTCGGCTCGAAGACGCTGTCGGGGTAGCAGAAGGTCGCCCGGTCCAGAGCCTCCGGCCGGAGCCGCAGGTGGGTCGAGCCGAAGCGCGGTGAGCCGCCGTGGCTTCGACCGCGGAAGTTCAACGCCCCGTACTTCGGCCGCGCCGACGGCGCCGCGCGATCGTAGGCGCCACCGAAGATACGGCTCTCCCAGAGCCAGCGGCTGCCCCCAGGATGGGCCGTCAACGCCCCATTGCTGGTTCCCGTCTCGAACTGGGACCGATAGACCCCATCCCGCGCCATCACCTCCAGAATGGGTCGCCCCGCCACCAGGCGGTCAGGATGGAAGTTGATGGTGACGCGAAGCGAGGCATCGACGGGACCGCCTTCCGCGAGCGCGGTAACGTGGGCGATCGCGCACTCCTGCGGAGAGGCTGGCGGCCTTGCTGTCATCGAAACCATCATCTCAAATGACTCGAACGAGTGGCCGAGCACGGCTGGAAGCCGATGCTCGACGTTTGATGCGGTAGCTCGCTCACCTAACGATCGTGCCGTTCAGCGGCGGGCGCAAGAGGGAGCGTGGGAGCGTGGCGCTGCGCCCGTCCGACTGCAACGGCAAGCTATCTGTCCTCCGACCCGCCGAATGAATGCTCCTCGAGCTCCAGGATCTCGTCCTCTGTGAGCTCCACGAGGATCCGCCCGTAGGTGCGAGCCCCGTGCACGATCGCGACGAGCCCGAGGATCGACCGCACCGCCTCCTGGTCTGACACCCTAGAAAGTTCCGTCAGTCCGAGTTGGGCAAGCTCGCGCAGCGCCACGTCGTACGATTCGCGAGCCCAGGCTGGAACATCGGGATTCCCTTCCCTCCCGCGTGCGAGCTCGATCGTGGCGACAATCGCGTACGTGTTCCAGTCTGCGATACCGCGGAGCTGATGAATCCGCACCAGATGCGGAACCGCGACGAAGGATCCCTCCCCGATATCGCCCTGGTGGTAGAGCTCTTGCCAGAGCTCATCCCATGCCTGTTTCGGATCCCGATCGGACTCGAGGCGCTGGAGAGGTGGACGCAGGTCGATCACCGTGCGGTAGCCCGCCTTCAATTCCGCCCAGCGTGGGTCTTCGAAGCTCAGCATGTGCAGTCCGGACGCTTGCGTTCAGCGGCGATTCCAAAGGGAGCCTGCGAAGCGAGGCGACGGCCGGCCGGTCGTCCGCTGCGACGCTCTGCCCGAAGACGAGAGCCCGTATCCGTCTCTTCTGCGGGTTCGGGTCGCCCCGATTGCGAGCAGGCGATCAACGTGAACTTGCATTAGTGATCGAACGGGCTCTTTCGTCCGAACACGCTCTCGAAATGATGAGGCCTACAGAATACACTGTACTCAACAGTCCCACGCGTGCACTCGGACGCGCGGCAGGTGCGCTCGGTGCGCTCGGTGCCGAGCGTGTCGTAAAACTCCCGGTCTCTCTGCGACTGCCATAGCGCGATCTCTCGCTGACGACGGGCGAGCTCCTCTGGGGGTAGAGGAGCGCTGGCCCCTGGCTGCCAAGGCTCCCGCTCGAGTTTCTCGAGCTGCCGGTTCGCCAAGCACGTCCACAGCTCAACGACTTTTGCGTGGGCGACGCCGGACATGTGACGGGGCGGCTGACCAACGCGGTCGTACGCGAGGTTGCCGCCTACCGAGTACTCGAGCACGGTCCCATTGTCATCCGAAAGCCAGGCCGCGCCGTGCTCTTCGTCGTCGGTGTTCAAGTCGCGGAGAAAGGCTTCCATCTGTTCGATCGAGGGCTGGTTCTCGTGGTCGCCGTAGCCGTTCGTCATCGAGTAGCTCATCATCACGACCTTCGCGCGCAGCCGCGCCCTGGAGCCCCGCAGGAGACCTCCTGCGACGCTCGAACGGCCTCGCGCCCGATATTAAGAAACTTGGCGCTATCGGGCAAACCCAAAGTCGGCTTCAGCGGCAATGACCAAAGGAGTCCGCGAAGCTTGCCATTCTTCCGGTCCGAGCAGGCGCAGGCGCAGGCGCAGGCGCAGGCGCAGGCGCAGGCGCAGGCGCAGGCGCAGGCGCAGGCGCAGGCGCAGGCGCAGGCGCAGGCGCAGGCGCAGGCGCAGGCGCAGGCGCAGGCGCAGGC